>JABJAN010000093.1 GCA_018666135.1 Alphaproteobacteria bacterium | reverse complement strand
CATTACTCATTTGATGAATTCCAAAGATATCAGAAGTTAAATTTATTTGGATATTTGCCTTATTCACTATCACCAGAGGCGCTTGTTGGAGCGCTGAGAATAATGGTAGCAGGGGAGATTTATTTCCCTACAATAATGGATAATGAAGCGCAGGTTTCTTCAAAGGATTATTTTACAAAATGGCTTACTAATAGAGAAAAAGAAGTGCTAAAGGGTCTTTTAAATGGGGAATCAAACAAAGAAATGGCGCGTACGCACGATTTAAGTGAAGTTACTATAAAGCATCACCTAAAAAGTTTAAGGAGTAAATTAGGCGCTAAAAACAGAACACACGCTGTATGTAGAGCTATCGAACTTGGTCTTGCTAATGAGACGCCAATTCCAAACTCAACAATGGCATCAATGGCATCAGTGGCATGATTTGGCTAAATGAATTATATATTCTTTCGCTTATTAATTAATTCATCAACTACAGAAGGGTCTGCAAGGGTAGAGGTATCTCCAAGCTCTGCGTAATCATTAGCAGCTATTTTACGTAAAATCCGCCTCATAATTTTACCAGATCTTGTTTTAGGAAGGGCAGGAGAGAATTGAATTAGGTCTGGTGTAGCAATAGCACCTATCTCCTTGCGAACCCACTGTTTTAGAGCTTTTTCAAGCACCTCATCTGCTTCAAGCCCAGCTATCAAGGTTACATACGCATATATTCCCTGACCTTTTATATCATGCGGATACCCCACCACTGCTGATTCTGCTACGTCCGGATGTGAAACAAGAGCTGATTCAACCTCAGCAGTTCCCATTCGATGCCCAGACACATTAAGAACGTCATCTACTCTTCCTGTTATCCAGTAATACCCATCCCTATCGCGTTTAGCACCGTCACCGCTGAAATAGCGACCAAGGAAAGTTGAAAAATAAGTATCAACAAACCTTTTATGGTCTCCATAAACTGATCTCATTTGACCTGGCCAGCTTTGATTAATACATAAATTTCCTTCGGCTTCTCCTGTTAGCTCATTATTTTCTGAGTCAACAATCGCTGGTTGAATTCCAAAAAAAGGTTTTGTAGCAGAGCCTGGTTTGCTGGCAATTGCGCCTGGTAGAGGCGAAATTAAAATGCCGCCAGTTTCTGTTTGCCACCATGTATCTACAATCGGACATTTAGAATCCCCAACAACAGAATGATACCATAACCAAGCCTCTGGGTTTATGGGCTCTCCGACACTACCAAGTAGCCGTAAGGAGGAGCGATTATATCTTTTTACAGGCTCATCACCGTCACGCATAAGGGCTCTTATAGCTGTTGGCGCTGTATAGAAAATAGAAACATTATGCTTTTCGACTACGTGCCAGAACCGACCACTATCTGGATAGGTTGGCACTCCTTCAAACATAAGGGTAATCGCCCCATTTGCGAGCGGTCCATATAGAATATAGCTATGTCCTGTTACCCACCCAACGTCAGCAGTACACCAATAGACATCCCCATCCTGATAGTCAAATACGTATTGATGGGTAATAGAAGCATATACCATATACCCACCAGTTGTGTGCAGAACGCCTTTTGGTTTACCTGTGGATCCAGAAGTATATAAAATAAACAAGGGATCCTCAGCTGACATTTCTTCAGGCGGACAAGTTTGCGATGCCTGTGCCATTGCTTCATGGTACCAGATATCCCTGCTATCATCCCAGTTGATGTGACCAGAAGTTCGCTTAACCACAATACAGGTGGTACATTTTGGGCAGTTCACCAAAGCATCATCTACATTTTGTTTAAGAGGAATAGACTTTCCGCCTCTGACACCTTCATCAGCTGTAATAATACAGGTGGAATCACAATCTGTTATTCGCCCGGCAAGCGCATCTGGAGAGAATCCCCCAAAGACAACAGAATGAACAGCTCCTATTCTAGCACAAGCCAGCATAGCAACAGCAGCTTCTGGAATCATCGGCATATAAATTGTAACTCTATCGCCTTTTTTAACAGCATTTGATTTAAGCACATTGGCAAATTTACATACGTCGTCATATAGCTCTTGATAGGTGATATGCCGAGAATCAGCTGGGTCATCTCCTTCCCAAATTATCGCAGTTTGCTGAGCTCTGGTAGCTAAATGTCTGTCTAAGCAATTAGCAGATGCATTTAAGGTTCCATCTTCATACCATTTAATAGAGACATCAGGTGCCAGATATGAACAGTTTGAGATGATATTATAGGGTTTGATCCAATCAATTCGCTTTCCGTTTTCTGCCCAGAATTGCTGGGGGTCAGAAATAGATTGTTGGTATAATTTTTCATAATCAGATGTGTTAATAAGCGCCGATTTTTGCAATTCTTCAGACGGCTCAAAAATTAGATCATCACTCATAGTTATCATACACTCCTTATCGTCAGCAGCTCTATATCGTCAGCAGCTCTATAAACCAAATACTTTGGTATTTTTAAGCATAAGACTGCTTATGATTCATCTAAATAGTCAAATATTTTTTTGCAAATATCATAACTAAAACCTGCTCTTGCAAGTCGGGCCATCTGTTTTGTTTTTTCAGCAGGTTCAGTTATTTTGCTAGCAGAGAACGGACCAATTCGTTTTTTTCTGGCAAGCGTAAATGCAGCCTGCAACTCTTCTTCTTTTATGTTTTCATTGCCCATGAAAGCAGTTGCAACCATTTCTTGGGTCAAGCCAGCTTGAAATAATTTCTGTTTTATTTGCAGTGCTGATTGCCCTTTTTGCCTGCCAGATCTTAGTTTCATTTGCAGATAGTCAGCATCATTGACAAATCCATATTCACGGCACCATTTTACCGTGTCCACTATGTGTATCAAAGCCTCTTCCTGTGTGATTTCAGGCCATTTCCTTTGCGCAAATTTAAGTAATATTTGGGTTAATTTATGTTCTGTACTTGCATAACGACCCAGATAATGAGTCGCCTTATTTTTCAATCGGTTGGGATTGATTTTCTGCGCAGACGCTTTTTGTGCTCGCTGAACTGGTTTTTTGTGTTTGTTTGGTTTATCCATATATTCAATCTCAAACTGTCTTTTTTACTTTTTAAAGTTAGGTTGCGGTTTTTCATCTAAGATTGTAGGAACAAGCATGAAATCAGAATATCTCATCAGGCCAGTTCAGATTGGCATTGTCAATTGGCGCGGTATGTACACATTATACTGTAAAGAAGTACATCGATTTATGAAGGTGTCAATGCAGACATTAGCGGCGCCTGTAATGACTTCGGCGTTGTTTATGATGGTATTTGCACTTGCGCTGGAAGGGAAAGTAAGCCCATTTCCAGATGTTAGCTATATGCAATTTCTTGCCCCTGGGCTAGTCATGATGGCAGTATTGCAGAATGCATTTGCCAATACGTCTTCTTCTATTATCATCGGAAAAGTTCAAGGTAATATCGTTGATATATTGATGCCGCCCCTTGGTTCATTTGAGTTGCTTGTCGCATTGCTTTTAGGAGGGGTTACTCGCGGTGTGCTGGTTGGGGTAATTAGCATCACTATTCTGTCTTTCATTGCAAATACAGGACCACCACAGAACCCCATTTCCGCAGCCGCCTTTCTGCTCCTTGGTTCATGTGCTATGTCTCTGGTTGGCATTCTAGCAGGCATCTGGGCTGCTAAATTTGATTCTCTTGCTGCGATAACAAACTTTATTATTCAGCCTATGTCTTTTTTATCTGGCACATTTTATTCGATTACAAGACTGCCAGATGTAATAGAAAAATTTGCTATTTTTAATCCTTTTTTCTTGGTAATAGATGGTTTTCGGTATGGCATTATTGGGTTGAATGATGGACCTATTATGGTCGGACTTATTGCTTTGTCTATATTAAATGTGGCATTATTCTTAGGATGTTATTTTGTCTTTCAGTCAGGATATAAATTAAAATCATAGGGCTTAATTGCAACAAAGGATAATCGTGATATGAACGCATCTGCTGGCGTTTTGCCTAGTCAAACATTATCTGCGCTTATAAAGCAGAATGTAATAAACGCTTCTACGCCCTTTTTATCAGAACAAATACAACCTGCTAGCATTGATTTACGCCTTGGATTTAAAGCCTGGCGGATACAAGCGTCTTTTTTGCCTGGTACGGGATCTACAGTAGAAGAAAAACTTGATAAATTTGCCCTACATGAACTTGATTTAAAACAGGGTGCTGTTTTAGAAAAAGGCTGTGTTTATTTGGTTGAATTGCAAGAAAGTTTATCGTTACCTGATAATCTAAAGGGTATGGCTAATCCCAAAAGCTCAACAGGTCGTCTTGATGTATTTACGCGCCTAATTACAGATTATGCGCGGGAATTTGAAATGGTTGCAGCTGGATATTCAGGACCTTTATATGCTGAAATTTCGCCACGCACCTTTTCTGTTCTTGTCCGCACTGGATCCCGGCTATCACAGCTTCGCCTGCGGGCTGGTTCTGCAATAATAGATGATTCAGAGTTATCTTCTTTGCAGCATGATTTTGGCTTAGTACGCTCTGATGCAATCCTGTCAGCTGCTGCATTGATTAATGATGGAATAGGATTATCTGTGAATCTGCAAGCAGAATTACAGGATGATATAATTGGGTGGCGTGCTCGTAAACATGCAGGTCTTGTCGATATTGATAAAGTAGGTGGACTGGAAAAGTCAAAATTTTGGGAGGCTGTAACAACAACCGATCTTGTTGGGGGAGGTTTGGTACTTAACCCTGATGAATTTTATATTTTGGCAAGTCGTGAATATGTATGTGTTCCAGATAATTTTGCAGCGGAAATGCGTGCCTATGATACAAAAGTTGGTGAATTCAGGGCACATTATGCAGGGTTTTTTGATCCTGGCTTCGGGATGGGCTCTGGTGGTGGTGGTAAAACCAGAGCTGTGCTTGAAGTGCGCTCACATGATGTGCCATTTCTAGTAGAGCAGGACCAAATTGTATGCAGGCTTGTTTATGAGCGAATGTCGCAAACACCGGAAAGCCTATATGGTCAAGCAAAATCTGGTTCTAATTATCAAGCTCAAGGATTAAAATTAGCCAAGCATTTTAAGTAAGTGTTGTATAATGATTGCTTGACATTGTAGGCGTATATACGTCATACAAATTGGTTTTTTAATGCGCAAAATAGCTAATTTATCTGCATAAGACGAACTGATTTTATAATTAGGGATCGATTTTAATGGAAACCCAGAATAGTGAATATCAAGCGGCTATTATGCCGACCTATGGCAGGATTGATCTTAGTTTTGTCAGAGGTGAGGGATGTTATCTAATTACAGATGACAATATTAGCTATCTTGATTGCGCATCTGGCATTGCTGTAAATACATTAGGTCATTGCCATCCAAAATTAGTTGAAACACTATCTAATCAAGCTCATACTCTTTGGCATACATCAAATCTTTATCGAATTCCAGACCAAGAACGCCTTGCATTTCGTTTGGCACAGGCGTGTAAATTGGACCATGTATTTTTCTGTAATTCTGGCGCAGAAGCAAATGAAGCTTCTGTTAAAATGGCGCGTCGTTTTCAGTATCGTCAAAATAAACAAGATAAAACAACTATTTTATGCGCTAGTGGGGCTTTTCATGGTCGTACATTAGGCATGCTTTCAGCAACAGCAAACCCTGCTTACCGGGAGGGATTTGGGCCTAGCGTAGCTGGTTTTGAACATGTAGCCTTTGGCAATTTAAATGAGCTTAGAGCTGCAATTAATGAAAAAACAGCAGCGATTATGATTGAACCTGTGCAAGGAGAGGGAGGTGCAAATGCAGCTCCTGATGGATATTTACAAGGTTTGCGAGAGGCAGCTGATGAATTTGGGGTTTTGGTAATTGCAGATGAAGTACAAACAGGAATGGGTAGAACAGGTTCATTATTTGCTTTTCAGCAATATGGGATTCAACCTGATATTGTAGCTTTGGCTAAAGGTCTTGGTGGCGGTATTCCAGTTGGCGCAGTTGTGGCACGCGCAGATATAGGTAACGCTATGGGACCAGGTAGCCATGGCTCCACTTTTGGGGGCAATCCGCTTGCCATGGCAGTTGCTAATTCAGTTGTTGATGTTTTGCAAGAAGATGGCTTTTTACAACATGTACAAGAGATTTCATCTTATCTAAATACATATTTGGTTAAATTGAGTGAGCAGTATCCTAGTCTGATAAAAGAAATAAAAGGATTAGGTCTTCTAAGAGGTATTGGTTTGCAGGAGTGTTTTGCCGCTGCTGACTTAAGTTCAGCTTTAAGGGATAAACACATTCTAACTGTTCAGGCAGGTCTGAATACACTGCGCATTATACCTCCGTTAATCATCACTAAATCTGAAATTGATATATTATGTAACGCTCTTACGATTTGCTTTGAAGAAAAAAGTCACGAACTATAAGAGCAAAAAACGCTAGAAACTTGAATAGGTAAAGGACATATCATATGTCGGCAAATTTTATTGATATTGTAGATTTTGAGCCATCAGAGTTAAGTGAAATTTTGTCTCTTGCTCATAAGATGAAAGCAGGTCACCTAGCACCAACCCCATTGCAGGGTAAATCAGTAGCTATGATTTTTGAGAAGCATTCAACCCGCACACGTATTTCATTTGAAGTTGGAATTACGCAACTTGGCGGATCTGCAATTGTGTTATCCTCAAATGATATGCAGTTCTCACGCGGGGAGTCTATTGCAGATACTGCAAAAGTACTATCAAGATACGTAGATGCTGTGATGATACGCTCATTATCACATGATACAGTCCTTGAATTAGCACAATATGGCGATATTCCAGTTATTAATGGGCTAACTAATTTGTCTCACCCATGCCAAATTATGGCAGATTTAATGACCATAGAAGAAAGATTTCAGAGACTAAATGGACTAACCATTTCTTGGTTTGGGGATTCAAATAATGTTTTAAAAAGCTGGGTAGATGCCGCAATCAAGTTTCCATTTGCGTTAAGAATTGCTAGTCCAAAAGCATATCAACCTGACCTAGAATTGATAAATAAGGCCCGTGATTTAGGCGCCCAGATAGATGTGTATGAAGGCAGCCGTGAAGCAGCAATCGGCGCAAATGTATTAGTAACAGATGTTTGGATATCAATGGGAGACAATGAAGGCACAAGGATGCAGGACCTTAAACCATATCAGGTAAATGAAGAATTACTTAGCCTCGCAGATGATAAGGCAATTTTTCTTCATTGTCTGCCTGCGATAAGAGGAGACGAAGTTACAGCTGGGGTGATTGACGGGCCGCAAAGCGCTGTATTTGACGAAGCAGAAAATAGACTCCACGCGCAAAAGGCTATCCTTTGCCATTTATTTGGCTCCACAGGATGATAAGAAGAGTGCTGTGATGGAATATATGACTGAGAAAAATAATTCAGAGTTATCTGATGATTATTCAGAACTGCCTCCTAATAGCTTTGTTATACCTTTTTACCTAACAGGTGGTCCGCAGAATAAAACGCCAAAAATAATAGGTAGAATCTGCCGATTAGTACCCCCGATACAACAAATTCTAGATAGGCACCATTATCCAGATTCTGTAAATTCGCTTCTAGCAGAGGCGATGGTTATTACATCCTGTTTGTCTACAACCTTTAAATTGGATGGTGTGATTACGCTACAAGCCAAGGGTGAAGGACCTATAAAGACGTTGTTTTGTGATGTATCAAATGATGGTCATATCCGGTCTTATGCGGCGTATGATGAACAGGAAGTTGAACAAATCTCAAAACAGAAAGCTGAAATTCCTGAAGTAATGGGTGAAGGCTATATGGCATTTACGATTGAACAAAATGGCCCAAATCAGAGATATCAGGGTATTGTTGACCTGTCTGGAAAAACAGTAGCTGATGCTGTTACAACATGGTTTAAGAACTCTGAGCAAGTTCACACAGAATTCATCACCAAGGTGCAAAAACAAGATGGAGAATGGATTGCAGCAACGCTTATGCTTCAAAGAATTGCAGATACTGGCGGCATAGAAGATGATACTGGAATTGAGCTAGCAGATATTTGGAGTGAAGCAAAAATTTTTGCTCAGTCAGTTACAGAAAATGAACTTTTAGACCCTGCGTTAGAATTAGAAACACTTCTTTATAGATTATTTCATGAGCTTGGAATTTATATTCAACCTAAGCGCCCAATTATTGACAAATGTCGTTGTAGTGATGAAAAAGTAGAAACGATGCTTCGATCTATTCATAAAGATGAGTTGCAAACACTCGCTGATGAAAATGGTGATTTGGTAGTTGATTGTGAGTTTTGTAAAAAGATACGAATTTTTTCTGCAAATTTAAAAGCGCATTAAAGTCTGGGTAAAATTTGGGGTAAAATTTGGGGTAAAAATTCACGTATAAAAAGCAATTTTTGTTGTTGTTGTTTTTTTTATTGAAACGTGTGTAGTTTAAGATACCATTATCTGGGCATGCTTTTATTCATAAAAGGTGATCACTGAGGAGTAGAATGATGCGGCTTACCATTTTTATATTATCATTTTTATTATTATTTTCTGCGTGTAGTCAGAAAATATATAATACCCCAGATGTGCCTGGATTTCAGACATCAGACTATGAGCCTCTTGCAATAAATGCCAGAAAGCTGGTTATTATCCAAAATTGGAAGATGCCAGCTGTAGAACCATTTAAAGAGCATCTAATTCAGCCAAACTCTGCATCTGTGTTATCAGAATGGGCTAGCAATACCTTGCAACCAGCAGGCTCGTCAGGAGAGCTTACGCTTGATATAAGGAAAGCATCTATTATAATTACGGATATTCAGCAGGCTGATTCCCTTGCAAATCAATTTAAAGATAATCAGCAAAAGCGAATTGAAGTCGAAATGGCAGGTCAGTTAATGTGGATACAACCAGTCACTAGTCAAACGGGTTTTCTTGATGCGCGTTCTATTAGTTCAACCACTGTAGCAGAATCAAGCACAACAGCCGAATTTGATGCAGCTGTTCAAGAAACGATATTAGCCGTGCTTGCTGGATTTGATAGAAAGCTTAGGGAAGAAATTGAAAACCTAAACGGCATGTTGCTTCGCTAGCTCTTGATGCCAAATAAATGTTCTGTAAATAAGGGTATCTGTGCAAATGGCGCAGAATTTTAGCCTCTCCCCCCTGTGTGTACTCAAAAATATATACTCAAAAATATATACTCAAATGCGCGCTCACAGCTATGGGTGAGACAGGAAAACAAATGTATTATAAAATAGCTGCTGACTAATCTCAAAATGAAAAAAGCTAATTCAGCTGTAAAGATAATAGCATTATGCAATTAACGGCAGAGTATTTACAAAAATATATATACAGAAAAAACAAAGTACTACAGGGGCAAGATAAAAGGGGATATTGTTAGCGGTACACTTCTGCAAAAGTCATTAAACCAAAAGTCAGCCACAATAGTTGTGGCTTAATTACGCCAGAAGAGTGGATTAAGTAAAACCAACACTGTAAACAGCTCTAATCTGCCAAGTAACATACCAAAACACATAGCCCATTTGGCCATGTCAGGTAATGGGTGAAAGCTTCCACTTGGTCCTATAACACCCCCCAATCCAGGACCTACATTAGAAATGGCTGTTGCTGCACCAGAAAATGCAGTAGTGAAATCAAGACCCGTAAAAGCAAGGAATAAAGACAGAAAAACAAAACACAGAATGTATAAATAAAAGAATCCCATAACAGCATCCATTACAGATTCAGGAACCGGTTTTTTATTATAATAGGCAAGCACAATACCATGAGGTCTAAGAAGACGTATGATTTGGACCTTTATTGTGCCTACTAACACCTGAAGTCGGAACATTTTGATACCGCATGTTGTTGAACCAGCGCATCCACCCAAAAACATCATTATCAACAACATTGTAGTTGAAAATGAGCCCCATAATGCAAAATTAGCTGTGCCATATCCAGTGCCAGTCATGACAGAAACTGTGTTGAAACTAGCTAAACGGATAGCACTAAGCCAATTATTTCCGTTTCTTCCTAGGTCAATCGTAATTAAAATCACGACAATAAGAATAAGGGCAACAAACCATTTAACTTGTGGGTCATTGATAAGCGACCGCCATCCGCCACGCGTAATCGCAAGATAATGCGCAAATGGGAGACTGCCCGCAATCATGCCAAAAATAATGATAAGTTCAATAGTAACAGAGTCAAAGGCGCCAATTGATTCTGTCTTAGAGGAATAGCCCCCTGTTGCCAAAGTTGTCATTGCATGAATAAGAGAATCAAAGCCGCTCATACCAGCAAGCCATAACATGCCAGTCCAAAATAAAGTTAATGTGGCATAAACAGCAAAAATTCCCCCTGCAAGCTGCCTTGCACGAGGGATTGCATTATCACTTGCCTCATACGTTTCTGTTTTAAACAGTTGCATCCCGCCAACAGATAACATCGGAAGAATAGCCAGCGCCATAACGATAATACCAATGCCTCCAAGCCATTGTAACAAGGCGCGCCAGAGTATTATGCCAGGGGAGGCAACCTCAATTGAGGTTAAAATTGTAGAGCCGGTGGTTGTAATTCCTGAAATGGATTCAAATAGCGCATCTGTAAAACTTAACCCTAAGTCAGAAAAAACGAAAGGAAGTGCTCCAAATATACCAGATAATAGCCAAGCTGAATTTGTCAGTAAAAAAGCTTCTCGGAGACCTAGATTTGTTTCCTGTTTATTTCTATTTGTAAGCCACAAGGATATTCCTATAAAACATGAAATAAGCGCAGCAGATGCAAATCCAAACCAATTCTGAGACCCAGACATGATGTCAACCACCATTGGAATCAGCATGGTAAAAGATAATATCGAAAGTAATACACCAAGAATAGAAAATACGGGCGTGATATTCATATCAGCATTTCAGCCTTCATCAATCAGCTATATCTCACAGATATACTGAGTCAAATGAAGGCTGTCCATATATTAAAGTAAAAGTCAGATTTGAGTAAAATTGGCTCTAACGACCTAATTCGATATGTCTATAAAATCTGTCTCTTAATGAAGGGTCTTTTTTAAATTCCCCAGTGAATTGAGTTGTAACCATAGATACGTCTGGTTTTTTTACCCCTCTGGTTGTCATGCATTGATGTTGTGCATCAATCAATATTGCAACCCCTTTGGGTTTTAAGGCGTTTTGTATCGCGTTTGCTACTTGAGATGTCATAGTTTCTTGTGTTTGCAGTCTTCTAGAATAGCTATCTAAAACCCGTGCTAGCTTTGATATTCCAACCACTCGTGTATCAGGTAGATATGCAATATGAGCCTTTCCCAAAATAGGAACTAAATGATGCTCACAGTGACTTTGCATAGAAATATCGCGAAGCATCACGATATCATCATACCCTTCAACTTCTTCAAAAGTGCGCTCAAGTAATTGCTCAGGATCTTCTGAATAGCCTGCAAAGAACTCTTCAAATGCCCTGACAACTCGAGCTGGTGTATCAACAAGACCTTCACGTTGCGGGTTGTCGCCTGCCCATCTTAATAATATTTCAACCGCTTTTTCCGCCTCATCACGTGACGGCTTATTAGTTGAGGAGTTATTTTTCGTTAAATCTGTGGTATCATAAGGTGTCATTACTAAGTTCCATTTATTTTATTTATCAATATGATACGTAGCAAGACCCTTGAACGATCATTCTATTTAAAATTTAGCGGATTTATATTACCATGTGACAAAAACGCTAAAAAAATTTTCATTTTTAAATACAACTTTGCTCTTGTAGGTGCAACAGGCGATAAAAATTGGCGAATGGCGTTCCTGAAAAGTTATAACCGCAACATTTTTAAATTTACTAGATCAATAATTTGAAAAGGATTTTAATCCGAAAATGAGGGAGGCTTATTCACTTGCGTTGATTTGAGCCCACTCAGGAACCCAAGTTGGATAAGATGAGCAAGCAGAAAAAGCTAAAAGCGTTGAAAATAAAAATACTGTAACAATTTTCTTAGACATAATAATCTCTTAATTTAGTTTTAGGTGAATCTTGTAATATCTAACCTAACTTGAATCATTAAAACAAGTGATAAAATTAAAAATCCTATATCCAATAATCAGGTGTTTAGAGGATAGCGGATAAGGAGTGCTTGAAAAATAAATCCGACTGGTGTAAACGCTTGCTAGGTTCGATAGCGAATAGCTTATCGTCTACACAAATTTTTTCTGTTTTTTTCTTAAACAAATAACAAACCCGCCATGATTAACAAACGCTCAAGCGAGTTCATTGAAATCTAGATAACTGAAACCAGAGCTTTTTGGCTTAGGGCTCATCCTATGATGATAGCATTTGATGGGTATGGTTTTAAGGTTATAGCGAACAAAAAGAGGATAAAAATAAATGAGTACTACCACGTCAACTGTAAAAAAAATTGCTATGTTATTAGCAAATGGATTTAACGAAGCAGAGTTTGTTGCATTGCAAAAGGCAATTATGGCAAAACAAGCGCAGGCAAGAATTATCTCTCCCAATAATGGTCTTGCATATAGTGATCCAAAAACAGGAAATGTTATTAGCTATGCATCCGACTCTCAGTTATCAGAAACACTAGCAATTGATTATGATTGCTTAATTGTAGTTGGCGGACAAGAGCATATAGACCTTCTCACTGAGGAGCCGCACGCAATTAGATTGATGCGCGCCTTTTTACGGGAATCAATTCCCATTTTATTAGTGAGCGAGTCATCAAAATTATTAGATGTCATTGGCGATACAAGATTATCATCAGCTGTCTCTGCTGAAAAAACATCTTTCCAGGAAGGTTGTGTTTTCTGGAGCGTGGATGGAACGGGTTTATCGGCTTTATTCAGAAGTTTCTTTGAGACTGTTTGTGCCAAGGAACAAGAACAAATATCTGATTCTGATAATGGAGTAGCCGCTTAACTTTTTTGGTTATGACACGCATTATGAAAAAATTAGTTTCTCCTTGTATAAGCATTTGCCAGATTTCAGATGAGACTGGATTCTGTGTAGGATGTTACAGAACAAGAGGCGAAATTGCCTCTTGGCAAAGACTATCCTTTACTGAACAAAAAGAAATGATAGAAATGCTTCATCAGAGACGCCCTGTCACGCTCCGCAGTTCTAAAAGACGCAGGGAAAATAAATAATGAACAATTTATTTATTAAATCTGCAATAAATTAAATAATTTTTCCGTTAAGGTTACATAATTAAAGTATCAGCTAAACCAAAAGAATTTTTTTAGAAACGATAATTATACCAGAAACGATAGATATATATGAGTATATTCATAGAATTTTTATCACAAAAGGATGTGGTGATTGCAGATGGAGCAACTGGAACCAATCTATTCTCTAAAGGGTTGGAAACAGGTTATCCCCCAGAATTATGGAACATAGAACATCCAGAGCATATAAAATTTCTTCATAATTCATTTTTAGATGCGGGGTCTGATTTAATATTAACCAATTCATTTGGGGGTACTAGATATAGGCTTAAGCTGCATCAATCTGAAAACCAGGTCACCGAAATCAATATGGCTGCTGCCAGTATAGCAAGGGATGTAGCTGATAATGCAGACAGGCAAATTATTGTTGCTGGCTCTGTTGGTCCAACAGGAGAATTATTTTCCCCGCTAGGCAGTTTAGAACATTCAAGCGCAGTTGATGCATTTAAAGAGCAATGTGATGCACTGCACGCCGGCGGCGTGGATGCTATTTGGATTGAAACAATGTCTTCAATTGAAGAACTTGATGCTGCCCTCGAAGCTGCAGCATCAACAGGTCTTCCTGTATGCGCTACAATGACTTTTGATACATCTGGAAGGTCTATGATGGGAATTAAACCTGAGTATTTTTCTGAAAACGCAAATCAATCTGCATTGACGTGTTTTGGTGCAAATTGCGGGATTGGTCCTGCTGAGTTAATTCATTCCATTTCTCATTTCTCTGGCTCTGCAAAAGATAAATTTATAATTGCTAAAGGAAATTGCGGCATTCCTGTATATGACGAAGGGGAAATTAGTTACAAAGGAACCCCCGAATTAATGGCAGATTATGCTGTTTTAGCGCGCGACCTTGGGGCTAAGATAATCGGTGGATGTTGTGGCACAACGCCAACTCATATCAAAGCGATGGCAACGGCACTGGCTGAACAGCCAAAACAAGTATTTTCCCAATCCAGAGCGGACAGCCTTCTTGGTCTTGCTTGGGAAGGTCAAAACTTGAATGCAGATGTAACAGATAGTCTGACAAGAAGAACGCGTAGCAAAAGAAGAAGGGATTGATATCTCTGTTTGAATATCCATTCTTCAATCCTATTTATCTTTTCAATGTGCGTTTTAGTTGCAGTTTATATAAATTGATGCATACTGCGCGCGTAACTTAAAGAATTTTTGGAGACCATTATTATGCATCTTTATCGCACCCATAATTGTGGCGAGATTTCAGCAAAAGATGAAAATAGCCAAGTTAGAATTTCTGGTTGGGTTCATCGTAAACGAGATCATGGATCCCTCGTATTTGTTGATTTAAGAGATCATTTTGGCTTAACACAATGCGTGATAGATACATCTGATAGTGCGTTTTCTATTGTTGAGTCGCTGCGTAATGAGAGCGTTGTAACAATTACAGGAATTGTAAAAAAGCGAAGTGCGGAAACCATCAATAAAAACCTATCTACTGGAGAAATCGAAGTAGCTATAGCAGAAATTATTGTTCAGTCTGCTGCTGACACACTACCACTTCAGGTAAATTCTGACGAAGATGCAGGAGAAGAAACAAGACTTCGGTACCGATATCTTGATTTGCGGCGCTCACGACCCCACCAAAATATTATCCTTCGTGGACAAATAATACAATCTATTCGTAATAGAATGATTGCCCAAGGTTTTACAGAATTTCAAACACCAATACTCACTGCTTCTTCACCTGAAGGAGCGCGCGATTTTTTGGTCCCTGCAAGACTGCACCCTGGTAAATTTTATGCACTGCCTCAAGCGCCTCAGCAGTTTAAGCAGTTGGTAATGATGTCTGGGTTTGATAAATATTTCCAGATTGCACCGTGTTTTAGAGATGAGGATAGCAGAGCAGATAGAAGTCCTGGTGAATTTTATCAATTAGATCTTGAAATGAGTTTTGTTGATCAAGCAGATGTGTTTGCTGCAGTCCAACCTGTTATAAAAGGTGTATTTGAGGAATTTTCAGATAAGAAAATAGACCCTGATTTTGTACATATTTCTTATGCTGACTCACTCCTAAAATATGGAAATGATAAACCTGATTTAAGAATCCCAATCGAAATAGCAGATGTAACAGACATTTTCCGCGGGTCGGATTTTTCTATTTTTGCTCAGAATATTGAAAAAGGGGCTGTGGTAAGAGCAATCCCTGGACCTAAATGCGGTAGCCGAGCAATCGCAGATAGAATGAACGGATGGGCTCAATCAGAAGGTGCGCCAGGTTTAGGTTATATAATTTTTGCAGAATCTGAAGCAAGGGGACCTGTTGCAAAGGCATTAGGACAAGAAAAAGCAAATCAGATTAAGCAAAAACTAAATCTTGAAGATGGGGATGCTGTATTTTTTGCATGTGCTGTTGAAGCTGAAGCTGTCTCCCTTGCTGGACGTGCGCGGGTGCGTATTGGAACAGAGCAAAATCTGATTGATGAAAATATATTTAAGTTTTGTTGGATTGTTGATTTTCCAATGTTTGAAAAAGATGAACAAACTGGTAAAATAGAGTTTTCTCATAATCCATTTTCAATGCCTCAAGGTGGTATGCAGGCACTCGAAACACAAGATCCTCTTGCAATAAATGCATGGCAATATGACCTTGTTTGTAACGGGATTGAACTATCAAGTGGAGCAATTAGAAACCATCTGCCAGAAGTTATGTACCGCGCATTTGATATAGCAGGGTATGGTCCTGAAATAGTAGATGAAAAATTCCCAGCGATGATCAATGCGTTTAAATTTGGAGCACCGCCGCACGGTGGCATTGCACCTGGAATTGATAGAATGGTTATGTTGATTGCAGATGAGCCAAATATAAGAGAGATCATCCTATTTCCAATGAACGGAAAAGCAGAAGATTTGATGATGTCTGCCCCATCTTCTGTAGAAGACAAACAGCTAACCGAATTACATATTCGAAAAGCGATTATTCAATCAAAAACGCAGCAAAGTTAGCTATAACAAGACGCGTAGACATTATGAGCCTTCTTCTGCTAATGCAAAGAAGAAGGCTATCTTCGATATATTCCGTGCATGACAGATAGACTTGTAGCAAGAAGCAAAACAGCACCTGTCTGATGCATCGCACCTAGATGAACAGGGGCGCCATTAATAAGAGTTACAATGCCAAGGGTAAACTGACCTATAACAATGAGTAACATTAGGTGCGCGCTTGTCACTGCAATATTCTTCGAGATAGAGTGCCACCATAAATAAATAACACCGAATGTTGCAATTAAAGCAATCCACCGATGATGAAATTGCGCAGATGCAGGATTCTCAAATGGATCTAAAAACGCTTTTTCACCATATTCAACGGGGATAAACCCATTCCCCATTAAAGGATAATGATTATACAGTAATCCAGCATCCATGCCAGCTACAAAAGCACCTGCAATTATAGTTAAAAAGA
Source organism: Alphaproteobacteria bacterium (assembly GCA_018666135.1). Classification (GTDB taxonomy): domain Bacteria; phylum Pseudomonadota; class Alphaproteobacteria; order Puniceispirillales; family Puniceispirillaceae; genus UBA5951. Next base: position 13,837 of record JABJAN010000093.1, on the reverse strand, counting down.
TTAGGGAAAAAACAATAATAGGTTTTCCAAATTTAATATGTGACCTGCCAAACAGAAGCGAGTGAGCAAGCCATATAAGGCAGATAAAAATACTAAGTGCTATACTTAAATGGGTTGCTAGCCTGTATTGCGATACCATTGGCTCATCCGCAAGACCAGATACAACCATCCACCAGCCGACTACGCCTTGAAAACCACCTGCAAGTGCTAATGCAAATAATGGAAGGCTATATCCAGCAGGTATTTTTTTTCGCAGAAAAAAATATAAAAGGGGTAGAACAAAAACCAGACCTAGTAATCGTCCCCATAAACGATGAAAATATTCCCAGAAGAAAATCTGTTTAAATTCGCCCAATGACATGCCCAAATTTACTTCCTGAAATTCTGGCGTCAGTTTGTAAATATCGAAAACACGTATCCATTCTGCAGCATTTAAGGGAGGCAAGGTGCCCATTAAAGGTCGCCATTCTGCCATTGAAAGACCAGAACCTGTAAGCCTTGTAATGCCGCCAATAACAACCATTATACCAACAAGCAGAGCCATTAGATATAGCCAATATATGATTATCATTTCGGTGTTATTTTTAGAAAAAGTTCTCAAATGTTTAATCCCAAATACGTAATTTATTTTTATAGAGATATTGATGACGTTCTATCATGGCTAGCTGATGTGTTTAAAGTCCATTTTTTGATAGGTAGTAAATTTTCAAATATTATTCTTTAAAAATAGAATTATTTAAAAAAAAACAAGAATTTTTTGCAGGCATACTTGACATATCTCTGATGAGAGCCCACTTACGCAGTCAGGATTAGCACTCTCATCATGAGAGTGCTAATATAATCATAAATGTAAACTTAATTTTGGAGATGAAGGTATGAATTTCCGACCACTTCACGACCGCGTTCTTGTAGAGCGTTTAGAATCTGAAGAAAAATCTGCTGGTGGCATTATTATTCCAGATACAGCAAAAGAAAAACCAATGCAGGGAAAGATAGTTTCGACTGGCGCTGGTGCACGAGATGAGCAAGGAAAAGTTCATCCGTTAGATGTTAAAGCTGGTGACACAGTTTTATTTGGTAAATGGTCTGGTACAGAAGTCAAAATAGACGGAACAGATTATTTAATAATGAAAGAATCAGACATTATGGGTATCTTGGATTAAAATTTTATCTGAGAGATTAACGCGAGCAGGATTTAGATAAAAAATCACTTTTTCTGCTTAGCGGCATAAATATGTAAATTAACTTTTTTGAAAATTAGACGAAAAAGAGGAAAAAAATGGCTTCTAAAGACGTAAAGTTTGGATCAGACGCACGTACCAGAATGATGGAAGGTGTAGACACGCTGGCCAATGCAGTTAAAGTTACATTGGGTCCGAAGGGACGAAATGTTGTACTTGAAAAATCCTTTGGTGCTCCGCGTATCACCAAAGACGGTGTAACGGTTGCTAAGGATATCGAGTTAAAAGATAAGTTTCAAAACATGGGTGCGCAGATGGTGCGTGAAGTTGCATCAAAAGCAAATGATACTGCTGGTGATGGAACAACAACAGCTACTGTGCTAGCCCAAGCTATCGCTCAAGAAGGTGCAAAAGCTGTTGCTGCTGGAATGAACCCGATGGATCTGAAACGTGGTATTGATTTGGCAGTGGAAGAGGTTGTTAAAGCTCTGGAAGCACAATCACAAAAAATCACTACATCAGATGAGGTTGCTCAAGTTGGTACAATTTCAGCAAATGGTGAAGTAGAGATTGGCAAAATGATTGCTGAAGCAATGGAGCGTGTTGGTAACGAAGGTGTTATTACTGTTGAAGAGGCAAAATCTCTTGAGACAGAATTAGACGTTGTTGAGGGTATGCAATTTGATAGAGGTTATTTGTCACCGTATTTTGTAACAGATGCTGAAAAAATGCGTGCCAGTCTCGAAGATCCGTACATCTTGTTGCACGAAAAGAAATTATCAAATCTTCAGGATATGTTGCCTGTTCTTGAAAAAGTGGTCCAGTCTAGCAGACCTCTACTTATCATTGCAGAAGATATCGAAGGCGAAGCATTGGCAACTTTAGTCGTTAACAGACTTCGTGGTGGATTGAAGGTTGCGGCTGTAAAAGCTCCTGGCTTTGGTGACCGTCGTAAAGCAATGCTTGAAGATATCGCAACTTTAACAAAAGGTACTGTGATCTCTGAAGAAGTTGGTATCAAGCTTGAAAATGTTACACTTGAAATGCTTGGAACGGCAAAGCGTGTTGAAATCACTAAAGAAGATACAACAATTGTTGACGGTGCAGGTGATAAAGAAGAAATCGAAGCAAGATGTAACCAAATCCGAGCTCAAGCAGAAGAGACAACTTCAGACTATGACCGTGAAAAACTACAAGAGCGCTTAGCAAAGCTTGCTGGCGGTGTTGCTGTTATTCGTGTTGGCGGCGCAACTGAGGTAGAAGTTAAAGAGCGTAAGGACCGTGTTGATGATGCGATGCACGCAACAAGAGCAGCTGTTCAAGAAGGTATTGTTGCAGGTGGGGGTGTTGCACTCGTGAAAGCGATTGCAGGTCTGAATAATGTAAAAACAGCAAATGGAGACCAAGAAGTTGGTGTTCGTATTATTCGCAAAGCATTAGAAGCACCCGCACGCCAGATTGCTAATAATGCAGGCGCTGACGGTTCTGTGATTGTTGGAAAGCTTGTTGAGTCAGATAATCCAACAATTGGATATAATGCGCAAACAGGTGAGTTTACAGACCTTATTAAAGCTGGTGTGATTGATCCAACTAAGGTTGTTCGCTCAGCTCTTCAAAATGCAGCGTCTGTTGCTGGTCTTCTAGTAACAACAGAAGCAATGGTTGCTGAACTTGATGAGCCAAGAGCAGCAGCGGCTCCTGCACCAGATATGGGCGGCATGGGCGGTATGGGCGGTATGGGCTTCTAATTAAGTCAAATAACCCAGACCAATATGTCTATAAACAGATTAGCTGGATAGAATTTTCTATCCAGCTTTTTTATGTCGACAGTAAAAACCATCTATATTTAAAACCATCTATATATCATCCTTGCTAAGAAACGCTCTCACTTTAATTAGAGCTTCGTCTAAAGGAATGCGTTGGATGCTTACATCTGACGGAAATGCAGAGGTAAGGCGCGACGGCAGACGACTATCCAACATGACAAATACACCTTTATCATCTGACCTTCTTATCAGCCTTCCAAAGGCTTGACGTAATTTCATTCTGGTAAGCCTATCTGTCCATTCACTTTTCCCTATCCATTCGGCGCGGGCTTTGAACAGCATGTCTGGACGAGGCCAAGGAACTCTATCATATAAAATCATTCTTAGCGCTTGACCAGGCACATCAATGCCATCCCTTACAGCATCTGTTCCAATCAGACAGCTATTGGTATCAGCTCTGAATAATTGAAGTAATGTTTGCAAGTTCATCTGGTCAATATGTTGTGCATATAATGAGATGTCCACATTGGCAAGTTGGGCAGCTAAATAGGGATAGATTGTGCGTAATCGTTGAATAGCAGTAAAAAGACCAAGGCTGCCACCGCCAGCAGCTTTCATTAAAGCTGCCATCGCTGCTGCGGTAGCAGCTGGACGTTCTCTTGCTACATCATTTACCACCAGAACCAATGTTTGATTTTTATAATCAAAAGGTGAGTCATGAATACTTAATATAGCAGGGTGGGCAAGATGACTTGCCCCTGTTATCTGCAGGGCACTTTGCCAATTTTCAGATGCTGGGTGTGTGCCAGCACTATTTTCTTGGTCTGAAGTTATATCACGTAAGGTTGCAGATGTAATAGCAACCCCATGTACTTTTTCTAATACAGCTTCCTTGAAGGGAATAGTGGGGTCCAGCCAATGACGATAAATGCCAATGTCTCTATCTTGTCCCTCAATCCGGTTGATCTGCATCCAATCAACAAACCCATCCCTACCAGACATGCCGCTTGCAGATGCTGCTAAATCCTGTAATTGCAACAGCCAGCTAGAAATTGGCATAATGGCCCTTCGCTGAAGGCTTCTGATGGCAGATTCAAAACGGGATTTTGTTTGGCTATCAAAGCTCTCAGTATTTTGATCTATAATAGATAATAGGGATGTTTCCATCTGGGTAAGTGGCGCTAATAATGATTTAAGGGCATTGGCAAAATTATGGGCAGAGTCGCATAGATTTGCTGGAGCAGGATATAGTTCGCTTTGAATATCATAAAGTGATTCTGTATTTTCAACACGGCTATAAAGGCAATATCTTAGCGCAGAGAAAAATTCTTCTGCTGCCCCAATTTGGCTAGCAGATGAAATTCTGTTTTGCCAGCCTCTACTGGGCAATTCTCGGGCTACATCAATAATTGTCTCTAACTCCGATAGTGCTTTATCGTCACCTGAGATTAATTCAGAAAACCTATTTCGCAAGCCACGAGAACGACCTTTTAGACCGTCTTCTGCGCCTCTAATCCAGCGCCGCATCTCTGTTGTCTCACTTGCTGTTAACGCACTACTAAAAGCGCTGTCAGCTGCGTCAAATACGTGGTGACCCTCATCAAAGACTAATCTGGTTGGCATGGTTCGGTCATCATTTTTGGCAAACGCAGCTTGCAGCATTAGTAGGGCATGATTGGCAACCACGATATCTGCCTGCTTTGCTTCTCTTACGGATTTTTCTACAAAGCATTTATGATAATGGCGGCAAGCTGAATGAATGCATTCTCCGCGTCTATCAGCAAGTCCAAGAGTATATCTACTATTAATCAAATCCACTAGCCATGCTGGAAATGTAGCTCCCGTAAGATCCCCATCAGATGAAGCAGATGCCCATCTTGCCATAAGACCAAGGGCAATCGCATTTGCAGGTTGTCCTGGCATTTGTGCCAAACCCTCATCTAGATTTAACAAGCATAAATAATTTTCTCTGCCTTTTCTAATGACCACCCTTCTAATATCTTGTTGGTTGGATTTTTCAGGCAGCCTGCTCAGCTCGTCTGCAATTTGGTGTTGAAGGGTGCGGGTATATGTTGATATCCACACAGAGCTATCATTTGTCTCCGCCCAAAGGCTTGCAGGTGCAAGGTAGCCAAGTGTTTTGCCAATGCCTGTACCTGCTTCTGATAAAAGTAAGGTGGGTTTTGGTCCAGCATCTGGTTGATCAAATACCACACAATTAGCAGCAGCATAGTCTGCCTGCGATTGCCTTATTTCAGAATTTACACCAAGCATTTCTGATAATCGCTGTCTTGCCGCATCAGGTAAAATTGGCTTAATGCCTGGCTCACCTCTTGGTGCTTTATCATTGATTTCCTGTAAATTTTGCCAAATTGCAGCAGCTGCTGGATTAGGGGGAGCTTTGGGTATATCTGTTTTTCCAAAAATTGGAAGAATAAGCGCTGACCACAGCCAGCCACCTTGTCCCATCATTTCAGCAATATCTACAATTGTTCCGGTTGGTATATGTGAGGATGCATCAGAAATAGCCTGTCCGTTTTCTGCTAACATATCTAATAGCGTATACGCTGCGGAACGCAGCATTATAGTTTTATCTATGTCTGTTGTTGGAAGGGGAAGACCAATTGCTGAAGCTATGCCAGCAGGCGTTGGTAAACAAAATTCAGCAGGTTTAACAAATGCAAATAATTCAAGTATATCTAGGCATTTATCTAATTTAAGCCCTAATTTTTTTTCTGTCCAACTTCTATGACAAATCAAAGGGGGGTGTTCAGATGCTAGTATTTGCGCAAGATCACGCTGTGCAACAGAACATACCTCACCATCAGTTGACACCCAATTATTGGCTTTGACAGTTGGATATAAAATTGGATAATCAGCGATATCAGGGCTGAGGACAGAAAAAACAGACATGATGCTATCATAGGCATCTGATTTAATTCAGGCTAGGTTTCTTCTGTTATAAAATGAATTAAATTGGTGTTTGAAATAGTCATTCAGGCAGAAATTTAGAAATGGCTGGATAATTCTTGTATCACAGCTAACTAATTATACTATCAAGCCTACTGAATGGCATAATTTCTTCTGGAAAACGGATGCGTTACAGTTTACATAAATCATGCAAATAAAAGATATTTAGCTAATAAGCAGGGATTTATGGATGACCAAATTGCCGCCTTTTAATGAAGAGATTGCTAACCTGGCAGAGGAAGCAAAGGCTTGGCCATTTGCGGAGGCTAGAAATCTTATCGATAGACTTAACTCTCAATCAAGGAATAGCGAGGAGTTAGTAACCTTCGAGACAGGTTATGGACCTTCAGGCTTGCCTCATATTGGCACTTTCGGCGAGGTTGTGCGAACCAGCATGGTTCGTCATGCTTTTGAAGTATTAACAGGCAAGAAAACGCGGCTAGTTTGTTTTTCAGATGATATGGATGGGCTTCGAAAAGTACCAGATAATGTTCCAAATCAAGAGGAACTATCTCATTTTCTGGAAAAGCCGTTAACTCAAGTACCAGATCCTTTTGGAACACATAGTTCATTTGGGGCGCATAATAATGCTAGATTAAAAGCTTTTTTGGACTCTTTCGGTTTTGAATATGAATTTTTAAGTGCCACTGAATTATATCAATCTGGCAAATTTGACACAGCGTTATTAGATGTTTTGAATAATTACGAGAAGATTATTAATATTATTTTGCCAACACTTGGACCAGATAGACAAGCAACCTATAGCCCATTTTTACCTATTTGCCCAAATTCTGGGAAGGTCTTACAAGTTCCTGTAACAGCTCATGATAAACAAGCAGGTACGATAAGCTATCTTGATCCTGTAACTGGTGATCAAATGACTACTCCAGTTACTGGTGGTAAGTGTAAATTGCAATGGAAAGCAGATTGGGCAATGCGATGGCACGCATTAGGTGTTGATTATGAAATGTCAGGTAAGGACCTAATTGATTCTGTTACATTATCATCAAAAATTGTAAGAGCTCTTGGCTCAACCCCTCCTACCAGTTTCTCCTATGAGCTATTCTTAGACCAAAATGGGGAAAAAATTTCTAAATCAAAAGGCAATGGTCTTTCAGTAGAGGAGTGGCTTACCTATGGCAGCCCTGAATCTCTGTCCTTATTTATGTATGCACAGCCAAAAAGGGCAAAACGATTATTTTTTGATATTATTCCCAAAACAGTTGATGAATATTACACGCATCTTGGCAAAATAGCAGAATGTGATGATGCAAGTTTACTTGAAAACCCAACATGGCATATCCACAGTGGAAAGCCAGTTGTAACAACACTTCCTGTTAGCTTTTCACTTTTGTTAAATTTAGCAGGTGTGTGTTCTGCTGAGGATAATGCGGTTATCTGGTCCTATGTTGGAAAATATGCACCAGGAGTATCAGCGCAAACCCACCCTCAATTAGATAGGTTGATAAGCTATGCTGTTCGTTTTTATCAAGATAGGGTGCGTCCTGAAAAATCTTATCGTTTAGCAAGTGCAGTTGAGAAGATTCATCTCAATCAATTAAAGGATGTGCTTTCAGCATTGCCAGAAACAGCGAGCGCTGAAGATATTCAAAATCAGGTTTATGCAGTTGGCAAGCAAGCAGAATACGAAAACCTAAGAGAGTGGTTCAGCTGTTTATATCAAATACTTCTTGGTCAGACACAGGGGCCAAGAATGGGCAGCTTTTTTAAGTTATACGGTCTGCAATCTAGTCTTAGTCTGATTGAAGATGCGTTGAATGATACATTGGGACAGACAGAGGCAAAATGATCTGGAACTCCCTTGCAAAATTCACCAAGCTATTGCCAGGAGAAGCAGCCCATAATTTGGCTGTTACTTGTTTATCTTTGGGACTTCATCCAAGGTTTACTCCAATATCGCTTCCTGTAAAAATCGGTGGAGTTACTTTCCCTAATCCAGTTGGGCTAGCAGCAGGCTTTGATAAAAATGCTTCTGCAATTTCAGGCAGTTTTGCTCTTGGGTTTGGCAGTGTTGAAATAGGCACAGTGACACCATTACCGCAGCCAGGTAACCCCAAACCTCGTGTATTTAGACTTCCAGAAGATGATGCATTTATTAATCGATATGGGTTTAATAGTGACGGTATGCAGGTGGTGGCATCACGGCTTTTAAAATGGCATAAAAATAAAAAACCTGGTCAGATTATTGGGGTCAATATTGGTGCCAATAAAATATCTGACAACAAGATTAACGACTATTTTATAGCGTGTCAGCAATTAGCTGAATTTGCTGATTATATCACAATTAATATCAGCTCACCAAATACTGCAGGGCTAAGGGACCTGCAGCAATCAGATTCACTCAAACAAATCATTAAAACGGTGAGGAGCGCCTTTACCAAGGTAGGTATGGAAAAGCCAATTTTTATAAAGCTTGCTCCAGATTTAACAGATGCTAAATTATTGGCAGCGATAGAAGTAATGATAGATGAGCAGGTTACAGGGGTAATTATTAGTAATACTACCTTAACACGGGATAACCTTAAAGATAAAACGAACAGGACACAGGTTGGCGGTTTATCAGGGGCGCCATTATTTAAATTATCCTGTGAAAAGCTCTCACACGCCTATAATTTTGCTGGTGGACGAATAGCGCTTATAGGTGTTGGTGGTATTAGTAGTGTTTGTGATGCCTATACCAAGATTTTGCTTGGAGCAGACTTAGTGCAGCTCTATTCCTCTCTTGCTTTAAAAGGACCATATATAGCGCATCAGATTAACTGTGATCTTGCTAAACTATGTGCAAGTGAGGGATTTGCTAATTTGCAAGAAGCGCGTGGCAAGTTTAATTCTTTTGATGCCGCTCGCCAATATGCTGAGTATGGTGTGAAAACACATTTAAAACATGAATGATTGAGGGCGAATCAGCACTAGCTTCAAATAATTTATAATCTGCACCCAGAGGATGTGATTTTGCCATTGCCTCTGTTTTTTCTTTAAAATACATGACAATAAATAGTCTTAAAGATTGAGCCATTGAATAGTCATTTCTTCGTGTATGAAGTTCGTAGCATAGCAGGTTTAAATTTAATTGCTCTTGATCCACAATAATATCTAAATGATGCCAGAAATAGGTTTCTAGCTGAATCGAAGTTCGACGGCTTCCAATGATAATATTTCGTTTTTCTAGATAGTTTAGTCTATTATTCATCTGTATTAGCCTATAGGTAGAGTATTAATTTAGTCTTTATAGATCTTAATAAAAACTTTAAAGGCAAATGAGATTTTCGAGGAGTTGACCTTCTCGGCGGATTGCTCTATATCCTTGTCTGACTATTAATATTTGATTTAAGATAAAAGGAATTCGTTATGGCTAAACGGTGTCAGATTACAGGTAAGTCCGTAATGAGCGGAAATAATGTTAGTCACTCGAATAATCGTACTCGTAGACGTTTTCTGCCTAATTTACAGGTAACCACGATGCAGTCCGAAATTCTTGGTCGTGCGTTAAAATTACGTGTTTCAACAAGCGCGATTCGTACTGTTGAAAAACATGGCGGCTTAGATCCTTTTCTTATTCAAGCTAGAAACAGTGAATTGGCAGATGAGGCACGCGCCTTAAAGTCTGAAATTATGGCAGCATCGCAGGCTAGCGCATCTTAGAACTTTATACTTAAAGTTTGTTTGGATAATTCACAAAAAAATTAAACTAAATACGCTATTAGCTAAACATTTTGCGAGGTGGCTTGGCATTTTCGTCAAACAGATCTGCCAGCTGTGTCATCACTGCACCGCCAAGCTGTTCTGCATCTGTTATGGTTACAGCCCGTTCATAATAACGGGTTACATCATGACCAATACCAATAGCAAGCAATTCGACTGGTGAGCGTTCTTGAATAGTTGAAATCACTTGTCGTAAATGTTTTTCGAGATAATTACCGCTATTAGAGGATAATGTAGAATCATCAACAGGGGCTCCATCTGATATTACCATTAGGATTTGCCTATCTTCATTGCGAGCAAGCAGTCTATTATGCGCCCAGAGCAATGCTTCTCCATCAATATTTTCTTTTAAGATACCTTCACGAAGCATCAACCCCAGAGAGCGGCGGGCTCTGCGATAGGGGATATCCCCTGCTTTATAAATAATGTGACGTAAATCATTTAATCTGCCTGGCTTATCTGGTTTTCCAGCAAGTTGCCACGCTTCTCTTGATTGTCCGCCTTTCCAGGCTTTGGTGGTGAAACCAAGAATTTCTACTTTCACACCGCACCTCTCAAGTGTACGTGCTAATATATCAGCTGTTACAGCTGCAATAGTAATAGGTCGACCTCGCATAGAACCTGAATTATCTAGCAATATGGTAACAATAGTATCTCTGAATTTTGTGTCCTGCTCTTGCTTGAATGATAAGGCAGACAAAGGCTGTGTTACCACTCGATGTAATTTACCTGCATCCAAAACACCTTCTTCTAGATCAAAATCCCAAGAACGGTTTTGATAAGCCATTAATTTTCGCTGAAGCCTATTAGCTAATTTTGCAATTACTGAAGTTAAGCTTTCAAGATGTCTGTCTAATAAGCTCCTAAGACGGTCTAATTCCTCAGAATCACATAATTCAGCTGCATCGATGATTTCATCAAATTTTTCAGTGAAAACTCGATACCCCTGATGCTGAGCAGTCTCGTCTGATTTATAATCACGTGGATCTCCGCCAGGTGCATCCCCTTCTGCCTGACCTTCCATTTCTTCATCTGTTTCATCATCTTGACCATCTTCGCCTGCCATAGCAGCCGCATCACCTTCCATCTCAACAGATTGAGATTCATCTCCGTCCGAATCGTCATCTCCTGATGCTGATTGTGCTTGTTGTTCTCCTTCTTGGTCGTCTTCGGCTTGATTTCCAGCGCTGTCATCATCTCCATCACCATCTTCTCCGCCTTCAGAATTCTCTCCAAGGTCACTTTGTAAAGCGCCGATTAGCTGTTTTGCAAAATCTGCGAATAAGGCTTGGTCCAGGCTTGCAGTTTTTAATTGATCTAAAAGCTCACCAGCACGCGATTCAATAAATGGTCGCCATAAATCCATTGCCATTCCAGCGGCAGCAGGTGGCTTCTCTCCTGTTAATTTTTCTCGAATTACTAAACGAACAGCCTCAGACAACCCATTCTCCAATTGATCTGAAGCATCTGGGGAGGGAATTCCAAGTGGGTGCATGGTATAATGTGATTCAAGCCGTTCAGTTAAGTTCTTACGAACACCCGCCATGTCATTTGCACCAATAGCCTCAACCCGTGCTTTTTCAGCTGCTTCAAACACCGTTTTAGCTGCAGAAGATTTGGGGCTTACTCTTTGATGGGTTTTTTTATTATGATGAGCAAGCCACAGACCAGCTGCATCACTTGCTCCTCGAAGCTGAATTTCAGCTACAGCTGAATTTTCTCTTGGCGGTGCAGGCAGCCGCACCCCTTCATTTGATATAACGCTATCCTGTCCAACGTATCGCACCTCATGTTGGGTACCACCTGCTAATGCACGCAAACTTGCTGCATTAGCTTTTAAAAACATCTCATCAATTGGTTTGCTCACGCTAACAGGCCGTTTCTATTTAAGATGCTTTAGCTGCAAATCCAGATGATTCTGGTAAGTCAATTCCAAATACCCGTTGGTAATATTCAGCTAATACAGGACGCTCAACCTCATCACATTTATTAAGGAAACTTAATTTAAATGCTAATGTGATATCATTAAAAATACGGGCATTTTCAGACCAGGTAAGAACTGTTCTAGGGGACATAACAGTTGATAAATCACCTGCCATAAAGCCTTTTCGGGTAAGGTCTGCCATCCGCACCATTTGTGACACTTGCTCTCTACCTGCTTCGGTATCATAGCTTTTTTGTTTGGCAAGGATGATATTTACTTCATCCGCATGGGGAAGATAATTTAATGTTGAAACAATAGACCATCTATCCATTTGTCCTTGGTTTATTTGCTGCGTGCCATGATACAGACCAGTTGTATCTCCAAGCCCAACTGTGTTCGCAGTAGCAAATAATCTGAAATTCGCATTTGGATGAATTACTTTATTGGTATCTAGTAATGTTAATTTACCATCTACTTCTAGAACACGCTGGATTACAAACATAACATCAGCCCGACCTGCATCATATTCATCAAAAACCAATGCTACAGGATTACGAAGCGCCCATGGCAACAGACCTTCTTTAAATTCGGTTACTTGTTTGCCATCTTTTAGAACGATGGCATCTTTGCCGATTAAGTCAATTCTACTAATATGGCTATCAAGGTTAATCCGCAAACAGGGCCAATTTAATTTAGCGGCAACCTGTTCAATATGAGTGGATTTACCAGTGCCATGATATCCTTGAATCATAACCCGTCTGTTAAAAGCAAAGCCTGCTAAAATTGCTAGAGTTGTATCATGGTCAAATTGGTAGTCAGGATCTAATGTTGGAACATATTCAGAAGTAACTGAAAAACCAGGTACCTGCATATCCAAATCCAAGCCAAAAGTTTTTTTAACATCAAAAGTAGTATCTGGTGCTTCTATGGAATGCGCGATAGTGCTGTTATTAATGAAATCAGACAAAGGATTTAACCTTTCAGAAAATAAAAGATGAAGTTTAGATTCATAGTTTCTATATGAATGTTAACAGGTTGGAGTGAATTTATTGATAATCAGTCATAAAATCCACCCCCAAAAATAAATTTTTAACGATTATTCGGTTTTTAAATCACTTGCTGGGTATAATTTTTTTAATATTGTATAGGCACTATTAATTTCTTTAAGGCGTTCTTCTGCATCTGCATCACCCTGATTTCTATCTGGATGGTTTAATTTTGCTAGTTTTTTATAGTGTTGTTTAATGAGTGTTTGCTCTGCGCAAGGTTCCATATCAAACACTTGCCAAGCCCAACGCTCTTCTTTATGCATTGTGCGCTGCTGTGCGCTTTGCTTATGTGCATTTTCGCTGGAAAAAAATCCAAATACGTCTTCTGTTGAAAAATTACTAGAAGCGCCCTGTTGATTATCAGAGCTGCCAGTACCAAACTTCCAACTTGGTCTCTCCCAAGTCGTGGCGCGTCTTATTTCTGCTTCAAGCGCATCTCCATTTAGCCCGTCAAAATAGTTCCAGCGTTTATTGTAATCGCGCACATGCTCAAGACAAAACCACAAATAAGAGCGCAATTCCTGACGGGTTCGCGGCGCTGGATAAATACCTGCCTCTGAACAATTCTCCATATCACAGATTTTTGTCTCTTTTGGGGTCTCTTTTAGCCCCTTCAATTCTGGTATTTTTGCTTCACTCATAATGTTAAATTAATGCGTCCTGTGTATATAGACAAGATAGTCAGTTTAATAAAAATGAGCTATTATGTGGATCATAACTTTAGAAATAGAAGAGATAATTTAAATGTCAACAAAAAGCCAGATTGAGTCCGTGTTAATTCAGAGTTTTTCGCCTGATTTTTTAGAGGTGCGTGACGTAAGCAAAGATCATGCAGGTCATGTTGGTGCTAGTCCGCTCGGGGAAACGCATTTTGAAATAGATATTGTATCTGCGGCATTTGCTGGGAAAACTAGAATTGAATCCCACAGAATGATTCATGCATTATTGCAACCGCTACTTGATAGTACCGTTCATGCATTAGCTTTAAATGTTAAACATTGAACAAGAACAGAATTAGACAATAATCAAATTTCGGTCTGTGCATAAGCAATGCAGCTATTTTTCAAACTATCATTCTGATGAGTATCAGGCAGATTGTCAGATGCTGTTGCTGCTCGCTGCTGGCGTGATATTTCACCGCCGATTGTCTGATAAGCTGTTGTAGCCATTGGTCCTGTCAATTCTGTTAGATGGGTGCAACCCGTAGGTCCGCCAATAGCTGTT
>JABJAN010000092.1 GCA_018666135.1 Alphaproteobacteria bacterium | reverse complement strand
GGCTTACTTTCTGGCTTACTTTCAGATGGTTTTGCTGCTGATGCAGAAGCGCCTGCTTTAAATATAGCCAACACTGCATCTACGCCCACTGTTTCGCCCTCATTGGCAATGATATCCGTTATCACGCCTGCTTCAGGTGCTGGAACTTCAAGAGATACCTTGTCTGTTTCAAGCTCCACGATAGGCTCATCAGCCTTAACAGCATCACCTACATTTTTCATCCATTTTGCGACTGTTGCCTCAACAACAGATTCACCTAACACAGGAACTTTAATTTCGATTGACATTCGCTCATATCTCCTTTGATAAGCGCTAGAGTTTGATTTATTTTGCTGCTTTTTTTGTACCAGTCAAAAATAATGAATTTTCCACAAGCTGTTTTTGTTCTTTAGCATGTCGTGCAGCCGAACCAGTGGCTGGAGAAGCCGCCGCATCACGCCCACAATAAATAGGCCTGGTTTCTTTAAGACCAGCTTGCTCCATTGCGTGTTCTATATAATCACGTACAAATGTCCAACTGCCCATATTTTTGGGTTCTTCTTGACACCAAACCACATCTGCTTTTGGTGATTTTTTTAGTATTTCAGCTAACTTTTTTTGCGGAAATGGATAAAGCTGTTCAATACGAAGAATTTTCACATTATCCAGCTCTTCAGCATTTCTCATTTCTTCAAGGTCATAATACACCTTACCAGAACATAATATTACCCGCTTAACATTCGCATCTTTGATCTTTGAGTTAGGGTCAATTAATATCCTATGGAAACTTGTTCCTGGTCCAAAATCCGAGAGGTCTGAGACACATGATTTATGACGAAGCAATGATTTTGGAGTCATGATTATCAGTGGTTTCCGGAAATCACGACACACTTGACGTCTTAGCACATGAAAATAATTAGCTGGTGTAGTGCAATTGACTACTTGCATATTATCTTCTGCACATAATTGTAGATAACGCTCTAATCTTGCAGAAGAATGCTCAGGTCCTTGACCTTCATAGCCATGAGGTAGCAATAATACTAACCCATTCATTCTAAGCCATTTAGATTCACCTGAGCTAATAAATTGGTCTATGACAACTTGTGCACCATTGGCAAAATCACCAAATTGTGCTTCCCACATTACCAGCGCATTTGGTTCAGCTTGTGCAAAACCATATTCAAATCCCATTACAGATGCTTCTGATAATGGGGAGTCTATCACCTCAAATTTAGCCTGCTCGGAGTTTAAGTTTGACAGCGGAACATACCTATGTTCTGAGAGTTGATCAACAAACACAGAATGTCTCTGACTAAAGGTACCCCGGCAACTATCCTGCCCTGATAAACGAACAACAAATCCATCTAAAACGGTTGCGCCAAAAGCAAGATGTTCAGCAGTTGCCCAATCAAGGTTTTTACCTGATGTAATTGCCTGAGCTCTATTTTTGATAACGCGTTCTAATTTACTATGCACCTGAAAATCAGGTGGAGGAGTAGTCATAACTTTACCAATCATCTGCAGCGTTTCTATAGGAACAGCTGTATCACCGCGCCTATCATCTCCATAAGCAACAGTCATTCCAGCCCACTGACCTTCCAGCCAATCTGCTTTATTTGGTTTATAAGCGCTTCCAGCTTCAAATTCTTCTGTTAAATACGCATTATGCTTATCCATAATTGCTTGTGCACGGCTATCATCTAAAACGCCGCTCTCTAACAAACGGTTTAAATAAATCTGGCGAGAAGATAGCTGCTGATGTATTTGTTTATACATTAATGGCTGTGTAAATGAAGGCTCATCACCCTCATTATGACCAAACCTGCGATAACAGATAATATCAAGCACGACATCTACGCCGAATGTTTGCCTAAATTCTGTTGCAATTCTAGAAGCATGCACCACCGCTTCAGGATCATCCCCATTCACATGAAAAATTGGGGACATAACCATTTTCGCAACATCCGTTGGATAAGGAGATGAGCGAGAATAAGCCGGGCTGGTAGTAAAGCCAATCTGATTATTAACAACAATATGGATTGTACCGCCAGTGCGATATCCACGAAGTGCAGAGAATGCGAATGTTTCTGCAACAACTCCTTGTCCAGCAAAAGCTGCATCCCCGTGTAAAATTATACCTAAAACTTCTTTAAAATCATGAGAGGAACGCTGTGCCTGTTTTGCTCTCACTCTGCCAATTACCACTGGATCAACAATCTCAAGATGAGAAGGGTTAGGCGCCAAACTTAGATGAATTTCATCATCATCAAAATGTCTATCTGCAGAAGCCCCCATATGATATTTCACGTCACCAGAGCCACCAGCTTCCTCTGGATTGGCTGGGTTTCCAAGAAACTCAGATATGATGGCTCTGAAGGGCTTATCAAGCACATTATGTAATATATTCAAACGACCACGGTGCGCCATTCCGACCACGACTTCCTTCAAGCCCATCTGCCCGCCGCGTTTTAAAATCTGTTCAAGGGCAGGTACTAACGCTTCACCGCCATCCAATCCAAACCGCTTAGTCCCAATATATTTTTTATGCAAAAACTGTTCGAAGTTTTCAGCAGCAAGCAGTTTTTCGTAAATGGCTATTTTACCACGTTCTGTAAATTCAGTTCTATTACCAATCGCTTCAATGCGTTCTTGGATCCAGGCTTTTTGAGCTGGATCTTGAATATGCATAAACTCAACCCCGATCGTCGAACAATAGGTTTCCTTTAACACAGCCAATATTTCGTTAACGCTGGCTATCTCAAGACCTAGCACATAATTAATAAATATAGGTCTATCGAAATCTTCTAGGGTAAATCCATATGTTTCTGGATCAAGTTCTGAATGAATTTCCTTATCTTGAAGATTAAGAGGATCAAGATTAGCTATCAAATGCCCTCTTACTCTATAGGCCCTGATAAGCATAATCGCTCTTAAGGAATCCAAAGTTGCAGAGCGTACGTCTGTTGCAAGCAAGTCACGGTTTCCTGCGATACCCTTAGCAACTGCTTTGATAGAAGCATCTGGATCAGTGGCGCCAACAACCTTGCTTTTGGGTCTGCCCCAGGAAGGAGACTGCTCGTCAAGCTCCCCTATTGCAAGACTATCAAGATTTGCAAACCAATCTGACCAATCCGTATCTACTGAATTTGGATGTTGTTTCCAGCGCTGATACATTTCAGCAACAAAGGTTGCATTTGTTCCAGTAAGAAAGCTGTTATCCATTTTAAGCTCCGACTCTAAAAGAAGCTTGCTTATCAATGCTGAATTAACTTTATACAAAAATCAATTCATCCGATAAATCAAGCGTCCTGCTTCTCCCCAATTTTCATACCCTATTATATTATCGATAAAGCAAAAAACTACTTAAATTTTGCAATTGCGTTACTAACTGCCTCGCCGAGACCAGATGGAGACGCTGCCATACTATATCCAGCAGCTTCCATTGCTATAATTTTATCTGATGCTGCTCCGCTTCCGCCTGCAACAATCGCGCCAGCATGCCCCATTCTTCTGCCTGGAGGAGCTGTTTGACCTGCAATAAACCCTGCAATTGGTTTTTTGTTTGGGTGAGCCGCATAAAAAGCTGCCCCTTGCTCTTCTGCATCACCCCCAATTTCACCAATCATCAATATTGCTTCAGTTTGGTCGTCATCTAGAAATAAAGATAATGCTTCTACAAAATTTGTGCCATTTACAGGGTCACCGCCAATACCAATACAGGTTGACTGACCAAGCCCAATTGCACTTGTTTGTGCAACAGCTTCATATGTTAATGTTCCAGAACGAGATACAATGCCGACGCTACCAGGGGTGTGAATATGGCCTGGCATAATTCCTATTTTACATTCACCAGGCGTAATAACACCAGGGCAGTTTGGTCCAATAAGGCGGCTTGAGCTTGCATTTAATGCTGCTTTCACAGCAACCATGTCCATAATTGGAATGCCCTCTGTGATACAGATAATTAGTTCAACTTTAGCATCAATTGCTTCTAAAATTGAATCAGCTGCATATGGCGGAGGCACATATATAACAGAAGCATTTGCGCCTGTCTCTGCCACAGCGTCTGCCACTGTATCAAAAACTGGAAGGTTTAGATGCGTCCGGCCTCCTTTGCCTGGCGTTACACCGCCAACCATTTTTGTGCCATAAGCAATTGCCTGCTCTGAGTGAAAGGTACCTTGGGAGCCCGTAAAACCTTGGCAAATAACACGCGTATCACGATTAATAAGTACTGACATTGACTAATTTCCTTTCACGGCAGCAACAATTTTGCTTGCCGCATCTGCTAAGTTATCTGCAGGAATGATAGCTAATCCAGAAGAGGACAAAATTTCTTTACCTGCTTCTACGTTTGTTCCTTCTAGCCGCACGACCAGAGGCTTTTCAAGTCCAAGGGCACGGGCTGCCTCAACAACGCCATTAGCGATAACATCACATCTCATAATACCGCCAAAAATATTTACAAGAATGCCTTCAACATTGCTGTCTGATAAAATGATTTTGAATGCTTCTGTCACACGCTCAGCCGTTGCGCTGCCGCCGACATCTAAAAAATTAGCTGGAGAACCCCCTTCAAGCTGGATAATATCCATAGTAGCCATCGCTAAACCAGCTCCATTTACCATGCATCCAATATTTCCATCCAACTTAATATAATTTAGGTCAAACTCTGATGCTCTTACTTCTGCTGGATCTTCTTCTGATAAATCTCTTAAAGACAGAACCTCTTTTTGCCTAAACAAAGCATTATCGTCAAAACCCATCTTTGCATCTAGTGCAATTAAATCCCCATCAGCATCAACTACTAGCGGGTTTATTTCTAACAAACTCGCATCAAGTGAGCAGAACGCATTATATAGTCCAGAAAGAAAAGGACCTGCTTGTTTAGCTGCTGCGCCCTCAAGCTTCAGTGATTTCACAACGCGCCTAATATGGTGCGGCTTTATACCTGTTGCTGGGTTAATAGAAATCGACAATATTTTTTCTGGGGTTTGTTCTGCTACTGCCTCAATATCCATTCCGCCTTCTGTTGAGCTGATGATACTTACTTGCGATGTTGCTCTATCTATTAACATTGATAAGTATAATTCTCTGTCAATTTGGCATCCCTCTTCAATGTAGAGTCGCTGAACTTCTTTTCCAGCTGGTCCTGTTTGATGTGTAACAAGAACTTTACCAAGCATTTCTTGAGCTTCATTGCGAACATCATCAAGTGAGCTTACAACTTTTACGCCGCCTGCTTTTCCTCTTCCACCCGCATGTATCTGGGCTTTAACTACTTTTACATCGCCAGCCAAATTGCGAGCAGCAGCCACAGCCTCATCAACTGTATAAGCCGCATGACCATTTGGTACCCTCACGCCAAACTTTGCAAGGAGTGCCTTTGCTTGATGTTCATGAATATTCATCTTTTTTCCCCAATTGTAATATTAATAGATGCTAATCAAATAACCCGCTTTACAACTTC
>JABJAN010000091.1 GCA_018666135.1 Alphaproteobacteria bacterium | reverse complement strand
TGTGTCCCTCAGGTGAGTTGGGACCGGCTAGTGTTTCTCATCTAAGGGACATTTTTAGTACGGATTAACTATTCAGATGGATCAGTTTTACGCATGATTTAGGGTTAAAATATTTAAGATTAAAAATTTAGCAGGTCCGCTTTTCAGGGAAAATAGAGGGGTGTTGGATTTCTATTCTAACAATATTGCTCTGAATAATTACCGTGCGGCCTTTTGTGACTTAAAAGATGGCAGATTGGCCTCAAGAGTTTTCTTCCCAATTAATTAAGTGTTCTTTAATTATCATCTATTAATAAATAAAAAACTAATGTTCAAAAGTTAACTGAATTATTCTGTGCTCAGTATATGGGGCGAAACTATGTGTTTTTACGCTTGTAAAATAGGCAAAAGCATAGGTGTAAAATAATTATGTTAGAGAACAGAAAATGATAAAAAAATCCGCAAGAGAAAAGAGAGCTTTTCAATATCTTTTAGCAGTTTTACTTGTTGTTATAGGTACCTCGGTAACTACTTGGAGTTTAAATTTTAATTTTACAAGCATATTGATTGATGGAAAATTTCCGCAAAACTGGTTATTATTAACGCTCAGAGATGGATTATTATGGCTACCAATTGCTATATTGATTTATTTGAGTTTTCCAAATCTTAGGATTGCGCGTGCGTTACCAGGACTTTTTTCCGCAATAGGATTAGGGTATATATTATATTTTTTAACTATTTATATTAAAACCTATCAAAATGGCGAAATAGTTCCCGTTTTATTCCCAGTTATCATTACACTTAGCTTTGTTGTGGCAATTATAGTATTCCCACTTTTTTTTCGAATGTTTCAGTCCTGGCGATTATAGATTATATTACCTAGCTGAAGATTTACTAAAGCTTGGTCAGCTTTTTCTTGCTTTTTTATAAATCCTTCAGCATCGCAAGGTGTCTTTCAAATTAGGGCTTGCCGTTCGCTCTCTCCATAAATTTTTATACGTCCCTCTGTCTGTCTTTTCGTGATTGTTAAGTCAGTGCCATAGAGGTGCTTTCTTGTGTCGACAAGGACGGATTTCAGTTAGCTGTATCTGATATTATTGTCGTTTTTTGTGTGACCATCTGCCATTCCCTCTTTGTTAAATGCATCACACATTTCTATAGTCATTTTTGCTAATAGAAAGTGAAAAACCAAAAGAATATAGCTATATTTGTCAAAAAAACGCATGAGCATTTGATTGCGTGCACCCTACCTAAGTGACATACCTAGGGGTTATTTTCACAGGAGAAATTTCACAGGAAAAACTTTAATGGGCTATTTTTTGAATTTTGTATGACAGGATTTGCAGCTTTTTCCAACAGAACTTGCCGCCGCCATTATGGCTTCTATATTTGATAATTTTGCTGCTTCCACAACCGAAATTGATGCTGCTTGAAACTCAGCTGCGGCTTGTTTGAACCCATCAAAATCTTCCCATATTTTATCAGATGCATCTGATACTCCAACATTACTTCCTTCAGGAAAATAATCTGGCATTACTTCAGCCCAATCAGCAAGAGATTGACCATAAATAGATATTTTTTCCATATCGCTATTTTTAATTGCAGCAAATAATGCTTTTATATCTTTTTCACTTTTTGAAAATAAATCCATGCGCTCCTTTACAATCCCAGTTGCGCCTTTATGCGCGAATGAAGCACCAGAATATAAAATAGAAATTCCAATCACTAAAGACAAAATCAACTTTTTTTTCATTATATTATTCCAACTTCTATAAATATTTTATTCAGCATGATTTATTTAGCATGATTTATTCTGTGTTTGGTTCACACAAACTTTTTTATTATGCCTTTGAGCATATCGAATTTAAGTGGCTTTACCAAGTTTTATTTCCCGAAGCGCTATGTAAATGCCAGCGCCTACAATGATTAAAATTCCAAGCCAAGTTATAGGGTTTGGAATGGCGCCAAATAAATAATATCCCACACAAGTTGCTGCAATTATCTGTGCATATATAAAAGGGGATACGATATTTGCAGGTGCTAATCTAAACGCCGCAATCATTCCAATCTGTCCAATTGCAGAGAAAATAGCAAAACTAGATAAGGTTGGCAATTGAGATGGTATTATAGGGCTTGCATAGAAAAATAATAAGGGAAGGAGAAAAAAAGAAGCACATAAAGCAGAATGAAAGACGCTACAGATAAGAGGGCTTTCTGGGGCTAATTTTCGGTTTAATAAGTAAAAAAACGAAATGAAAAAACCAGCACCAAGTGCAATCAAATAGCCTGGCGTCTCCCCGATAAAGCTTGGTTGTACTATTATTAGCACACCTATAAATCCAACAAGCACGGCTGTAATTCTTCTTATACCAAGGGATTTTTCGCCTAATAGCCAAGGGGAAAGCACGGTAACGATTAAAGGTGAGACAAACACCACTGCAATTGCGTCTGCTATGTGAATATAATGAACAGACCAATAATAGAAGCCAACGCCCAGACATGCCGAAGCACCCCGCAATAATTGAAGCCCAATTCGCGGAGGAATTAAAGCTGATTTTCCAAAATAGATACTTATAGGTAGTGCTAAAATAATCACTAGAAACATATATTGAATAGAAAGAAAGGTAATTGGCGTTATATCAGAAGATAATAATTTTGAAATACCGTCTTTGATAGCGTTAAAACTGACAGCACCAATAAATAATAATATGGCAAGAGGGGGATTATTACGAGCTGTCATATCCTAATTAACTTCCGTTCTTCTGAGATTTAATATATTTGCGCCAATAATCATGATCGCGCCAAGTAGCACAAAAATAGATAATTCTTCGGCATAAACTAAATAGCCAATAAGTGCAATTAACGGCAGGCGTAAAAACTCTAATGGAGCAACAATAGATGCAGGAGCAAGCGTAAGGGCTGTTGTGATACAAAAATGTGCTGTCAGACCGCCGATACTTATCAGCGCTACCCAATGCAGCCAAGCCCTATTTGGAATGGTGATGTCTCCGTCAATGCCAGCACAAATTAAACTTAAAATAAACTTTATTACCGTAAGCCAGAATAAGATACAGGTAACAGAATAATGGCGGGTTAATAATTTGGTTGTCAGGATGCTACCAGCAAAACCCAAGGCGCAGAAAATGGCAGCTAGCATGCCAACTGACATACCCCCTACCTCTGGTCTAGCAATTATTAAAATGCCAGAAAAACCAAGGCAAATAGTTATCAACTTCCATTTTGTAAATTTTTCTTTTAAAAAAAATGGGGCAATAAGTGCTACCCATAATGGGGCTGTAAATTCGAACGCAAATAATTGTGCTAACGTTATTTGGGTAAGCGCAAAATACCACAGGGTTTGTCCAAAAAAATGACTTATATTTCGAATTATATGAAGTTTTAAATCGGTGAATTTTATCTGCTGAAGCAGGTTAAAATGCCATGCTAATCCCGAAACAATAATCATACCTGCCAAGGAGCGCCAAAGCATAATTTCAAAACTATCTAGCTTGCCTGTTAATTCCCTTCCAGCAATGGCCATAATGCTAAAACTAACCACTGCGCCTACCATCCATAAGCCAGCTTTCATAGTGGTTGAAAGGGTGAAATACATTAAAAATCTCGTTTAAAATAATAAAACAAAAAAGTCTTGGAATAATTTGGAGAAGTTCGAGAATGTAGCATCACTAAGCAACAAAACCTAGTAAAACTATCTATGGGTTTGGTCATAATTAACCTAAGGGTTTGGTAAAAATTGGCTTAAGATTGCACCAGAAAACATATTTATGCTTGGAAAAAAAAGGAGGTTGAATCTAATGTTCTACTTCTATCAGATATGTTAAGTTAGCAAAATTTTGGGCAAGGTATTTAGATTTTAATGTGATAGAATCCAAATAAAAAAAATTGGCTATTGAAGCTGAGATAATAGGGAGAATGTGGTGTCAATAACCAATCAAAATGCAAAAATTGGATTAGCTATCATAGGATGCGGGGATATTGGGCAAGCACGTGCACAATTTGCACGCTCTTATTCTGGCATAGGTTGGATTGGTGTTTGCGACATAAATAGGGAACTGGCGCAATCAGTTGCAACACAGATTGAAGCAGATTTTGTTACCAGCGATGCATCAGAATTACTATCTCGTTCTGAAGTTACAGCTGCCATTATAGCAACAAATGAAACGGCTCATTATGCGCCAGTCTCATTAGCTATTGAACATAAATTATCCTTATTCATAGAGAAACCACTTGCTGTTGATTTTCGTCAATCTGCTGAATTATCTGATAAAATATTAAAATACGGCATTGATGCGGTGATGGGGTATACTCAGCGTTTTAGACATCGCTTTCTGGTGGTGAAAGAAAAGCTAGATAATAATCAAATTGGACAGGTTAGCTCTGTTTCTGCTAGAGGTTTGCTTAATCGTACAATTGCCAATATGGTTCTTTCACGCGCCAATGATCATACTAATCTGACGCCAATGGTTGCTAGTGGTACTCATATGTTGGATATGTGCTTGTGGCTGATGCAAGGCAGTAAACCAAAAGCTATTTTTGCGCGTTCAACAGATAAGATTTTTGGTTCCACAGGGAGTAAAGATACAACAATTGCTGTGCTAGAATTTGATAATGATGCTGTTCTCTCTATTAACCATAGTTGGGTTGCCCCTGAAAATTGGCCTGGCGGTGTTTATGGAATGCAGATAGGCATTATCGGGACACAGGGCGTTATTGACATAGAAGATATGCACAGAGATGTAATTCTTGCTAGTAGCCAACATCAGCCCGCAGGATATAAACGTCCCTCTGCATCTATTGAGAATAAGGCAGCTTCTCACCAGCAAAGCCGAAATGTGGATTTTCTGACGAGTATTCCTTTTGGACAGAAAAGTCAGGGGGAGATGTGGGGACCAATAAGAGAGGAGACTTTCTCATGGTTTCAACGGCTGCAGACAGGCGTGCCTACACCGCATACAACAGCCCAAGAAGGGCACGCTAATCTTGCTTTATGCATGGCAATTGACCTGGCGGCAAAAACAGGCAAAATTCTTGAGATACCAGATGATATAAATGAATTAGCAAATCAGTTTACTTAATAAATCAGAAAAGTTAGTAGGTAGAAATTTAAAAATAAAACGGCTATTTATATTTTATTCTAATCACTAAATAAGGCAATTGTGACCAGACTCGCAACAGAGAAGCCTGCCCAGTATTTCCAGCCAGAAAGCTTTGATTTTTCGGCAATCAATGTCCAAATAAGCCAAACGGAACCTGCAATTACAATTTTTAATACTGTATTCATCTGCGTATCCTATTTAATTTGAGATTTTATAAAATAATCCTGTTCAAGACGAAGACTTTATGCAGAAATGTTAAAAGTCACAAGTTGAAGAATGTTTTTTTTACCACAGGTGAAAATGAATATTTTCTTCCGACTAATCTTAGAATAGATAGCAGCATCCGTAAATCAGTTTAAAGAGAGTATGAATGAAAAAATTTGCGTTTAAGGCTGGAGAAATCATATTTAATCACGGCGAGCCTGCTTCTGAAATCTATTTGCTTATATCAGGAGAGGTTGGCTTATATTTTTCAACTGACCTAGCCCACCCCTATATTACGATTAGAGAAAATGAAACATTTGGGGAAATGGGCGTAATTGATAATGAGTTACGTCAATCACGCTCTAGATGTTTGTCAGATTGTGAAGTAATAAAAATAGAAAGAGAGGTGTTTCTCTCAAAATATGAAGGATCAGATACCTTGATCAAAGTGCTTATAAAATCCTTGAGTATGAGATTACGAGATGCCAATAAAAAAATAATGAAGAAAGCGTAAGCAACATAAAAGTTCAAAGATGGTGTAAAAAACGGCACATGATGTAACGGGTGAGGGCTATTTATTTGGCTCATTTATAGAATCTGTTTGGGGGTCAATCTGTTTGGGGGTCAATCTGTCTTGGCTGACCATCATCATCTAAAGCAACAAACACAAATTCAGCATTTGTTACCTGATTGCTCTCGACCTCAAACCTACTTCGTGCCCAGCTATCCACATGAATTTGCATAGAAGTTCTACCAACTTTTTGTAGTTTTGCATAAATTGTAACTTCATCACCAACTTTAACAGGGCGAAGAAATTGCATTGCTTCTACGGCTACCGTTGCGCTTCTACCACGTGAGACGCGACCAGCTAAATTGCCAGCCGCAAGATCCATTTGTGACATCAACCAGCCACCAAATATATCCCCTGATGGGTTGGTGTCTGCTGGCATTGCAATCGTGCGAATAACAAGAATACCATCTTCAAAATTCTTATTCATTTGTTTATTAGCTTTTTTTAAAATTTCATTGGGTTTAAACGATGCTTTATTCTCATGATATGCTTGGTTTTATTCAGATAATTATGTAACTGATTATGGCTCTGGATCTATCTTATTAATTTATTTTAATAAAGCCTCATGCTTTTGGAACATTTTTTTAATTGCTACTCAGCTTCACTTATTAATAGGGCAGTTTTAACAAAGGAGTACGTTAATTTTTGCTGCTATAATTGTCAAATAAAATAAAGTGACCATTACTAAGCTGCCATGACTGATAGGATAATATCATTTTAAGATTGGTTTTTAATTAGGATTAGTATTTTGAAGCGCCAGAAAAAACCATAAATGAAAAAATACCAGTCCTGTATTACCAGTCCTGTATTACCAGTCCTGTATTACCAGTCCTGTATAATAGTCCAGCCCTATATAATAGTAATGAGTATCAGAATTATTCATCCCTCATTTCCTGTAGGCACATAATATTCCTAGATTTGATTGATACACAGATAATGTGATAGGCAAAATTGTGCAAGTAGAGCGCCAGTTACCTATTCATTTATAGCAATATTGCACCCTGTTTTGTCTTGGTGTACACATTCAATAATAAATCTGTCTATTAACGGATATTAAACATTGTTTAATAAATTTATGGTTCAATGAATTGATAGTGCATGAGGAGTTTTGGGATTGGTCCCTTAGCAAGGGTAAGATTTCTTCTCTGCTAAACCAGTTCCCTGTGCTAAAGATGGTGAACATTTCAACATTTAGGGGTCACCCCTTTAATCTATGAGCATTATTTTGAAATGCGTGTAGGCAAAGAATATGGGCGATAAGGAAAAGCCCTGATTTATGTGCAGGCTTTTATAATAGTTAAGTTTAATGAAAGAGAAAAATTATGCGTTTACTAATGTTAACAACTTTATCTCTATTTTTGTTTGGATGTGCATCAATCACCAATGATGCTTATGTTCCAGTAGCTCTATCTTTTAGTGATGGTAGTTCTGGAACATGTTCAATCAGCAACAAAAGAATGGCATTGGATGTTCAGATACCTAGAACGCCAATGATAAGAAGAAGTGACGATGCTCTTGTGTTAAGATGTAAAACAGAAAATGGGCGTGATGCTACGGCTTCTATTCCAAGCACAATGGGTGGCAAAATTATAGCAAGTGCAGTATTTATAGATTTTGGTATCACAGACGCTATTACTGATAAACATAGAGAGTATCCTGCTAGCTTTGTGATTGGTGTAACGCGCAACTGATAATTGGTTAACATCCTAAAAACCTATTGTGAGTGGCAAGCTGAGTATAACTTCAAATGGCAAGAGGGTAATTTCCGCATGGGGGTTAGGCGGCTAAATCTGGCGGAGCATAGTGATTTAGGCGGCGTGTGGGGGTGCATTTGAGATTCTAAGCATAGCTTTAATTATTGTGGAAGGGTGCTGCTTATACAGAGAATTTTGTCTTTCTATCAGCACTACTTCCCCTCCCGAAAACCTTGTA
>JABJAN010000090.1 GCA_018666135.1 Alphaproteobacteria bacterium | reverse complement strand
CTGTATAAGCCGCATGACCATTTGGTACCCTCACGCCAAACTTTGCAAGGAGTGCCTTTGCTTGATGTTCATGAATATTCATCTTTTTTCCCCAATTGTAATATTAATAGATGCTAATCAAATAACCCGCTTTACAACTTCGTTTAATGTTTTTACTGCATCAATAGAATTATCAAACATTTTCTGCTCTTCTTCATTCAGCTGAATTTCAACAATTCGCTCAACACCCTTTTCTCCAATAATAACAGGAACACCAACATACATACCATCAAGCCCGTATTGACCATCAACATAGGCTGCACATGGCAATAATCTTTTCTGATCTTTCAGATACGCCTCTGCCATTTCAATAGCAGAAGAAGCTGGCGCATAAAAAGCCGAACCTGTTTTTAGCAGTCCTACAATCTCGGCACCGCCGTCTCGTGTTCTTTGCACAATATTTTCAATTCTCTCATCAGTAGACCAGCCCATATTTATCAGATCTGGCACTGGAATACCTGCAACTGCGGAATATCGTGTCAACGGCACCATGGTATCGCCATGTCCCCCTAATACAAAAGCAGTAACATCTTTTACAGAAACATTAAATTCTTCTGCAAGAAAATATCTAAATCTGGCAGAATCAAGGATGCCAGCCATACCCACCACCCGGTTAACAGGTATTCCAGATGCTTTTTGGAGCACGCCAACCATCGCATCCAGTGGGTTTGTTATACAAATGACAAATGCATTTGGACAATTGGCTTTTATGCCCTCTCCTACTGTCATCATCACTTTGCTATTTATACCGACTAAATCATCTCTGCTCATTCCTGGTTTGCGTGCCACACCTGCTGTAACAATTACAACATCAGAGCCTTGCAAAGCAGTATAATCATTGGCACCTGAAATCATGCAATCAAACCCTTCAACAGGGCTAGATTCAGCTAAATCAAGAGCTTTTCCTTGAGGAATACCCTCTGCAATATCAAAAAGTACGACATCGCCTAATTCTTTTAGACCAGCTAAATGAGCCAAAGTACCGCCGATATTACCAGAACCGATTAATGCTATTTTATTGCGTGCCATTATAATCCTCGTTATCAAGTGTTAAGGAACTTTTTTTAAATTAGCTATATAAAGTTCTTAAGAGCTAAATTTCTAAAATTTCTAATGTGCATTGGTAACTAATCCACGTCACTAAAACAAGCCAAAATATACACAGAATTCCATCTTATATAAGGTTATTCTGGTAAATGATAACGCGACATTTGAGTTAGCCTTGATAAGGTTCTACTAAACTCAAACTGCCAATCTTCTCCAGTATAAATTTGGTCTCTTGCAGCAGCAGCTCCAATTATTAAAAAACGACCTCTATCGTAGAGTGCATCCACAAGCCACATAAACCTGCGTGCAGCGTCCCGTTGGTCGTCTCCTAACAATGGCACATTTTGCATTATTAAGCCTTTAAACCTATCTGCAATGATTAAAAAATCACCCGCAGCAAGCGCTGTTCTGCATAATTCGTCAAAATGAACAAGCGCTATATCTGCGCCTGTGTTAGCTAGTATTATCTGCCTACCAGAACTCATAATAATTTCTGGCTGCGGGTCTCTATCTTGTAATAAGCGGCGGAATAAATCATCTAATTTTGCCTTTGCCGTGTCATTAAATGGATATATCCAGCCATCTATTCCTGCTAAAATCTGCTTACGAAAATCATCCCCTGCTTGAATATCAATCAGTTGTATTTTTGCATTCAGTTGATTGATAAATGGGATAAAACGATCCCGATGCAAACCATTTTCATACAGACCGTCCGGCTGTCTGTTAGAAGTTGCTACCAAAACCATTCCATTTTGCCATAAAGATGCAAACAGACGGCTAATTATCATTGCATCAGCAATATCACGCACTTCCATTTCATCAAAACAGACAAGCCTGCCTTGTTGGATAATAAGTTTAGCCGCTGTTTCTATTGGATCATCAACATTTTCTTTTCGAGCTTGATTGATCAGATTATGCGCTTGCGCCATAAAATCATGAAAATGAAGTCTTTGCTTATCCCCTGCAGGACAAGCAGAATAGAACAAGTCCATTAACATAGTCTTGCCGCGTCCAACACCTCCATATAAATACAGCCCATCTGGAGGAGAACCCGTGGACCAAAACTGCCATGATTTTTTAGCTGTTTTTTTAATTTGGCTATATAACGCGTCAAGCGCCTTCATAGCAAAAGCTTGCCCCTCATCAGGAACAAGCTTTCCAGAAGATATAAGCCGTTGATATTTTTTTAATGGTGTGTCATTAGCGCCGGTCACGACAATGCTATCTAATCACTTGATATATTAACTTTGTCGCTCAAGCATTTTTTGCTTGATTTCGCCAATTGCCTTACCAGGATTAAGACCTTTTGGACAAGTCTTTGCACAATTCATGATAGTGTGACAGCGATACAAACGGAACGGATCTTCTAATGCATCAAGCCGCTCTCCTGTATATTCATCTCTGCTATCTGCAATCCAACGATAGGCTTGCAATAATACAGCTGGTCCAAGATATCTATCGCCGTTCCACCAATAACTTGGACAAGATGTCGTACAGCTAAAGCACAATACGCATTCCCATAATCCATCTATTTCCAACCGCTCTTCAGGAGACTGTTTTCTCTCCTTACCTTCAGGAGCAGGTGTGTCTGTTTTTAGCCAAGGCTCTATAGAGGTTAATTGTGCATATGCATGGGTAAGATCTGGCACTAGGTCTTTTACCACTGGCATATGTGGAAGAGGATATATCTTAACTTCACCCTTCACATCGTCAATTGCTTTCAAACAGGCCAGCGTATTTGTTCCATCAATATTCATCGAACAAGAGCCGCAAATACCCTCACGGCACGAACGCCTAAAAGTAAGAGAGCTGTCAATTTCAGATTTAATCTTAATTAATGCATCCAATACCATCGGACCACATTCATCGAGATCTACCTCAAAATTATCCATTCTTGGGTTTTCATCATCGTCTGGTGACCATCGATAAATTGAAAATGTTTTTACATTCTGGGCATTACTATTGGCTGGAAAACTTTTACCAGTAGTAACTTTTGAATGAGCAGGAAGCGTAAATTCAGCCATAATAATTTATCCTATTAATAAACACGTTCTACAGGAGGAATAGATTCAACTTCATTAGTGAGTGTTGTCATTGTCACATCACGATAGGATAAAGTTGATTTGTTGTTTTCATCTAACCACATAATCGTGTGTTTCATCCAGTTTTTATCATCTCTTTCTGTAAAATCCTCATGCGCGTGTGCGCCACGAGATTCTTTTCGCTGGTCAGCAGATCGAATAGTTACTAACGCCTGACCCATTAGGTTTTCAAGCTCCATCGCTTCTACTAAGTCAGTATTCCAGATTAACGACCTGTCTTGAATACCAATATTGCCCATATCGCCAGCAATCGAATCCATGGTTTTCACACCCTCGGTCAGTGATTCGCCTGAGCGGAACACAGCCGCATATTTTTGCATAGCTTGTTGCATTTCAAGCCTTAGCTCACCTGGCTGTTTATCCCCTTTTGAATGACGCATTTTATCAAGACGATCTAGTGCTTTTTCAGTAGATTCTTTAGACACTGGCGCATGGGTTGCCCCTGGCGTAACAAGTTCACTTGCCCGATGTGCAGCAGCTCTTCCAAACACAACAATATCCAGCAGTGAATTAGTGCCAAGTCGATTAGCGCCATGTACAGAAACACAAGCAGCTTCCCCGATTGCCATTAATCCTTGAACCGTATTATTTGGATTATCTGCTGTTGGTGACAAAACTTCACCATGATAATTAGTAGGTACGCCGCCCATATTATAATGAACTGTTGGCAACACAGGAATTGGGGACTTAGTCACATCAACTCCGCAGAAAATTTTTGCTGTTTCTGTAATACCAGGCAATCTTTTATGAAGTGTTTCAGGGTCAATATGCTCAAGATGCAGCATAATATGGTCTTTGTTTGGACCAACGCCTCTTCCCTCATTAATTTCAATTGTCATGGACCTGCTTACCACATCGCGGCTTGCAAGATCCTTTGCTGTTGGCGCATATCTCTCCATAAAACGCTCGCCTTCAGAATTCGTAAGATATCCGCCTTCGCCTCTGGCGCCTTCTGTTATCAAAACACCTGCCCCATAAACACCTGTTGGGTGAAATTGGACGAATTCCATATCTTGTAGAGGTAGTCCTGCACGAAGCGCCATCGCATTGCCGTCCCCTGTGCAGGTATGCGCTGACGTACATGAAAAATAAACTCTACCATATCCGCCTGTTGCAAGCACAGTGCGCTGTCCAAGGAAACGATGAATAGAACCATCTTCCATACAAAGAGCTATCACACCCTGACACGCTCCATTATCATCCATAATCAAATCAATAGCATAATATTCTACAAAAAATTCTGCAGCATGCTTCAAACATTGCTGATATAAAGTATGCAAAATGGCATGACCTGTTCTATCCGCAGCTGCACATGCCCGTCTTGCCATAGACTTTCCGTAATTTAATGTATGACCCCCAAAAGGTCGTTGATAAATATTGCCTTCATCTGTTCTTGAAAACGGAACGCCATAATGCTCAAGCTCAATCACAGATGGGATAGCTTCACGACACATATATTCAATGGCATCTTGATCACCCAGCCAGTCAGACCCTTTAACAGTGTCATACATATGATACCGCCAGCCATCTCCTTCGCCCATATTATTAAGAGCAGCGCCAATGCCGCCTTGAGCAGCAACTGTATGAGACCTAGTTGGAAATACTTTAGTTATACATGCTGTACGCAAGCCAGACGTTGCCATGCCTAAAGTAGCCCTTAGCCCAGCGCCTCCCGCTCCTACAACAACCACGTCATAATGATGATCTGTAATCTCATACGCACCCATTATACATTCACCTTTTCTTCTTTATAATTAACTTAAATATTTATTAAATTGATACTATCTTAAATAGAGATAGTGCTGATAATGTCGCAAGCAAGATAAGCACAGCTTTTACCATCATTATAGTTGTAATTCTGCCCCAATCAGAGCCAACATAATCTTCTATAACAACCTGTACACCAAGCATTGCATGCCAAAAACCGGTTATAATTAACAGAAGTAAAATAGCCGCGTTAAATGGGTTTTGAAGCAATAATATTGCCTGCTCATAATCTGAACCCGCTATCCGTAACACAAGATAGAGAGCAGAAAGAACAAGAGGCACCATTGCGATTGCTGTTAATCTTTGATGCCACCAATGATGCACACCTGATTTAGCTGAGCCAAGACCCCGCGCTTTTGCAAGTGGCGTTCTCATGGAATTTGTAGGTTCTGTCATTATCTACCCCTAACCAAAAAACACTAAGGCCCAAAAGCCAATTGTTAGGGCAATCATGGCTGCTACGGCAATTCTTCCAGATGCGTAAACACCTGGTATATTAAGCCCTTTTCCAAAATCCCAGAATAAATGACGCACGCCATTGCTTGCATGATAAAATAGCACAACTGTATACCCAAATAATACGATTTGACCGATTGGATGGGAAATAACAAGACTTACAAGATTAAAACTAGACTCACCAAACGCAAGTGCTAGCAACCAAACTGTAAGTAATACTGTTCCAGATGTTAGGATAATGCCAGTAATACGGTGTGTGATTGACATCACCGCCGGCAATTGGAAACGCCATACAGATAAATGCGGCGAGAGCGGACGTGGACGAGACATAGAGTTTATATTCCTATATAAATATATTTACAAAATAGGTATAGGACAGCCTTCTACCAAAATCAACAATCCACGATTGAAATTAACGATGTTTTCATGATCTAGTAAAAACCGTCTTTTTTATTTAAATTCAATTCTTTAAAAAAATGAAATTAGCCCTTATGCAGCTTTCCAACCCCTCATCGATTCTATCAATACAGTCTTCTGTTGTATCTGGTCGTGTTGGCAATTCAGCTGCAGCACCGATTCACGCGATCTTTGGACAAGAAACGCTCCGCATTGACAGTGTAATTCTGGCAACACATCCAGGATGTATGAATTCCAACAAATTTATCACACCTGCCAGACAAATTGCTTGCCTACTAGAAGAGTTATCAGCAATCACCCCTTCTGTTAGAGTAGATGCCATTCAAACTGGCTATCTTGGCAATGCAGAGCAAATTGATGAAATTAATCCCTTTATTAAAGCGCATCCAAGAGCATCATATGTATATGACCCTGTTTTTGGAGATAATGACGCACTTTATGTTGAGCAACATCTAGCAGATAATTCAAAGACACATCTATTGCCAATTGCATCAATTACAACGCCTAATATGTTTGAGTTATCTTATCTTTCCCAAATCAAGGTATCGAATATCGAAACCGCTATTGCAGCTAGCAGAAAAATTCAACAAACTGGTCCTAAATGGGTTATTTCGACTGGCATATGGGCTTCAGAGAATGAAATAGCGGATATAATTACAGGCCCTGAAAATTCACTGATACATAGGCATAAACGTCGACAAACGGGCATATCAGGGGCAGGCGATACTTTAGCAGCAATTTTAACATCGCTTATTGTTTCAGGAGAGCCCGTTGCTACAGCAGCAAGCAAAGCTTGCCATATCACACAATTTTTGATTCGCCAATCTGATACAAATCAACTGATGCCTTTATTAACAACAGAAATGCTAGAAAATTTTTCTTCGCATCACTTGCTAGATTAACCCTTGGCATTAAAATATTTTCGTGCCACAGCAAGCTCGGCTATTTGCACAGAATTTAAGGCCGCTCCTTTGCGCAAGTTATCTGATACACACCAGAAAACAACACCATTTTCGACTGTGGTATCTTTGCGAATCCTGCTTACATACACCATGTCATCACCAGCACATTCGACTGGTGTTACATAGCCCTCGTCAGCACGCATATCGATTACACTCACGCCTTCTGCCTTGCGAAGCAAATCACGAACCTGTTTTTCATTAAATGGCTTATCTGTTTCAACAAACACCGCTTCTGAATGACCAATAAACACAGGTATACGAACGCAATGCGCTACAAGCTTAATATCTGGATCTAGTATTTTTGCAGTTTCTGCCTGCATTTTCCATTCTTCTTTAGTAAAGCCATCATCCATAAACACATCAATATGCGGAATCGCATTAAAAGCTATTTGCTTGGTAAAAACTTCTGGAGTTACCGTATCATTTACGAAAATTCCCTTTGTTTGATTAAATAATTCATCCATTCCCTGGCTGCCTGCACCAGATGTTGCCTGATAGGTTGATACGACAACGCGTTTGATATTGAATGCATCATGAAGCGGCTTTAATGCGACCACTAGCTGAGCAGTTGAGCAGTTTGGATTAGCAATAATATTTTTGCCCTTATTTTGCGGCTTAGCCTGCATAATGGTATCTGGATTTACTTCAGGCACAATTAACGGCACGTTTGGATCCATTCGAAAAGCAGAACTATTATCTATCACAAGACATCCTGCTTCTCCCGCTTTTGGTGCATAAGCCTTTGAGAGATCCCCTCCAGCTGAAAACAACGCAATATCGGCATTGGAAAAATCAAATTTATCTAAGGCTGTAATTTTAAGAACACCATCATCGCCATAAGATACTTCTCTACCAGCTGATTTTTCACTAGCGAGTGCAAAAACCTCATCTGCTGGAAAATTGCGCTCACTCAATGTCTGCAGCATTTCTCTGCCAACTGCGCCAGTGGCGCCTGCTACAGCAACTTTATAACCCATAAGAAAACTCCTTTAGGAATAGCTAATATTCCTATGATTACACATTATCGCGCTAATCTATCCATAGCGTTAATAACAGCCTGTGTCATTTGGTCTGTGCTCACTGCTTCTGCACCTTGAGACATAATATCTGCTGTTCGCTTACCTGTAGCAAGTGCATCACTTACAGCCTGTTCAACCAAATCAGCTTCTTCTGACTGGTCAAAGCTATACCGTAGCATCATCGCAAAACTTAACAGCTGAGCAAGCGGATTAGCTAAATTCTTTCCAGCAATATCCGGGGCTGAACCATGCACAGGCTCATACATAGCACGTGGTAAGTTTGTTTCTGGATCAGGGGCACCAAGAGATGCTGATGGCAACATACCAAGAGAGCCAGTTAACATAGCTGCACAATCTGATAATAAATCACCAAACAAATTATCTGTTACAATCACATCAAACTGCTTTGGGTTACGCACTAATTGCATTGCACAATTATCTGCATACATGTGGGATAATTCTACTCCAGCCCCTTCTGCTTTATGCAGATTTGTCATCACTTCGCGCCACAATACCCCAGATAACATCACATTTGCTTTTTCAACAGAAGTTAACATGCCATCGCGTTTTCTAGCTAAATCAAAGCCTACTCTTCCGATTCGCTCAATTTCGCTAGTAGTATAAGCATTGGTATCATACCCTTTTTTCTGACCATCTGCTAAGCTATCAATACCGCGAGGCTCAGCAAAATACACGCCTCCACACAACTCACGTAAAATCAAAATATCAAGACCAGATATTACTTCTGGTTTTAGTGTAGACGCAGCTACAAGTGGCTCAAACACCAGTGCAGGTCGTAGATTTGCAAACAGGTCAAGCTCTTTTCGAAGCGCTAACAATCCACGCTCTGGTTTTAACTCAAAAGGTAAATCATCATATTTAGGATTGCCAACAGCACCGAATAACACTGCGTCACTTGCAATCGAATCTGCTAGTGTTTCATCAGTAAGGGGAACACCATGCTTCTCATAGGCAACACCGCCAACTAACCCTTCTGAGATATCAAATCCCAATGAACGATGCTTTGCCAGCCATTCCATCACCTGCATATTAGCATGCATTACTTCTTGACCAATGCCATCACCAGCAAGAACCATTACTTTTCTATTTGACGCCATAAAATTTTCCTTATTCTGCTTTTTAAACCTATCTAATACTGGAAAAGCCGTTTTTGCTATTTTTCTTTATTATTTAGAGCCATGGCATATTTGTTTTACGATCTTGCTCATAGCTGTTAATTGCTTCTTTTTTCTCTAATGTTAAACCAATATCATCAAGACCATCTATTAGACATTCTTTACGGAATGGATCAATTTCAAAAGAGATAGTAGCACCATTTGGTCTTGATATGGTTTGTGCTTGTAAGTCTATTTTTAATTCAGGATTTTCAGAATCTGCAGCATCCGCTAGCAACGCATCTCTTTCATCAGCTGTGACCTTGATTGGAAGAATACCATTTTTAAAGCAGTTATTATAAAAGATATCAGCAAAGCTGGTTGAAATCACACATCTTATGCCAAAATCAAGCAATGCCCAAGGTGCGTGCTCTCTGCTTGAACCACATCCAAAATTATCCCCTGCTACCAATATTTGTGTTTGTCTATAGGCTGGTTTGTTCAAAATAAAGTCTGTATTTTCATCCCCATCATTGGTAAAACGCATTTCAAAAAAAAGGCTTTTTCCTAAACCAGAACGCTTAATCGTTTTTAAAAATTGTTTCGGAATAATCATATCTGTATCGATATTAATGATATCCATTGGGGCTGCTATGCCTTCTAATTTATCAAATTTTTGCATTCTACCAGCTCCTTATAGTTCTCTTATATCTGTTAGGTGACCTGTGATAGCTGCTGCTACCGCCATCTGTGGGCTTACAAGGTGGGTACGACCTCCACGACCTTGACGCCCCTCAAAGTTTCTATTTGAAGTTGAAGCAGCGCGCTCTCCTTCAGATAATTTATCTGCATTCATAGCAAGACACATAGAACATCCTGGCTCACGCCAATCAAATCCTGCCTCTTTAAAAACTTTATCAAGCCCTTCTTCTTCTGCCATCTGTTTTACTAGTCCAGAACCTGGAACCACCATGGCCCTAATACCTGATTTTACTTTGCGACCATCCGCAATACCAGCTGCAGCTCTTAAATCTTCAATTCGACTATTAGTACAAGAACCAATAAATACTGTATCAATTGTGATATCAGTTAATTTTTGATCTGCCTGTAATCCCATATAATCAAGGCTTCTTTGTATTTTAGCCTTTAAAACAGGATCTGATATTTTTGCAGGGTTTGGCACTGACGATGTAATTGGCAGCGCATCTTCTGGGCTGGTTCCCCAGGTTACGGTCGGTACGATATCGGATGCTTGCAATGTTATTTCTGTATCATAAAAAGCACCCTCATCGGATGGTAGGCTTTGCCACCATGTAATTGCGTCATCCCATAATTCAACAGATGGCGCCATTGGCTTTCCTTGAATATAGGCAATTGTTTTTTCATCAGGGGCGACCATTCCAGCGCGGGCACCTGCCTCAATCGCCATATTACATACCGTCATTCTGCCTTCCATCGACAAATCTCTGATTGCTTGACCTGCAAATTCAATTACATGACCTGTTCCACCAGCCGTGCCAATTTTGCCAATAATTGCTAGAATAATGTCCTTAGCAGTTACTGATGGGGCAACTTCGCCTGATACAGTAATGCGCATATTTTTTGCAGGACGCTGAATTAGAGTTTGCGTTGCTAATACGTGCTCAACTTCTGATGTGCCTATGCCAAATGCAAGAGCCCCAAAAGCACCATGGGTTGCTGTATGCGAATCACCACAAACAATGGTCATTCCAGGCTGTGTAAACCCCTGTTCTGGACCTATCACATGCACAATACCTTGTCTTATGTCGTCCATTGAAAAATAAGGGACGCCAAAATCAGAAGCATTTTGTGCTAATGTTTCGACCTGCAATCTACTCTCAGCATCTTCAATCCCTTTTGAGCGATCAGATGTTGGAACATTGTGGTCTGCCACAGCAAGGGTTCTTGCTGGCTCTCTTACTGTTCGAGAATTATTGCGTAATCCCTCAAATGCTTGTGGGCTAGTAACCTCATGAACCAAATGTCTATCAATATATATAAGAGAAGTACCGTCCTCTGCCTGATGAATAAGGTGCGCATCCCAAATTTTATCAAATAACGTACGTGGCTTTGCCATTACTGTCTCCTCTATGTTTATATCTATAGCAGGTGGTTGCTTTGCCTAAGTGACAAAACATTCCTAAATTGAGCTAATTTTTATTTACGAAATCTAGTTAAGCAGATTTTGTTCTGTTCGTCACTTTTTCAGCGATACGAGCTGCTTTACCTGTGCGTCCACGAAGATAATATAACTTTGCACGACGAACACGACCACGACGAACGACGTGTATTTCTTGAATCTTTGGTGAATATAACGGGAACACACGCTCAACGCCTTCACCATATGACATTTTCCGAACTGTAAAAGAGGAACCAATTCCATCATTTTTACGGCCAATGCACACCCCTTCAAAAGCCTGAACTCTTTCGCGAGTGCCTTCGATAACTTTCACATCAATTCTTAACGTGTCGCCAGGACCAAAATCTGGGATTTCTCGCTGTGCAAGAACTGCGTCCATTTGTTTTTTCTCAATCTTATCGATGAGGTTCATAATTATCTCCTTTTTGCGACCGACATCTTAATGCCGTGTGGTCTTTGATCTGTCAACTTTTTTCGGCTATTTTACTCTTTATTATCAATATATGCTTGCCATAAATCTGGTCTTCGTTCTTGTGTTATGTTCTCTGCCTGCTGTTGTCGCCAATTTGCTATTTTTTGATGATGACCGGAGATTAAGATTTCTGGCGCTGATATCCCCTGCCATATTCTTGGATGTGTATAATTTGGATGCTCTAATAAGCCTGTCTCAAAACTTTCTTGTTCATGTGATAACTGATTCCCCATAACCCCTGGCATCACCCTAATACAGCTATCTAAAATTACCTGTGTTGCAATCTCACCACCAGACAGAATATAATCCCCAACGGAAATCTCAACTAATTTATGTTTATCTATAACCCTTTGATCTATCCCT
>JABJAN010000089.1 GCA_018666135.1 Alphaproteobacteria bacterium | reverse complement strand
TGATGCTATTTGGTTGTTTTATTCCATTTCAAGTGGTTCTTCTTCCGATGGCACGCGTTCTTGGAATAATGAATCTAGCAGGTTCAATTGGTGGTCTAGTTTTTGTCCATGTAATTTATGGCATTGGTTTTACTACATTATTTTTTAGAAACTATTATATCTCAATCCCAGTAGAGCTGGTTAAAGCCGCAAAAATAGACGGGGCTACATTTTTTAGAATATTTATTTCGATTTTCCTACCCCTATCTCTTCCTATAATTGTTGTAACTGTGATTTGGCAGTTTACTCAAATATGGAATGACTTCTTATTTGGAGTTTCGTTTTCTCAAGCTGGAACCCAGCCAGTTACTGTTGCTCTCAATAATATCGTGAATTCTACGACTGGCGTAAAAGAATATAATGTAGATATGGCAGCTGCCATAATTGCCGCCCTACCAACACTTTTTGTTTATGTGGTTGCAGGAAAATATTTCATCCGTGGTTTAACTGCCGGTTCTGTAAAAGGTTAATTACTATGTCTATTATTTTAGAAATTAAAAATCTGCATAAAGATTTTGGAAATATTAATATTTTGAACAACATCAATGTGACAATCGAGGAAGGCGATTTTCTGGTGCTTGTTGGACCATCTGGTTGCGGAAAATCAACACTTCTAAACTGCATTGCAGGATTGGAACCCGTTTCCAAGGGATCAATAGCCATTGATGGAAAAGATATGACAGTTGTAAGTCCCAAGGATAGGGATATTGCAATGGTTTTTCAATCATATGCGTTATACCCAACGATGACTGTTGGTCAAAATATAACATTTGGCATGAAGGTTCGCGGTATTGCGAAAAGTGAAAGGGAACTTAAGTTAAGCACAGTAGCAAAGCAGCTTCAAATTGAACCTTTATTAAATAGAAGACCTGGTCAGCTTTCAGGAGGTCAACGGCAACGTGTGGCAATGGGTCGTGCTCTTGTGCGTAATCCAAAACTATTCTTGTTTGATGAACCTCTATCCAATCTTGATGCTAAATTAAGGGTGGAAATGCGAACTGAAATAAAAAAACTACACCAAAACTTAAATGCATCAATGGTATATGTAACGCATGACCAAATTGAAGCAATGACACTTGCCACAAAAATCGTCGTAATGAAGGGCGGGGTTGTACAGCAGATCGGAACTCCATCAGAAATATATAATCACCCTCAGAATCTGTTTGTTGCTGACTTCATGGGTTCGCCTGCAATGAATCTTATTCCTGCAAAAGTAGAACAGAATGGAAAAGGCGCCAAATTTACTATTTCTAGAAGCCAAGGCGAACCATTAATTCTGCATGATGAAAATACAACTAATTTACCAGAAAATGTTGTTCTAGGACTAAGACCCGAAGATATTGGGGATGCCCAATTAAGAAAAGGAGAAAACCTTCAAATTTCTGCTTGTGAAGTAGATGTTGTTGAACCTGCTGGGGCAGATACATATGTAATAATAAGTCTTGGCGGCAAGGAAGTAACAGCAAGAATTCAGGCGGAAACAGCAGCAAAATCTGGTAAGGAAATGCTATTTACCTTTAATATGGAAAAAGTCTCTTACTTTAACGCTCAAACTGGTCAACGCCTCAACTAGCTAGCAGCAGTTCCTCTTACAAACTTTATCTATGAGCGCTTATTACCGTATGGTTTTACCATTATTTCTAGATAAATAGCTTTGTCATCAAATTTTGATTTTACTTTATCACCAGCGTGATAAAGTAAAATCATATCACCAACACGCACAGTTAACATAACAACAGACCCATGATTAATATAAATAAAGCTGTCTGAGCCAAGTTATTCATATAGATCAACCACACCTTGGCATTGGGCGCATTTGTCCGTTACCTTGATATGTTCTGGTTGAATGCCTAGGCGGGAGGCATGGCTAACAGGTGATTTAGGAATTAAATTAACAATTTTATACCTATCGATTTGCCCCCTTTATCTCTCATTTTACCAGGTAGAATATTGGTTTTTGGACTGCCCATAAATTATGCAACAAACAAACAATCAGGTGATTGGTATAAATCGCGCAGTGCGCCACCCTGTTCGTTAAGCCCATCACGTAATATAACAATCTTATCAGCCTAGGTCATTGCCACCACCTGATCACGGGTAACGCAAATCATCGGTGTTTTTAGTTTTTCATGCAACTTGGCTATCTCAAGACGCATCTGCACCCTAAGTAAGGCATCTAGATTGCATAACAGCTTATCAATTAAAAATCCTACTGGTTCACGTATAATAGATCTGCCAATTGCCCCCCGCTGCCGCTTACCAGCTCACAGCTCCTTTGGTTTTCGTTAAAGATAGCTATCTAATTCCAAAACGGCTGATGCCTCTTTTACTTTTGTATCACTTTCGATTAGGCGCATGACTTGCCATAGTGATTGGGCCAGATGCACAAAGATCTTTACCCCAGATCTTCAATAATGGCAGTCGCCGCGCCTGAAACTAAAATAGCTGCTTCTACAAAAAGTAATAAATGCTGAACTGTGTGACTAACAACGTCTGGAAACTCAC
>JABJAN010000088.1 GCA_018666135.1 Alphaproteobacteria bacterium | reverse complement strand
GTTTACTACCGAAGGCAGTTACAATCAGCCGTAAGCCAAAACCATCCCCATACACGCCTGGTGTTGATGTTTTTTTAACAAACAAAGCAGTTAGTCGGTTTGGTTTACCAGAGGACACTTACGACACCCCACAAAAAGCCCCACAATATACTTAAGATTCTACAGGATGTGGTTGGACATGTCTATAGCTAACGAGTCACAGATTGTCTCATAAGTTATTATATTATATAGGATAAATCCTATACAAACGGAATTAAAGCTCATAAAAGATGATGATGAAAAAGAGAGTATGGCGGAGGAACGGGGATTCGAACCCCGGAGGGGCGTTAACCCCAACACGCTTTCCAGGCGTGCGCCATAAACCACTCGGCCATCCCTCCGTTATCCAGCTAATACTATTTAGCAATCAAACCGTGTTGTTGCAATCATATTCCATGATAAAGATAGCTGCCATGATAAGAGCAATTTCGTGCAAAATTAATTATATATTTTTTTAGAGATTTTTTGAATTTTTTTGGAATTTTTTTTGGCCCTTTTTTCCAAAAATTTTTTCCTGATATTTTCTGAATAAAATTCTTATGATAATTCACTCCTAATTATAGATTTTTCGCTTTCGATGGTACCGCGCTTATTTAAGATTAAGCATTATTTTTGTTGCATCCAAATAGTTAATTGCACAGTATGTATTATGGTACGGCTTGTTTTGAATATTTTTTCTGTTTTGTTTTTTTTGCTATCTTTGTGGTTTTTTATAACCGACCAGATTCAGCAGAAAACAAATTCAATGTTGTTTGGCGAAGTTTGGTTTAATAATTCTCCAAACACACTTCAACTAGCAGAAGTCATCATAGATAGATATATTGACCCGTGCAGTCTTTTGACTATTTTAGGGTGTCCATCTTTCCTTTGGCATCCAACAATTTCGTCTGTTTTATTATTACCAGCGTCCTTAGTTTTTCTAACCGCTGGGGTTTTTATGCTCATAATATCACAATGGCTGCCAAAAAAACGTTCTCGCAGGAATGTCTATAGCCTTGATCGCAATAAGCGCTAATTATCACCCATTTTGAGTGCTTCAAAAAAGGCATTTTGAGGAATATCAACTTTTCCAAACTGGCGCATTCTCTTCTTACCTTCTTTTTGCTTATCAAGGAGTTTTCTCTTTCGAGATACATCTCCGCCATAACATTTTGCGGTAACATCTTTTCTTAAAGCTGCAATCGTCTCTCGCGCAATTACCTTTCCGCCTATTGCTGCCTGTAAGGCAACCTTATACATCTGTCGTGGGATTAGGTCTTTTAACCTTATACAAATTGCTCTCCCACGGGTTTCTGCTTGATCTCTATGTAGCACCATTGATAGGGCATCTACTGGATCACCATTCACTAATATGGAAACTTTCACAAGATCGCCTAGCCGATAATCTGCCATCTGATAATCAAAACTGGCATACCCTTTGGTAATTGATTTTAGCCTATCGTAAAAATCAAAAACAACTTCATTCAGTGGAAGTCGATATATAACCATCGCGCGGTTGCCAGTATAGGTTAGGTCAATTTGCTCGCCTCTTCTTTCGGTACAGAGCGTTAAAACCTGACCTAGATAATCATCAGGGGTCATTATCGTTGCATTTATCCAAGGTTCTGACAGGCCGTTGATTTTAGTAACATCTGGCATATCCGCTGGGTTATGAAGAGTCTTAATAGAGCCATCTGTTAGTTCAATCTCATACACAACAGATGGAGCTGTTGATATTAATTCAAGATTAAATTCACGGTTTAGCCTCTCTCGAATAACCTCCATATGCAACAACCCAAGAAAGCCGCAACGAAACCCAAAACCAATGGCAGCAGATGTTTCTGCTTCAAAGGAAAAGGAGCTATCATTTAAACTCAATTTTTCCAGCGCAGTTCTTAATTCTGGAAAATCTGCACTATCTATTGGAAATAATCCACAAAACACAACAGGCACAGAAGGTTTAAATCCAGGAAGAATGTCAGTGCAAGGTCTTCTATCTTCTGTAACCGTATCACCCACTTTTGCATCTGACACTGTTTTAACGCCAGCATTAATAAACCCTATTTCACCAGGACCAAGCTCTTCGATAATGGTTGCTTTGGGCCCAAAAATACCAACACGCTCAACAGTATGGGTTGCGCCTGTAGCACACATGCGAATCTTCATTCCTTTTTTCAAAACACCGTCACGCACACGCACCAAAGTCATCACACCAAGATAAGCATCGTACCAGCTGTCAACTAGCAGTGCCTTTAACGGCGATTGCCTATCCCCTTCAGGCGGCGGTAATTGACTTACCAATGCTTCTAACACATCATCAATGCCAAGACCTGTCTTAGCAGATATTGCAATAGCTTGGTCTGCTGGAAGCCCTACCACTTCTTCGATTTGTGCTTTAATTCGTTCTGGTTCAGCAGATGGCAAATCCATTTTATTTAGCACCACCACAATTTCATGATCTACCTCAATTGCCTTATAAACATTCGCCAATGTCTGAGCCTCCACCCCTTGGCTTGCATCTACAACAAGCAAAGAGCCTTCACAGGCAGCAAGAGATCGTGACACCTCATACCCAAAATCAACATGCCCAGGTGTGTCCATTAAATTTAACTGATATGTTTCACCATTTTTGGCTGTATATGAAAGACGCACTGTTTGGGCTTTTATGGTAATACCACGTTCCCGTTCGATATCCATATTATCAAGCACTTGTTCTGACATTTCGCGTTCAGTAAGACCGCCACAAAATTGTATCAACCTATCTGCCAAGGTAGATTTACCATGATCAATATGGGCCACAATTGAGAAATTACGGATATGAGATATCGGGCTCATTTAAAATAAATACTCCAGCATAAAGGACATAATAAGAAAGTAAAACAAATCAGCGT
The DNA here is from genome assembly GCA_018666135.1 of Alphaproteobacteria bacterium. Classification (GTDB taxonomy): domain Bacteria; phylum Pseudomonadota; class Alphaproteobacteria; order Puniceispirillales; family Puniceispirillaceae; genus UBA5951. The sequence continues at coordinate 860 of JABJAN010000088.1, read as the reverse complement.
CAACATATAATTTGTTTGTTCATAGCAACAAAAACAAGTGAGTGCAGAGTTTTCTTTCATAATGTAATATAAGCATATATTTGCGCTCTTTTTGAAGGATAAACCATAGTGAACTTCACAAAAAAAAATTTCGCATAAAATACAAAAAAATGCGATGATTCTTGACCGATTAGTTAGTCATGGTAAAAGATGAACGATATATAACTTAAAGTCGCAAGATTGGTTACTAAAATGAACCCCAAACCGCCGGTGAATAAATACCAGCCATATCCGCTAATAAATCTGCCTGATAGAACCTGGCCTTCGCAGGTAATATCAAAAGCACCTTTTTGGTGCTCGGTAGACTTACGTGATGGGAATCAATCGCTAATTGAACCGATGGATAGCAATCGTAAATTGCAAATGTTCCATACTCTTGTAAATATGGGCTTTAAAGAAATTGAAGTTGGATTTCCATCTGCGTCAGAAACAGATTTTCAGTTCCTACGTGAATTGATAGAAAAAGATCACATTCCAGATGATGTAACAATACAGGTTCTCACACAAGCAAGAGAACATTTAATAGATAGAACTATAGAATCTCTTGCAGGCGCAAAAAAAGCCATTTTGCATTTATATAATTCGACTTCTACTCTGCAAAGACGTGTTGTCTTTAATTCTGACAGAGACGGCGTTAAGACAATCGCGACAGACGGGGCAAAACTTGTATCTGATAGATTGGGAAAATTAAGCTCAGACACCCATATCAGGTTACAATATTCACCAGAAAGTTTTACAGGCACTGAGCTTGATTACGCATTAGAAGTCTGTGAAGAGGTGCTTCAAATATGGAATGCATCAGAAGATAATAAAGTAATAAT
>JABJAN010000087.1 GCA_018666135.1 Alphaproteobacteria bacterium | reverse complement strand
TTGATAAATTTTCATGACCCGTTGCTCTTCCCGCCGCTCGATTGGAACCAACAAGATAAACCTGCCGTCCAAAGCTTGTTCTACGAAGCACAAATTCAGCAAAAATAGCAATAATTATGAATGCGATAGTGATATTTGGAAGCCCTAAAAAAGAACCGGACCCTAGCCATTCTGCACCATGAGGCCGCCTAAAAGATACTACCAAATTGTCACTCCACCAGCTACTAATACCAAAAAATAGGCCCGCAGCACCAAGCGTAACAACAATTGGATTTCCGCCAAGTCCAATAAGCAGTCCTTGGATTGCGCCTGCCGCCATTGCTATGACCATTGTGAACAGAAATGACAATTCAAAGCCATAACCAGCAGACATACTTGTCGCAAATGCAATAATAGATAGTGCTGCTGTCTCCTTCATCGACAAAAGGAAAAAGTTTCCAGACAAAGTAACGAATGTTAATCCAATTGCCATAATACCTACAATTGCAGCATCTCTTAGGATTGTTTTTATGTTTAGAACTGTTAAAAAATTTGGTGCAGTAGCAGCACCAATAACAAAAATAGCAATAAATACTGCAACCATTATCAACACTAAAGGTGAATAATCCCTTGCTAATCGATGTATAAAATTTTGCTTTACTACAGATGAACTATTACTCATAAATCTTCATCCCCCTGTAAACCCTTTTCATTAAAGGGGTTTGTAATTTCTTCTAGAATGGTTGCCGCTGACATATCTTCAAGCCCAATTTCACCTATTTGAATTCCTCGGTAAATGGTAATTACCCTATCAGGTAAATTAGTAATTTCTTGAATGTCTGTTGACGCAACAACTATAGCCGCACCATCATCAGCAAGTTCTCTCAACTTCTGATAAATTTCAGCTCGAGCACCAACATCAACACCTCTTGTAGGCTCATTAACAAGAATAACATCAGGATGAATTGCAAGCCACTTTGCAAGAGCAACTTTTTGTTGGTTTCCACCGCTTAAAACTCCTGCTTCTTGTGGAATTCGGGAGGGATCAATTGTAAACTTAATTGCGTTTTCAGTTACCATCTCATTTTCTGATTTTGGCAATCTGATGCCATTTTTTGATATACTTTTCAGTGCTGCTGATGAAAGATTTTCAGAAATTGGTCTTCCAAGAAATAATCCATCATGCTTTCTGTCATCTGAGCAATATGCAATTCCAGAATCAATCGCTTCTTTTGGACTTTTAGGTAAGAAGGTTTTTCCTTTATATATTAATTCTCCACCCCTTGTTCTTGTAGATCCAGCAATCGCTGCAAGGATATCACCAGTTCCACTACCTAATTGACCTGCCAGTCCAAGGATTTCACCTGCATAAATATTAAAATTTACACCCTCAAGCAATCGATCTGGCCACAAATTTTTAACCTCCATTATCGGTTTGGAAATCTCTTTTTTAAAGCGCTTTGGGTACATGTTCTTTAATTCACGTCCCAACATTAATTCGACCAGACTATTTACATCCAGTTCTGAAGCCTGTCGTGGCTCTTGGCTTTCACCATCACGTAATACAATTATTCGATCTGAAATTTTAAAGATTTCGTCCAACCGGTGACTGACATAAATTATAGATTTTCCACGTTCAGACAATCGATTAACCATATTAAGAATCCTTATGGAGTCCGTTTCTCCCAATGCAGCAGTTGGCTCGTCTAGAATTAAAATCTGTGGATCATGAGCAAGCAAGCGTGCCACCTCAATTAAATGTTGCTCCCCAATAGATAATCTATCAGTAGAGGTGAGTGGATCAACATGCCCTAACCCAACTTCCTCTAAATAAGGTTTTGCGTTTTTAGCAAGAGTTTTTTTAGTAGCAAATGTTGGAACACTATCACCAGCTAAAAATATATTCTCTGCTACACACATTGTTTTAATTAAACTTAACTCTTGTTGAGCCACGGCAATACCAGAACGCTCTGCCTGTATAGGGCTTGAAAAATGTAATTGCTCACCGTTGAGTAAGTATTCACCTTCAAAACCACTATCAAAACCACTGATAATCTTAACCATAGTCGATTTTCCTGCCCCATTTTCACCCACAAGCCCCATGACTTCACCAGGCATAATCTCAAAATTAGCACCCCTTAACGCTTTAATAGCGCCATAATTTCTTTTGATGTTTGAGAGTTTAAGAATTGGTTGCATATTGTTTCCCTAGAGACACTTAAAAAAGCAACCAAGGGCTCATTTAGAGCCCTTGGAAATGATTATAATATCAATTGTACGTAAAAAATTTCTTATTACCAAGCACCTGAGCAAAGTTGCTCAATTGAATAAAGTTTTCCATCGAAACCACGTAAGGCTGTTGTTTCAATAGTTTCTTTAGTTACCGATGGGTTTGGAGTGAAATTAATATAGTTTGCTAACTTGCCAGTATTTAAATACTCTTCAACAAGTTTAATTGCCAACTGACCCTCATGTAACGGTGATTGTAAAGTTGTACCAAACTGTTTGCCTTCTTCGATTAATTGCTTGTCACCGTTACATACAGTTCCAACTGCAATTACATCTTGGCCCATTACCATGCCAGCTTCTTCCAAAGCTTTTATGCCACCAGTCAAAATTGCATCATCCATTCCATATACGAAATCAATACTTTGACCTTGAAGAGCTGCTATCATTTTTGCTGCACCCTTATAACCATTAGCTTGTCCAAAACCTTCATCAACATCACCAATAATTTTCAAATCAGAACCAGCAATTGCCTCTTTAAAAGCATTTATTGATAAGCCATATCCGCCATAACTATGTGGATACGATAAAGCTAAAACATTAAATCCTGTACCACCTGCAGCTTTTTTTGCAGCAGCAGCTTCTCTCATCATATAACCAGCATTTCTTGCACGAAGGCGGTCATCTGGCCCTGCGTATCCAAAAATATATTGCTTATCCTGATCATTCGGTAATTGGTTGATTTTTAATACTGGCACACCAGTTTTAGCTAAAGCTCTCAGAGAGCCCAAACCAGCTACTGCATCTGAAGGCCACCAGATAAATACATCAGGCAACTGACCTGCAGCAAGCACTTGTTGAACTTGTTGATCTTGCTCTGCTTGATTAAACTGGTTTTCAAATACTTTAATGTCAAAACCTTTTAATTCTGCGGTTGCTTTTATACCTTTAATAAATTTACCGATATAAGCTTCACCAGCAGGGCCATTAAAAGAAACTATTGAACCCTCTGCCCATGCAGTTGATACGCTAGCGCTAAGCGCAATCGCTCCAACTATTACTGAACGAAATGTTTTTCCTATACTATTCATTTTTTCCTCCCTGAAATGAGCCAGAGTGGCCCATTATTGTACGATGATGATTACAAAAGAGTTTACCATATATGACAAAAGTTTTGTCCATTTTGGATTAATT
>JABJAN010000086.1 GCA_018666135.1 Alphaproteobacteria bacterium | reverse complement strand
ATTGCCAATCAGCTTTAGATACAACTATTATGTTAGATGATGACGTGTTTATTCATGGTGTTTATTCATGGTGTTTATTCATGGTGTTATTCATGGTGTTAATGCAGCTGCTTTCCCAGACTCCCTTCCACCGGGCTCTTAAAATGCCTATAAGAAGTCATTTAATGAAGTAGTAAATGCTATGGTGAATAGCATATCAATTGATCTATAAAATGATGTACCACACGTGCCTATTGACAGATTTCGTGACACACATAAACTATTGATATTGTTTACGTCTCATTGAGACTGGTGCAGCACCCGTGCATAATACCACTTCTCAGCCGCACCACTTCATATCACTAATTATGGTGACTAATTATAGAGACTAATTGAAATAGAGGCATTTTTATTGTTTTTGAACAGATGGAGATACACATACTAATGTTTTTTAAATCACCAAAAGGAATTGCGGGTGTTTATGGCATATAGTGTAACAGCAAAGATATTTCATTGGGGGGTTGCAGCATTATTTGCTTATGGAATTATCAAACAAGTTGGAGATATAAACCAACTTGAAGATATTGAGTTATTAAAATTTGAAATTGTTTTTGCCACTACCTTTCTTTTAATACTCGCAATAAGATTTATCTATATGAGAACTACGCAGACTTCTGCATTACCTGAAGATACTGGTCTTTTTCAAAAGTTTGCTGCTAGAATAGTGCATTTGGGTATGTATTCTAGTTTAGCGTTGATTGCCATTTCTGGATTAATGATCGGTTTATTATATTATTCAGGATATAAAGATGGATTATTGAATGATGCATTACTTGGTTTACACGAGTTTTCTGTCAGTTTCAGTTATTTGCTAATTATTATTCATGCTTTAGCTGCAATTTATCATCGCCTGAAAAAAGATGGAGTATGGTCAGCGATGGTCCCTTTTTGGAGGGAAAATATCTAACAAAGCATTAGTCCATAAATAAAAAACAGATATTAAAAGATAAGATCTGGAGCTATTTAAACAATATTCCCACATCCTCTTAGTAAGAACATCTACTTATTAAGAACATCTATTCTCAAATCTCTAGCCAATTGCTTCCATATGCCACCTATCAATAGTGTCAGTACTATCACTTATACGTTCAACAGCCCTAAGCCTATTTTTTGAGACTGTGCCTAAAGCCTAAAGTAATCAAATGTTATTTTTTATCTTGAAACATATGATTTATATAATATTTTCTAATATATCATCACGCTTTACATTAATAAATAGATGCTATTATGCCTGTTTGTCCTACCCAATGCCTACCCCCCTTTTTTGTCAAAAGGGTGCTAGCTATACGGCATGATGCATCACTCTAAAGGGGAATCTGGTTTCTTGAGCATCTGCTTACTTGAGCATCTGCTTACTTGAGCATCTGCTTTCTTCAGCATTTGCTAGCTTTCGAACTTCCTTCATGGAGCCTATATAAATCACTTGTGTTTTTGAGCACCTATGATTTATCAGGCTTATTGCCTGCCCTCCTATCTAGAAGCTTCTTTTAGAGGCTGTACCTCTTATTATTGAACTCTTTTTCACTCTTGCCAATGCGCATAAGCTCCACCAGCGTGTCTATCTTTTCTAATGTATTATTTGCGGGCAAGCTTCCGCAACCGTGTGCTTATTTTTGGACCTACTGCCTGGTTGCCCACATCACCAGCAGCAACTTGTTAAAGTGCTTTTCGCATTGACTCTCCCATCTCTGTTTGGTCTGATTACATCAATGTTAATCAAGAGATAAAACCTATGCACACCATCATAAAAATCTTAGTTATATCTGTTTTAAGCCTGTTTGCTATCGTGGGGGGTGTTAGTATTTCTAAGGCTGATACCGAAAATTGGACGATGGGATTATATTGCAAAAGCAATCTTCCTGATCCTAAATTAGATAGTTTTTTCATAATGGAAGAGAAGAAAAAATTTATTAGAGTTGCAGAATTTAACAATGATATTGTCCAATTCTCATTGCCACCAATTGAGTTGCAAATTACCCCTAAAGAGTTTTTCAACAGACCTGAAGGATTAATCATCAATAGAGAAACTCTTGAGATGAAATGGCGCAATAGCAAAGGAACTTGTTATATCAAAGAGATTGAAACACTCAAGCAACTTGCTCAAGAGCATTTAGTTCTTCTTCTTAAAAATAACAAATTATAATATTAAACACTCTCAATTCAAATCCATTTTTTTTTACGCAACGTACCAAAGGTACAAAATGTCGCATTAGGAGAGATACATGAGAGAATTTATTGCACAGATTTGGAATTTGGTAATGGACTATGATAAAAATCCACTAAAACACGTTAAGGACTTGCAAACACGGCATTTATTAATGCAGCTTTTAGCGTGGATGTGGTGCATAATTTTCGCTAGCAGCATGGGCTCTTATTTTGTATTTGGTTTGAGCGCGATTATCCACTCCCTTCTGATAGCTGGTATTGTATTTACAGTTGCAACTTTTAAAATTGCTGAAAATAAACCAGAATATTTTGGAGGTTTTGGTCGCTCAGCATATGGCGAGCACGAGTAATCTGCATTTATAAGTCAAAGAAAAAACACGGCAAATTTAAAGATTATTGCCTAACTTTTCTGTTTAAACTCAAGCATAATGCGACCTGAATGCGCATTTTGCTTCATCCGCTCTAGGGCTTTTGTTACATCATGATAATGAAAACTGCTGTCAATTGGCATATGCAGACTACCAGATGCTAAAGCGCCCCATAAATCTTTTTTAGCAGATCGGCTTACAGCCTCATGCTCTGCTATGGAGCGAGTCCTGCCAGTTGTGCCAATAAATGTTATTCTTCTTTCAGCGTGCTTGTTAAAATCGAAATTATCGGTTTGACCAGCCAATCTCCCGACATTAATTATACGCCCCCCTACTTTCGTCACATTAAGGTTCAGGGTTCCAAATTTTCCAGAAAGTTGGTCAACGACTAAATCTACACCTTTTTGTTCTGTTGCATCCAAAACCAGCTGTTCCCAATTTTCGCGGGAGATATCTATGCAGATATCAGCTTTATAATTTTTTAATAAAGGAAATTTGTTTTTGTCTCTACTAGAAGCTAAAACTAATTTTGCACCCAAAAACTTTGCTATTTGCATGCCCATTAATCCAACACCACTAGAAGCACCTTGAATTAATATAGTTTGCCCTGCCTTGAATAAACCATGTGTTACTATGGCATCATGCATAGTCAATACAGATGAATTAAATGTTCCTGCTTGTAAATAAGACATCTCAGGGGATGGCACCGGCAATACCCTTCGGAAATCCGCGGCACAAAATTCTGCCCATCCGCCTGAGCCTTGAGCCACCACTCTTTCCCCTATTGAAAACCCACTTACCTCATCACCTAGCTCAATTATTTTACCACAACATGTGGCTCCCATTATTTTTTGACTTCCAGACAAATGTCCAAAAGATTGACCTTGGGTTTCTAAAAAATCTGAACGATTTAATGAAGAAGAATAGACCTCGATTAGCACCTGCTTTGAATTAATCTTTGGTATTGGCACATTGCCAATCATAACGCCATCTGGTGATAATAAAACAGCTTTCATTTTAACTTCTCCTACCCTTATATTCTATCTTTTAATTAACTGAATTTAATTTAAGTATCTTGCAAAACTATGATATCCTAATTGCCCTGATGCAGCAGTATAAATTGCAACCCTGAATGTAGGTTTAAAAAGACACACAGGCATTTAATTACCAACTTATGCTAATTACCAACTTGTGCGCCTTGGGGCATCTCACCTAAAGCACTAAAGCGGAAGCCGGCGCGATAAAAACGCACCACAGCTGCCTATATCATTCTATTAGATATCTAAAATCATCCCCTGTATTTAAGCAAGAACTTATAACGTGGCAGAAAAACGCATTTGGTTTTCAAATAAGCCGTATTGAACGGTCTTTCGATACCGCCAGTTTTTTTCCATAACCATATCAACACCCTTCTTCCATTACCGCTATATCAAGATTAAGGGAGGAGCTATGAACATAGATGAAAATAGCTAGATGATTGGTGAGCCAAGATGCTTCTATGAATGGAGAGAAAATTCAATATCTTTTTTGGGACAAAAGAATAGCCTAGAACACGCCTTCTCGAAGCTTTTTTAAGACCATAATTTGAAGGCAGAAAATATAACAGATAACGAAATCTAGGGGGCTTAGATGGTTATGGAAGCCTGTTATCCAGCAGTGGCATTGCAAGTGTCAGACAGATACT
>JABJAN010000085.1 GCA_018666135.1 Alphaproteobacteria bacterium | reverse complement strand
ATGGAGAAATACGCATGAAAAACATCATTATGGCAGCAATTCTTTTACTACTTCCAGCTACCGCATTTGCTAATGGTCACACAAATATATGGAACATGGCAGGATTAGGGAATGCTCCATCGTCTTCCAAAATAATGGAGGGTAAAACCGGATCAATTATGATCAATACTTCAACTGACTTATGGGATTGGTCAGAAGCACCAGAAGGCTTTCCATCACTTGTCACTGCTGAATGTAATCAAACAGTAGCAATCACAGCTGAGGGTGCCCCGTTTGGTGGCGTGGGTGTTTGTAGTATGATGGATCCTGACGGCGATCTTGCAATCTATTTTGGTGAGATAACGCCACAAATGGAATATGTTGGCTCATTGACAGCTGGCAGCGGAAAATACGAGCCATATGTGGGGCAGAAATTTATAGGGACTGTTACAGGTATGCTCTCAACAGGTCAACAAATGTACCATGTGGTCGCTGCAGACTGATATCAAACCTCCGAAATATTTTTAATTTAATGCCATGTCCCAATGCGGTCATGGCAGTCAACCTACAAACATAAAAAAGGAAATTTAGAATGCCCATTGAAGTTAAAAATTTTGCATCGCAGGCAGACGAAGCCAAGGATATGCCGAACGCACGTATGGAAGCTGTCAATGTCCTTGGTCAGCGTGTTATAAAACTTACTCTTGCGCCTGATTGGAAATGGTCCACGGATATCAAACCAATTGTCGGCACACCTAGCTGCCAAGCCACCCATACTGGGATAATTGTTGAAGGCACTATTCATTGTGTTTGCGATGATGGCTCGGAAGCTACTTATTCAGCTGGTGATGCATATGCTATTTCGCCTCATCACGACGCTTGGTGCGTAGGCGGAAAACGTGCAGTTGTATTTGAATTTTCTGGAGCATGGGGAGAGTAGAAATGTCTTTATATCAAAAACTAATAAAAGTTATGACTGAGCGGAATGTAGATGATTATGTAAAGCTTCTTCACGAAGATGCAGAAATCATATTTCATAAATCAGGCAATAAATTCACAAAAAATGAATGGGCTGAGATGGTTGTTGGGATGATGGAGAATCCAAAATTCGTAAATGACGCTTCTCGGTGTATTTATGAAAATGATGAGATCTTGGTTTCACATGATTTTATGTCGTATCCTGACGATACCAAAGAAGCTGTTATGCTGGTCTGCATGCTAAAGGATGGGCAAATAATTCGTATGGAAACTGGTGCAACTCCACTTAATTAACGACCTGTTATTTTATCAATCGATAAAAATGATGTTATAGGCGGCAAATAAACAGTGAAGGAGGGAGCCTTGAATAGTGATCCCTCCTAAACAAATTAGGACTGTGTGATATCAAACATCCATTTACCTTTTAGCTGTCTTTTAAAGTCGTGTTTGTATCTTGCCTGTGGGGTGTCTTTTTGCCATTAATGACCAAAAATTAGCCCGTCGCTACCCTCTGTTACAAAGGCTTACGTCGATCACTTAGGGTACTCCCGTTACTTTGATGACTTTAGTTACTTCGCTCACATCTCTGTCAAATCTCGGTAACATCTCTGTCATAACTGTTTCATAATAACTATGGCAAAAGGAGTTAATGGTTACGAATCTGGTCTGGAAAATAACCAGGTCATGGTATGTATCTAAAGGCAAAAAACTGTTTTAATGAATTATTTTAATAGAGAAAAACAACGGTAGCGGAGGGTGAGCTCACGCCCCCGACACGCGAATTATAATAAAGCTGTTATCATAAAATTGATGAAAATAAACAAAGAAACCCAACAACTCTGGCTGGTCTGCGGCACGTGCCCCTTTGCCTGTTAAGCCCGAACTCTGTTTTGTAATACAAATCTGATTGGCGAATAAAGCTCGGCAGCTCTGCCTGACCCTTGCTCCAAAGAAGCTTTTTTATAAGATGGTTTTGCAAGAAACATGACCCACGGTCAGTGGATCAAAGATTAATTTTAAAAAGGCATATTTTAATATCCATTTAACGCGCTGTTATTGTAAAGATTGAACATTATAAACCTAAAACTGGGTGTGTTATTAAAAAAACATATTAAGCGTTAAAGTAACCGCATCATCATCCGATAGCGTACTAAATGAAGCAGTGGACGAACGCGCATTATAAAATTGGCTATTCAGCTTTACACTACTGTAATTATTGATACGTCGTGACGCTTCGAAAGAGATAAATGACTGATCCGCTTTGCGATCTGTTGACGCCAAAAACAACATATTACTATCTGCAATGTCATTAAATACCATGCGAATACCTGCAACACCAAATTGGTTGGCTGCTGCTTGTGGGCGATCATCATGTTGAATTTCTCCAATCAAGCCAATATCCCAAATTGTGTCAAATGGCCCGTAAAAAGTATATTCAACACCTGCAACAGCTGCCGAAAAATCATGGTTGCCGTACAAGCTACTTTGGGTGCCGTGTAAACTTTCCCATTTGAGTAATGTCACATCACCTGTATATTGAGCCTCCAACCCAATTGATTTTTGCAATGCATAATAGGGATTTAGCGCACTACCATCATCAGCTACAGTCAGAATTGGATTCCGGGCAGTACCGTAAAAAACGCTTCCTGCGAGATCCCAATTACCAGCAAAGCTTGATAACCTCGCGGCATAATCATCTGCTGTTTTTGCATTATTGCGAGCATAATCTGCAGAGTTGAGGGGTAACCCACTGCTAGGGTGTGCGTCACTATCATTAAATGTTTTCTCACGAAATCCAGAAATGTACCAAAGCTGAAGGTCACCAATATCTAGATAGCGCTCAGCGGATATTGATGGCGCTCCTAGTTTGGCTGATTTACCCTCATTTGCCGCGGCATCTGACTGGTTAATAACATCAACCACATTTTTACTCTCCGTTTTACCCCAAAATTCTTGGCGATTTCCAAGAAAAAAATCAAATCCTGCCAGGGGTGTGCGTACATAAGCTTGACGTGCTTCAGTAATCCTGCGACCACTATCTTTTTGGTCCCCACGGGCAATAAATTCACCAACAATTCTGCTCTCACCAAAGTCATGAAAAGCATCAATCTTCAATTCAGCCGAACGGCCTTCTGACGCGGTACCAGAGGTTCTATCTGGATAAAAATCCAATCTTGATGACAGCGTGCCATTTACCTCAGCAGAAAATGCTGGTTGTGTTAACACTATAAATAAAGCGAAGCTGCCGCGAACAGCAAACTTCATTATCGCATTCTTTTCAATGCAGATTTTTCAAAATCTTGTTCAGTAAGTTCCGTCTGAAATTCCCAATCGGCAAACACAAGTTCTGTTTTCTTGCCTGTCAGGTGATTTATCATAACCAAGCGGTTAGAACGCCAGAACTTATTCATATATTGATTGTAATCTTCGTAAGTCAAAGTTTTCAGGAGGGTATCTTTGCGGTCATAAAAATCAATTTTATGGACACGGTACTCAGCTTTATCCATCCAGACAATCTGCCGCTTATAACCACTCTTGGGATCAACAGGGTCATATTCAACGACAAAACAATCAAGACCATTTAGCGTCTCATCACGAAGATAATTATAAGAGTATTTTTCAATTTCTTGACTAGCAATATCTTCATACGAAAACTCGCTTCCCATAAAAGGTCCTGCCTTATTTGACGAAGCGATGCGCTTAACACGTTTTAAAGCTGGTAAATATAGCCATTGATCATCAGGTTCAGCCTTTTTAGTATGTGACAGAAAAGCGGTGCCTCGCACATCTCCAGGACTATCAAATATAACCAGAGATTTATCACCTTCGTTATCACCCTCAAAGGTTCTGTTACGGATCGCCCGTTCAGTAGATTGGCCATATTTGTCCATAAGAATCATGGTCATCTGCGATGTTGAGTTGCCAAACCCTTTATCACGACTATCAGCTTCAATCGCTATCTCTAGTCCTTTTTCAGCTGAGGCAAAAGCCCAGGGGGTAAACATAGAAGAAGCAATAGCGGCAAATAGAGTTACAGTGACGATTTTCATTTTAATCTCCTTGAACATCATTAACTTAAGTATTTTGAGGTGCTTGCTTAGTATTTATTTTTGCGGTTGCACTTGCAGATTTGGTTTCTGTTTTATCCTTATCAAGAGCAATCAGCAATGCAGGAAGCAAGGTCATGTCGGCAATCAAAGCGATAACAAGTGCAATGCCAGTTAACATTGCCATATAACTATTTACCCCAAATGTTGACTGCGCCAAAATAGCAAAGCCAGCTGTTAAAATTAGGGTGGTGACAACAAGTGCTGTTCCGACACCATTAAAGGCAGATATGACTGCATCATTAGCAGACAATTTAAGTTCACGCCGAGCGATTTGATATTTACTAAGAAAGTGAACGCTATCATCAACCACAACACCAAGCGCCATACCTGCTACAACAGCAACTGCCATATTCACCTGTCCAACAAATAAACCCCAAAGGCCAAAGGCTAGTGCTGCAGGCAGTAAATTCGGGATTAAGCTGATAATCCCAAGACGGACATCACGCAAGGCTATCAGAATAACACCGCTAATTAAAAATACAGCAACAAGTGTTCCAAATAACATACTTTTAATATTTCGTTCTGAAATATACGCAAACATAACAGTGGGCCCAACAGCTGTGAGGTTTAAATCAAGCTCATTGGCAAGGTAAGTCTCAGCACGTGTAATCCATTCACGGAGTTCATTTGTGGTCATATCATCAATTGTGACGATAACCTGTGTTGATGATTTATTAATATCAAGTTGATTGTTTAGATCCAAACCAAATGGCAGGGATAGCTCATATAAAAGCAAATATTGTGCAGCAAGTTCCCTTGTCTCAGGCACTTGGTAGTAAGCTTGATCCCCTGCGTTCAGATCACGATTAAGCCGCTTAAATGTATCCGAAATAGATTGCACATGTGTTACAACAGGCTCGTTATGAGCCCAGGCAGTAAAATCAGATACTTTTTTTATAAAAGCTGGGTCACTTACACCATTAGATTCCCCAGAGGGTAAACTGAATTGAACCTGATTAGCGCCTGTCAAATTCTTGCTGATCCAGTCTGTATCCTGACGGTATTGGACTGACTCATCAAAATATTTAACAAAGTCATCATTGATTTCATTTAGTGGAATAAGAGACAAAACACCAACTGAGATAATAATGCTAATGGTTAAGACTGACTTATAACGAGAGGCGACATAAACACCAAGTTTACCCATTTTATCATCAAGCTTTGCCAAAGTAGCTTTTGATTTTAGAGGAACAAAACTGATTAGAATTGGTAATAGAACGATTGAATATATCCAGGCTGCCATAACCCCTACCGCTGTGATATTACCTAGGTCATGAAATGGGGGTGAATCTGAAAAATTCATCGACAGAAAACCCAAAGCCGTTGTCAGACTAGTAAGAAAAATAGGTTTTCCGTTAACTCTTATGCTGTACAGCAGGCTATCGCGTTGACTATGACCAGCTCGCATTCGGTTGAACATACTTACCAATAAATGGATCGAGTCTGCGACGGCAAGAGTGGTAATAATCGTTGGTGCACTTGCTGATGGTGGCGTAAGACCAATGCCCATCCATCCACCAATGCCCATAGCCACTAAAATACTTGGCACAACCACAAATAATACTAAAACGGTTGCCATTACAGATCTAAGCAATAAATATGCAACAATCAAAATCACAATATACATGGCTGGCACCAAAGTTGCCATATCTTGCATAGAAGATTCTAAAAACGCGTTATTTAGAAAAATAACCCCCCCTAAGCGGATTTTGACGTTATGTTTAGCTTCGATTTCAGCTGCCATTTCGCGCGCTGCTGCTGCCACAATACTAACCTCATCAGCGCTTTTCCCCGGCATCTGAATGGTTGCATTTACAGATGTTGCCCGATGTTGCTTATCATGAATTTTTCCTGCTAGAGCTGGCTCGGAAGTACTAATGCTATCAACTAACGCTTGCTCATCAGCATTCATAGAATTTGCATCAAAATATAAGTCACGAACTATAAGATCGTCACCATCAACCTCGGTATGCTGATAATTTGATAGGCTATCAACACGGATGGAGAAGGGAAGTTGCCATGCAATTTCAGTCAACTCTTCAACAGCTAAAAGCACCTCAGGTGCATTTGCCTTGCCAGAAACTGGTTGAACAGCGAAGTTGACATTATCGATTTTGGTATAGGTTTGTTGGATTTTCTCGAAGGCTTTCAGCTGAGGGTTTTCCTTACCAAAGAATACTCTGTAATCATTATCGAAATAAAGAAACTGGGCGCCTGCGGCACCAAGCAAAGTTAAGGCTGTAATAAGACTCAAAATTAATACCCTATATTTGAGAATACATTCGCCATACGAATCAGTTTGTTGAGACATAAAAGTACCTTTTTAAAAATAGTGATAATCAGATAGTCGCAGTTACCTAAACTAGGGAGAAATTACTACTCTGTTATTAATACTGGTTTTAAGTTTACGTGTGTTTAAGCCTACCCCTATTTTTGAGTTTTTGCCTATTATGAATAGCAAAAGTATTTATATCTAATTCACCTCAAATTTACCTTGGCAATTCCTTGCCACTCGAACAAAGACCTTAAGTCTGCAAAAACATAAAGCAAAAATACCGAAGAGATATATTTTGAAAGTGGAGGACTAGCTTGCCTAAAACGCGAATTATTATTCCATCGTCTAAATGTTGTTGTTCAAGAATAATTGTTGTGAAGACCCACCAACTCTTCCATGCTTTATGGTTTGTGACTTATGTGAGGTTAACCCCAGCTACTTCCCGTGAAACATAATACCCCTTAAAGGGTTATCTATAAATATCTCAGAATATTTCTTTAAAATCACATATAGTGAGACATGAATCATTTATAATAAATAATAATTATAAGCACGCTTTTTTTGTTCCAGATTGCTAGCTGCGACCATATACATCTTCATAGCGTAAAATATCATCTTCATCCAAATAATCTCCTTGTTGAACCTCGATCATGACGATATGCTTATCTGTTTCATTTTCAAGGCGGTGAACGGCACCAAGCGGGATATAAACGCTTTTGCCCGCTGCAACAGAAGAAATGACATCACCTACGGTAATCTTAGCCGTGCCTGTTACTACAACCCAATGTTCAGCCCTGTGTTTGTGAGATTGCAATGATAAACGTCCCCCTGGTATAACCGTGATTCGCTTTACTTTATAGCCATCGTCAACAATAAATACTTCATATTTGCCCCAAGGACGCTCGCCAATTTCCATAAATTCTTCCTTTAATTTTTTCGTAAAGTTTTTGTTTTTCAATGAGCGATACCTAATTTCTTTATTTTTTAAGATAGGTTTTTTTAGCGATTATCTTTTAAAAATCTTCAGTTTATTTAGTTGTTTTTTAATTTTTTATACTATGAAGTTACGTTCTTTTGAAAGCACTTTCGGAAACCTGTTCATTAGGAGTAACAAAAGTGAAGCCAGTTAGTTTAAAATTCCTAGCAAAAGAACTTGGGCTAAGCCAAGGCACAGTCTCACGTGCGTTAAATGACTTCCCAGTTATAAGAGATGCCACTCGTCAGAGTGTGCTTCCTTGCTGCCGAAAAATATAAATATAAAGCCAATCAAGCTGCCAGACGCCTTGCCACGGGTGTTGCTGAGGCGGTTGGGCATTTAATGCCTTCCAAAACTGGTTCTATTGCAGAACCTTTTATTGTCCATGGTAGAGCTGGTAATAGTGATAATTATGCAT
>JABJAN010000084.1 GCA_018666135.1 Alphaproteobacteria bacterium | reverse complement strand
CATATATAGATAATTATGACACTGTTTTCATTGGTGGATTTGGTCATGCCATTCCCTTTGCCATTGCCCATGAAATCGTAAGGCAAGAAAAGCGTGACCTGCATTTAGTGAAAACGGGCGCTGATATCGTTTTTGACCTGTTGGTTGCTGGGGGATGTGCGAGCAGTTTGACCTGCGGTTGGTATGGCAATCCTGGCATTGGTATGAGCCATATAATTAGCAGAGCTGTAGCATCTGGCAATTTGAACTTATATGAGAGCACTAATTTTTCTATGATTCTTCGTCTTCACGCTGGAAAACTTGGCGTGCCGTTTATTCCTTCGCCAATTCTGGCAGATGGCGATCTGGCGAATTCGCCGCCAGGTGTTAAACCAATAATTTGCCCATTTACACAAAAACCATATCAAGCGCATAGCGCTATTAATCCTGATGTTGCTATTATTCATGCCCAGCGTGCAGATAAAAATGGCAATATTCAGTTATGGGGTTCCGTTGGTGACACTCTTGAAGGATGTGAGGCTTCACAAAAAATTATTTGCTCAGTTGAAGAAATTTGTACCAGCGATGAGATAGAAAATAGCCCACATTTAACAATTCTGCCTGAGCATAAAATAGATGCACTTATAGTACAGCCATTTGGTGCCTACCCTTCTTATCTATATGACTATTATCAAAGAGATAATAATTATTACAACTCACATGGCAGCCTTACTAAACAAGCTGAAGAATCAGAATCATGGCTACAAAAAACAATATATCAGCATGCTGATTTTGACAGCTACCTTAAGGCACTACCAGACCAGATGCTCAATCAGCTAAAATGGCGCAATTCATGAATAATACCTCTACCCCAACTAATGGTAATATATCTTCGATATCAGCTGAAATTTTAGCGCAAGCAAGGGCTGCTTTTATGGCAGCAACTGAAATTCAAGACAATCAAACATTATTTGTTGGAATTGGGCTCCCCTGTCTTGTTGCCCATCTTGCTCAATTTAACGCCTCTCCAAACTGCCATCTTGTGTTTGAATCAGGATTAATGGAGGTGATGTGTAAAACCCAGCCACTATCAACTGCCAGTGAAAATATAGCTAGAAACGCCAAAATGCATGGCTCGATGCTGGATGTTTTTAGCATGCTGCAAAGAGGAGAGATTGATATTGGTCTTTTATCTGCTGCGCAAATTGATGAAAATGGGCACCTTAATAGCAGCAAGCTTGTTACAAAATCAGGCAAAACGGTGGCGTTACCTGGCTCTGGTGGCGCACATGATATTTCGGTTCTGGCTAATAAGGTGATTGTTGTTATGCCATCCGATCCAAGACGATTTGTGAAAAAAGTTGATTTCATCACCTCACCCAATAACCCGTATGCTAATAGAGGCGGTGTTGCTGGTGTTGCTATGCCAGATGCTTTCTTTACTTTTGTTGGCGGAAAACCAGTTCTTCAAAAAATTTATTCTGACCGAATTGCAGAAGAAATTAATAATTCTCTAGACTGGGATTCACATATTTCACCCACTCTTGAAATCATATCCCCACCCCCAAATAACATCATCATAAGCGCTGAAAAATTTCTAACTCAATACTAATTTTTTTAAAAAAGCCCTGTCATTTTTTGTAAAAATCAATGATAAATTTATTTTTATATAGACAAAATTTTTACAATCGTTAAATCCTATACGCACAAATTATCGATAAATTAATTGCCTCATCTACAGAGCTTTGGAGAAAATAATGACTATCCGAGATTGTATCGCCCCTGATAGAAACCCAAAAAAACCAAGTATCACGCTACCAAAAGGTAGCATAGATACACATGTGCACATATTTGAGAATCATTTTCCTTTATTTGAAGGGCGGGGATATAATCCACCTGATTCTACATTAGAAGATCTTATTCATCTGCATGATACATTAGGCATAGACAGAGTTGTTTTCACACAGCCATCTGTTTACGGCGTTGATAATGCAGCTATTTTAAAGGGTATGAACGAGCTTAACAAAAAGGTGCCTAATAAGGCGCGTGGTGTGTGTGCCATTAAAATGGATGCAACCGAAAATTTTCTACAAGAGCTGCATGATCAAGGTATTCGCGGCGTGAGACTAAACTTAGATAATAAGGGGGGAATGCCACTTGAATTATCTGAGATTTCACGACTTGAGGATAAAATCAAAGGATTTGGATGGCATTTAGAATATCTTTTTCCTGGAAAAGATATGGTAGAGCTTGAGCCTGTTTTAGCCAATGCATCAGTTCCTGTTTCCATTGGTCATTTTGCTTATCAACCTGCTATTGCGGGCATCGAGGCTGATGGTTTTAAGACATTATTGAGGCTTGTTAAAGACGGCAATACTTGGGTAAAAATTTCTGGTGCAAACAGGGTAAGTGAGACAGACTTACCGCCATATGATGATGTTCTACCAATGGCAAGAGCATTAGTTGAAGCAAACCCAGACAATGTAATGTGGGGAACAGATTGGCCACACCCTAATAAATATGAGGTTAATCCAAATGATGGTGATTTGGTTAACTGGTTTGGCGAATGGATAACTGATGAAGCTATGAGACATCGAATTATGGTTACCAACTCAGAGCTGTTTTTCGACTTTGGTTCATACCAAGGATAAGTGATTTAATCATTTACGGATAGGATACTCATATTGCCTTTAAATAAGCGTATCCTTTCTAAATGGGAGAAGATTGATGACAGAAAAAATTAAAAAAGTTGCTCTTATCACTGGGGGTGGCACTGGTATCGGAAGGTCTGCTGCGATAGCGCTACAAAAAGATGATTTTCATGTAATTATATGTGGCAGAAGGCAAGAACAGCTAGACGAAACTATCTCACTTGGTGCAACAGATAAACCTAAAATAAGCGCGATTATTGCTGATGTTACAAATAGCGATTCGGTGCGTTCTTTGTTTGCTGATATAAAAAATGAACATGGCAGATTAGATATATTATTTAATAATGCTGGGATGGGCGCTCCTCGCGTAGAATTAGACGAACTAGAGGAAGATGCGTGGCGCAAATGTGTTGATGTAAATCTGACTGGTAGTTTCTTATGTGCGCAGGCAGCGTTTAAAATGATGAAATCACAATCACCTCAAGGTGGGCGTATAATCAATAATGGTTCTATTAGTGCGCACGCACCAAGACCAAATACAATCGCTTATACAGCAACTAAACATGCCATTACCGGAATGACAAAAACAATAGCGCTAGATGGAAGAGCCTATTCTATCGCCTGCTCTCAGTTAGATATTGGCAACGCTGACACAGCCATTGGTAACCGTTTTACCAAAGGCGTGCCGCAAGCAAATGGTGAGATCATGGTAGAGCCAGTAATTGAATCAGATGAATGTGGCCGTGCAGTGGCTTATATGGCAAGCCTTCCATTGGATACCAATATCTTATCAATGACAATTATGGCTACCAATATGCCATTTGTTGGCAGAGGATAAAACAGAACTGACATCTAGCTTTTTTATGTTAGATAAGATTTAAGATTAAAATCAGACTGGAAGAAAAAATGGATGATAAAAAAGGAATTAAGCAGAACCTAACAAATTACGGTGACCTTGGTTTTTCTACCTTTCTTCGTAAATCTTTTATTAAAGGTCTTGGCTATTCTGATGAAATGTTAGACAAGCCTATTGTTGGTATTATCAATACATTCAGCAATTATAATTCCTGCCATGGTAATGTTCCTGATTTAATTCAAAGCGTGCGTGCTGGTGTTTTAGCGCAAGGTGCAATTCCTCTTGAATTTCCAACTATCTCTGTTCATGAAGCCTTTACCTACCCAACTTCTATGTATCTTCGAAATCTGATGGCTATGGATACTGAGGAGATGATTAGAGCCCAGCCTATGGATTCTTGTGTTCTTATCGGTGGCTGTGATAAAACAGTTCCCGCCCAATTAATGGGGGCGTTGAGTGTTGATATGCCTGTAGTCCAACTTGTTACAGGACCAATGCTTACAGGCTCACATCGAGGAGAGCGTGTGGGTGCTTGCACTGACTGCCGAAGATTATGGGCAAAATTCCGAGCTGATGAAATAGATGAAATTGAAATTAACGAAGCCAATAATCAGCTTGTGCCAACGGTTGGCACCTGCGGTGTGATGGGTACAGCTAGTACCATGGCAATGATTGCTGAAACACTTGGTATGATGCCACCTGATTCTTCTTGTACTCCTGCAGTATCATCAGAAAGACGCAGAATTGCTGAAAAAACTGGGCAAATTGCGGTTGAAATAGCCTCTGTAAAACGCAGACCAAGTAGTATTTTGACAGCAAAATCTTTTGAAAACGCGCTGATGGTACTTCTTGCCATTGGTGGTTCAACAAATGGTCTAATTCATCTTGCTGCTATTGCTGGACGGCTTGGAATTAAATTAGATATGGATGCATTTGATGCATTATCACGCACAATTCCTGTGATTGTTGACTTAAAGCCTTCAGGTGAAGGCTATATGGAAGATTTGTATAAAGCAGGTGGACTGCCAAGAATATTGTTGGAATTACAAGATAAATTGCATTTAGATGCGCTTACTATTACTGGGAAAACAATTGGCCAAAATATTGAAGAAACACATTTTTCTTGGCAGCAAGATGTTGTTAAATCTGCATCAAACCCGGTTTACCGGGAAGGCGGTATGGCAGTCCTAAAAGGCAATCTTGCGCCTGACACTGCTATTATCAAACAATCTGCTGCAAGTGATTCACTTCTTACTCACTCTGGGCGAGCTGTGGTTTTTGATGGTCTTGAAGATTTAGCAAACCGCATTGACAGTGACGATCTGGATGTAAATAAAGAAGATATTTTAGTTCTACGATATATCGGGCCTAAAGGAGCGCCTGGCATGCCTGAAGCAGGCTTAATCCCAATTCCCAAGAAGCTTGCCAGACAAGGCGTCAAAGATATGGTTCGTATTTCTGATGGCAGAATGAGTGGCACAGCATCAGGCACAATCATCCTTCATGTTTGCCCAGAAGCAGCTGAAGGTGGTCCTCTTGCCTTAGTGCAAACAGGGGATCAGATTAGCCTAGATGTAAATGCAAGAAGTTTGCATCTACATGTTGATGAGGTTGCATTAGCCAACAGAAGAAAAACGCTAGATCTGAGTAGGTTTATTGCTAAACGTGGTTATCATAAATTATATATGGAGCATGTATTGCAAGCAGATAGAGGTGTCGATTTTGACTTCCTTGTCTAACCTTGCTTCATGTGATTTTAACACGCTAAATATAAAATATTATACATCTATTCCTTTAGCTATTTATGTACGTGTTTTTTCTGGCTCATATTGGCTCCCCTACAGCGAAGTCACTCACAAATTTGAAATGGCTAATTAACCTATCATGATGTCAGATAGGCTTATTGGCGCATTATGGATGGTCGTGACCACACTCTGTTTTTCGATAACATTAACAGTGGTTCGCTATATCGGAACAGATATGCCAGCAACGCAAGCAGCCTTCATTCGCTATTTATCTGGAGCAGTCATGCTAGCGCCTTTTTGGCTGCCTGTGATGCGCAGGCTATTATTAGATAATAAAAACCAAACCGCAAAAGAGCTTAGTGTAAAAAGAAAAAGTTTAGGATTTTTTATTTTACGAGGAAGCCTGCATAGCGTCGCTGTGATCTTATGGTTTTATGCCACTATCCATATTCCAATTGCAGAAGTAACAGCAATTGGATATTCCATACCATTATATGTCACAATAGGGGCAGCCCTCTTCTTTGGAGAGCATTTAAAGCCCTATCATTTATTTGCCTTAGCCATTGGATTTATCGGCGCAATCATTATTATAAGACCTGGATTTCAAGAAGTATCTCTTGGACAATTAGCACAACTACTTGCCTCGCCTATTTTTGCAGCTTCTTATTTAATGGCAAAACGGCTATCTTTCAAAGAAAGTTCGATGGTGATAGTTGGTATGCTAAGTCTATTTGTATCCATGGCACAATTACCAATGGCGCTTATTGTCTGGACGACACCTGATCTGTTTGATGTGATAAGTCTTGCACTTGTTGCTATTCTAGCTACCACTGGTCATTATGCAATGACTCAATCTTTTCGTCTTACGCCAATGACAATCAGTCAACCTGTAACCTATTTACAACTTGTTTGGGCAACAATCATGGGCATATATCTATTTGGCGATAGATTTGATATTTTCGTTATTCTAGGCGGAGCATTGATAACCTTGTCTGCAACAGTGATAGCTTATCTTGATACTAGAGTTTCACAAGATACAGCCTAATTATTAGCTAAACAGAGAATTATATTGCTCACGCAATATATTTTTTTGTACTTTTCCCATGCTATTTCTTGGCAAGCTAGTTAAAAATGCCACATGTTTTGGACGCTTATAATTCACCAGCTGACTAGAAACATAATCTATCACGTCACTCTGTTTAAGAGTGCTTTTTTCTTCTATGATTAGGATGGCAACCACTGCCTCGCCAAAATCTGCGTGCGGCACACCAACTACAGCACTTTCAATCACATCTGGCAATTCATCTAGAATAGATTCGATTTCTTTTGGATAAATATTAAATCCCCCAGATATTATCAGGTCCTTTTCTCTGCCCACGATTGAGATATAGCCATCTTCATCCTGGCAAGCTAAATCGCCTGAAATAAAATATCCGTCTGCCCGAAATTCGGCAGCTGTCTTCTCTGGATTTTGCCAGTAACCGGTAAATAAATTTGGCCCTTTTAACTCCAGGCTGCCAACTTGCCCTTCGGCAACTTCCTGCAATGATTCCTCTGAGGTGATTCGCACAGATATGCCCGCAAGCGGGATACCCACTGTACCTGCTTTCCTATTACCAAAATACGGATTTGAAGTGATCATATTCGCTTCTGTCATACCGTATCTCTCTAAGATCGCATGACCTGTTTTTTGAGTCCACTCCTCATGCGTTTGTGCTAATAATGGCGCTGAACCTGAAATAAATAATCTCATTTTTTCTGCAGCAGTTGCAAGAGCTGGATGCTGCAATAAACGGGTATAAAATGTAGGAACACCCATTAATGCGGTTGCATTAGGCATTGCTTGAATTGTTTTATCTACATCAAACTTATCCATAAACAACATTTCAGCACCGCTTACCAAAGCAACATTGGTAGCAACGAATAAACCATGCGTATGGAAAACAGGCAGGGCATGAATTAATACATCCTGTTCCGTATATTGCCATTCCGCACAAAGGGTTATCGCATTAGAGCCCAATGCCCGATGTGGTATCATCGCTCCTTTTGGTCTGCCGGTTGTGCCTGAGGTGTATAAAATAGCGGCTATATCCTCATCTTGTCTTGCCACTTCCTGAATAAATATTGCGTTTGTGGTGCGGATTTCCTGAGGCAGGGTACCTGAATTATCTATCCCCAAAGTATATAAATTAGGAACATTTGATTCAGCTGCTATCTTAAACAAGCTTTCCTTGCGTTCAGACATACAAATGAAAACTGACGGTTGCGAATCATTTAAATAATAAGACACTTCTGCATCTGTAAAATCTGGGTTTAACGGAATATATATCCCACCAGCCATTATTGCACCAATATACAAACTCAAACTTTTAGATGATTTTGGAGTCTGAACAACGATTCGATCATCTGGCTGAACCCCAATTTCTTGAAAGAATGCGCAGAATTTCTCACATTCACTGAAAAAATCCTGCCTAGTTATAGGCATTTCATCATCCAAAAAACGGAATAGTATTTTATCTGGAGAATCAGCAAGATGGCTAGCAAGTAAACTGATAAGAGCATTGGTTGAATAAGAAGAAGATGATTGCATATCTATTATTTCGAAGTGTAATTAACATAAAATTAAAGCGTTTGTTGACCTACAAAATAAAATAGCAAAAGCTTTTCACAGTTCAAATTTATAGCAGTAATAACGCTGAATATCATTAGTTAAATTTATAAAAATTTAACGATTAAACGTTTTTTTCACAAAAATATCGATTTTCTTGTTGATCTACTCAAATGCAGTGATAAGATCATTATCGATAATCTTAGTAATACTTACTTTGACAAGTCATCACGGGGGAAAATATGACTGCAACGGCAAAGAAAGCAGAAAACCAATCTAAATTTGGTGAGACTGTTATTGAAGGCTCAAACGTAACAAAGGTTTT
>JABJAN010000083.1 GCA_018666135.1 Alphaproteobacteria bacterium | reverse complement strand
GGAAGAATTAGAATAAAGACCATTACCCATGACTGATTTTTTTGTTTTACATTCATAATTTGATTACGCTCACTCTCTTTATCTAAACACTAATATCCCCAGGTCAGCAAGACGCATTATTCTGGCTGATACACCATAATCATCACATTGAATTTTATGATAAATTTTTACTAAAAATACCTAACTACCCTAAAAAAGGCAAGCAAGAAAAATGCTTTAAATATCGCTCCTTTTAGGAGCTATATATTGATTCAAAACAAAACATCCTGCAGAAATAGAAGGCCCAATTAGAACAGCAAATAATACCGTACCCAACCCAACCGTGCCACCTAACATCCAACCAGATGCAACAACCAATAATTCTATGACACTACGGACTAACGAAATAGGTCTATTTGAGAAACGTGTGAGCCCAGTCATCAACCCATCTCTTGGACCAGGTCCAAGATTAGCACTAAGATACAGGGCGGCACCAAATCCAACAATTAAAATGCCAGTGATAGATTGAAAAATCTGTAGTAGAAAAAAATCAGGTTTTGGCAAATATGGCAACAAAACATCCAACATTAGTGCAACAATAATAGCATTTGCAATAGTACCAATACCAGGCATCTGGCGAAGGGGTATCCAAGCCAATAATACAACAAACCCAATTATCAAGGTAGCAAAACCAATACTCCAGCCTGTGCGCAAGCTTATGCCCTGAGCAAGCGTGGTCCAAGGGCTAACGCCTGCCCCTGCAGCAATCAGCAAAGCCTCTCCAAGTCCAAATAAAACAAGACCAGCGAACAACACAATAATACTAATGATTGGCGGTCTGACGGTGAGTGCTTTTGGCGAGCTCCAGAATAAATTAGGGATTTGTTTTATAGATAAAAACTGTAATTTTTTGATAATAGTCATAAAGAACCCAAAAATATAGGATGGGCATTTAACATGCCGATTTAGAAGGAAGAAAACACCACAACTTATGCTTATTAGCAAGTCATTAACTTTTAAGATAGGTTTGTTCTCTTGCTTCTGTTAATTATCTTCTTCTATCTTATGAACTTATTTTTAATTAATATAAGGTTGTAACAGGTATCCTTTATGCTTCGTGAAATTGATGTTCTTATAATTGGTGCAGGTGCTGCAGGACTCATGTGTGCACATATTGCAGGCAAGCGCGGGCGCTCCGTATTATTATTGGATCATGCCAAGAAGCCAGCTGAAAAGATTCGTATTTCAGGAGGAGGTAGATGCAATTTTACCAATCTTCACTCAAGCCCTTCTGCATTTATCTCCCGTAATGCGCATTTTTGCAAATCTATCTTTAGTCGTTATACACAATCAGATTTTATTGAGTTAGTAGAATCTCATAAGATAAAATTTCATGAGAAAAAACTAGGGCAATTATTCTGCGATAATAGCGCTCAAGAAATTATTACAATGCTGTTAGATGAATGTTCAAAAGCAAATGTGACCCTCGAACTTAATACAAAAATACACTCAGTACATTCAGCTCAAGATGGGTTTAAGGTAGTGGTTTCTGCACATACTCATACTGAGGAAAAACATACAGAAATCATATGTCAATCATTAGTGGTTGCAACGGGTGGTCTGTCAATTCCAAAAATTGGCGCTAGCAGATTAGGATATGATATTGCACAGCAGTTTGGTCTTGAAGTCACATCTTTAAAACCTGCTTTAGTGCCACTTACCTTTCAATCAAACTTCCTAGAGAGGTGCCGCGCTCTATCTGGCGTGAGTGTAGATGCAGAAATATTTTTTGGCAAAACAAGCTTCCGAGAAGGATTATTATTCACTCATCGCGGGCTATCTGGTCCTTCTGTTTTGCAAATAAGCTCCTATTGGGATGAGGGGGAGATGATCAGCATTAATCTCTTGCCAGAGATGGATTTAAACACCGTTTTAAAACAACATAAATTAAGCTCTCCTAAACAAACCATTCATACAGCTTTAAGCCAATATCTTCCCAAACGATTGGCAGATGATATTTTAGATGAGCTTGAGCTAGAAGGCAGGCTGGCAGATCTGTCGCATGCTTGTTTATCTCACTTAAGTGAGAGGCTTCATCGCTGGCAGGTAATCCCAAGTGGAACCGAAGGATATAGAACTGCTGAAGTTACCTGTGGCGGCATAAATGTTAACGCTATTTCGTCGAAAAATATGGAAGCAAAATCACAAAAGGGGCTTTATTTTATTGGTGAAGTAATAGATGTCACAGGACATTTAGGGGGATATAACTTTCAATGGGCTTGGTCATCTGGCTTTGTTGCCGGCCAGGATGTATAAGCCAAAGCAGCAAGCTAAATAAAAGCCTTCAAAAAATTATATCCCTTCTTATTTTTACAAATTTATGATGCTAATGCTTGTTCTATATCTGCAATAATATCGTCAATATGTTCAATTCCTACTGAAAAGCGAACATAGCCAGGGGTTACACCTGCTGCGATTTGCTCTTCTGCATTTAACTGTGAATGTGTAGTAGAAGCAGGATGGATTGCTAGGGTGCGCACATCACCAATATTAGCAACATGATATATCATTTTCAAATTATCAATTAATTTTCTACCAGCACTCTCTCCCCCTTTTAGCTCTATACCTAGCAACGGACCATAGCCTGTACGCATATATTTATCTGCTCGCTGCTTATCAGCACCGCTAAAACAACTCGGATGAATAACATGAGAGATTTCGGCATGATTATTAAAATAATCAACTAATTTTTGTGCATTTGCCTGTTGTTCTCTATATCGTAACGGTAATGTCTCTAGCCCTTGAATGATTTGGAATGAATTGATAGGAGATAACGCGGGACCCAAATCACGAAGCATTACAACGCGTGCTCTTATCGCATAGGCGATAGGTGCGCCAAGCGCTTCAGGTATTAGCTGTCCCCAAATTGCACCATGGTAGCTTTCATCTGGCGTATTTAATAATGGTTGTTGTTCTGGCTTTGCTGTCCAATCAAATAGACCACTGTCAATTATTACTCCCCCAATTGAAGTACCATGACCCCCGATAAATTTTGTGAGGGAGTGGACAACAACAGACGCTCCGTCCTTAATTGGCTTACAGGTTATTGGCGCTGCTGTATTATCCACAATCAACGGAATACCGCGCTCCTTTCCTATTTCTGCAACCTCAGAAATGGGGAAAAGCTTTAACTTGGGATTTGGCAATGTCTCTCCATAATAAGCGCGTGTTTTATCGTCACTTAGTTCAGCAAAACTCTCTGGTCTATCAGGGTCTGCAAAACGCACCTCAATACCAAATTGCTTGAATGTATTACTAAATAAATTCCATGTTCCTCCATACAAATGGGGAGAGGATACAATATTATCACCAGCAGATGCTAAATTCTGAATTGATAAGGCAATAGCAGCAGAGCCAGAAGATACACCCAGAGCTGCCATGCCACCTTCTAACGCGGCAAGCCGTTCTTCCAAAACTGCAGTTGTTGGGTTCATAATACGTGTATAAATATTACCAAGTTCTTTTAACGCAAATAAATTTCCTGCATGTTCAGTGTTATTAAATTGATAGCTGGTTGTCTGATAAATAGGTACTGCCACTGAATTAGTTGCTGAATCAGACCGATAGCTTCCTGCGTGCAACACCAATGTTTCTAGATTTTGTGAATTATTGCCCACGATACTCTCCAAAAAAAATGAAAATTAAAATTAAAATCATTCTTAAAGTAAAAAAATCTTTTTAAAATATGATATTTTTACTTTTGTACTTTTTTTCTTCAAATTAATTAGATAAACAGAACAGCATTCTTTAATAGCAGAGTTTTATAGCATGGACAACATAGATAGGCATATTCTTAAAATTTTACAGGAGAATTCTAATATTTCTCTTAGCAATCTTTCCAGTCAAATTGGCATTTCAAAAACGCCTTGCTGGAACAGAATACAACGCATGGAAGAGAATGGGATAATTTCAAAGCGCGCAACAATATTGAACAGGCATGCAATTGGTCTGCCTATTGTTGTTTTTTTATCTATTTCAGTAGGTCAACATAATCCAGAATGGTTTGCAAAATTTAATAAAGTTGTAAATGGCCTGCCAGAAATCGTTGAAGCACATCGATTAACAGGTTCTGGTGCTGATTACCTATTGAAAATCGTAAGTCCAACAATTGAATCTTATGATATTTTTCAACAATCCCTAATTGCCAAGATCGAGTTTACATCCATGTCAACAAGTGTCTCACTACAAGAAATCAAATATCAAACAGCTCTTCCGTTAAATATCATAGAACCGAATATACCTTAGGGTTAAATACTACGCTCTTAAATAGGCTCTTTGGTAATATTTCTATCGAATGCAGGGCGACTAAAAACCTGCCTTAACATAGGTTCAAAATAACTTAATGGTTTTGTTTCATAATCAGGGTCAAAGGATACTTGGTCCCAATCTCGGCAAAATTGTTCACATGAATCAAACCATGGATGGTTTCGCCAACGCTCTCGCTCATCTGGGTTAAGACCTACCTTGTCTGCATAATATTTAAATTGAAAGACACCATGCATTTCTAATATCCAAGACACTTCTGCGCGAACATAAGGGCGGATGATGCACGCTGCCAATTGTGAGTGGTTTTCAGGTGCTAACTCATCTCCTATATCATGAATAAGTGCGGCAACAATCAATTCTATATCAGCCCCATCTGCCTCTGCTCTAGTTGCAGATTGAAGTGAATGTTGAAGACGGGTTACTTGATATCCGCCAAGCGTATCATCAAGTCGCTGAAGAGAGTGTATAATTCTATCTGGCAATCCTTTTATATAGTCTGTTTCAAATTCATCAAGTAAAGCATAATCACTAGCACTTCCCTCATCCATCCTTTTAAAAGACACTTTTTCCTGCTTATTCATAAGCATTCTCCCATTAATTGCATTAATTTATCCTATTATTTTTCTCATAAAAATGTTGATAGATTGCTTCTGGACCATCTTTATCTATATAGCACCCTTGGAGATGTCTTGCGCCTTCATTAGGATTAAATTCGGTTCTTCCGTGCAAAACTCGATTATTGTCAAACATCATGCATTCGCCAGCAACTAATTTGAATTTCAACTCAAATTCGTGATCCGTAAGTAACTGAGATAAACAGGAACGTGCCTTCTGATAGACCTTTAACACCTCTTCATCTAGCAAAGGAAGCCAGTCAAGTCGCGGACTATAATGCATACCATCAATCTCGCCTTTTTCGTTTTTACTAACAATTGGTCGGGATTTTGCAATTCTGGTATCTACATCACTAAAGGTAAATGTAACTGGGATATTAGCAAGCAGCTCAAGCCCTTCGGAATTAGTTAATGCAAGCCTGTCCAAACAAGACAAAGAATCCACTAATGTAGATAAACCGCCTGAAGTCTGGTTTACTAAACAATGAAGCAATTGAATGCCAGGCGTTGGATCACGGTAGGGGTTATCAGTATGTGGTCCAAGTGCAACCGAATAATAGGCAAGGTCATTTGCTTTTGGTTTGGTTTTTACCTCAAAAATCTCTCCGAAATTAGTGTGTCTTATATACCCAAACTTAGCTGCTATTTTACGGATTGAATTTGGTTTTTCTGGCGCATTATAAATGATAATAAAACCATATTTAAGATAAGCCTGAACAGCTTGAAAGTGATATGTTTCATCTTCAAAATCTAGCCAGTTATATCTTGGTATATCGCTTAAATCAGCTTTCCATTTTACTTTTTTTGGATAAGAATTGTCTGAGTTTATCCATTTTGCAATATCAGTTATCTGGTAATCCGCACTATACCCATCTGTAAATTCAAGCTTGATTATACCCTGTTTAATCTCAATTTGCTTTAATCGAATATTAGGGTCAAATTCATGAGGGTTAACGAACCTCTGTTGGGTAATATGATCTATTTGATCTTCAGTGGGCGCCCGTTCTCTAAGCCATAAGGCTGGCAATTTACTTTTTTTATTTTCTATATTTAACCAAAGCTCAAAGTCACCATTTACCTGTTCGACTATAAATTTAGTATGATTAATATCACTCATTGGCAGCATCTCTCTCAGAAGAAAACAAGAAAAACGGGGTACAATCTATGATTATCAAAAAGTATTATTTTACAAGTTTTATCACTTGTCAATTTTAAAAAAACGTAATCATTTAATAGCTTTTAAAAAAACATTTTACACATTATCTGCGTAAATTAAATTTCGTAAGTTTTTAATCTATTTCAGAT
>JABJAN010000082.1 GCA_018666135.1 Alphaproteobacteria bacterium | reverse complement strand
TGATGAGTAATTGCATGATCAAACTCAACTTTGGAATCAGCACTAGGAAGCTCTCCATTTAAAAGGAGATATGCCACCTCTAGAAAATCAGATTTTGCCGCTAATTCTTCGATTGGATATCCACGGTGAAGTAAGATACCTTGATCTCCATCAATATAGGTTAATCCAGAAGTACACGAACCTGTGGCGCCATATCCTGGATCAAAGGTAAATTTATTGTGTCCTGCGTATAAGCCTCGTACATCAATCACATCAGGTCCAATTGTCCCTTTCATTACTGGTAGCTTAATAGACTCGCCAGTGACATCATCTGTTAGTGTCATTGTGTGATCATTTTGCTGCAACTTATTCATTTTCTTCCCCGTAACCCAATATTAATATCGCCAGATAATTGGCACATTTTACAAAAAATCGCAAATATCGATATTTTTGACACTATTATATCCATAATAATGGTTTAAATGCAAATCTGATTGATACGATTTCTTGTTTCTTCTATGCCTAATGCTTGTATCAGATCAAATATGGCTGGTGCAGACTTACGCCCAGTAAGCAAAACCCTAAGAGGGAGACCTAAAGCTCTCATTTTTATGTTTTTTTCCTCTAACCATTTATCAAGGAAAGTTTGAAATGAGTCAGGGTCAGAAGGTAATTTATCTAATATTTGAGTAAATAGCTTTAATATTTCGCAACTTTCTGGATTAATTAATGCCTTAGATTCCTCATTAATTTCAGGAGTGCCATCATAAATTAAATAATCAATATGATCAGTGATATCTGTAATTATTGAGGCTCTTTCTGTTAAATGTGGCTTAAGTTTTTCTAACCTAGAGGAGAAGTCTTTGCTTATTTGCTTGTCAGAATATGATGTGTGAAACAACAATATCTGTTCTTGTAGATTTTTCAAATCTTGTTGTTTTAACCATAATCCGTTTATTGATAATAGTTTCTGCATATCAAATTTGGCAGGTGCTTTTCCAATCGATTTTCCATCAAACCAAGATATTGCTTGTTGGCGTGAGAAAAAATCATCATCACCATGCGACCAGCCTAGTTTTGCTAGATAATTCAACATAGCTTCTGATTGAAAGCCTAATTTTTTATAAGCATCTACGCCAAGCGCACCATGTCTTTTTGATAATTTTGCTCCATCAGGTCCGTGAATTAGGGGGATATGACCAAAAATAGGTATTTCCCAGGAAAGTGCTTGATAAATTTTTGTCTGTCGGAAGGCATTATTTAAATGGTCGTCTCCTCTTAAAATATGGGTGATTCCCATATCATGATCATCTACAACAACTGCCAACATATAAGTTGGCGTCTTATCGCTACGCATTAAGACTAAATCATCTAATTGTTTGTTTGCAACGCTTACTTCACCTTGTACTAGGTCACTTATAGTAGTTTCACCCTTATCTGGCATACGAAGTCTTAATACAGGTTCTATAGTTTTAGAGCCTTCATAGTTTGGGTCTCGCCATGGGGAGCGAAATGGCGTGCCATCCTGCTTATTTTTCTCCCGCAATAATGTGATTTCGTCCTGTGTTAAATAGCAGTAATAGGCTGCACCAGAATTTGCGAGAAGCTCTGCTACTTGTTTGTGCCGTTCGATTTGTTCTGATTGCAGGGTAGCCTGCATATCTCCTTCCAAACCAAGCCAATTTAAGCCATTAAATATAGCCTCCACCGCAGATGCAGTTGACCTTTCCTTGTCGGTATCTTCAATCCTTAGCAGGTATTTTCCGCCATGATGTTTAGCAAAAAGATAGTTAAAAAGCGCCGTGCGAGCGCCGCCAATATGCAAAAAACCAGTGGGAGATGGCGCAAACCGAGTGATAACAGTCATTCTTTATTAATCCTTATTTGCCTAGTATTTTAGATAACTATTCGTACCTTAGGCGGCTATATAGCATGACAACGCAAATATTGGCACAAATGATTCCACAAAAGTGTAATTTTGTATGGCTTGTAAGCTGTTTTATCTGCGGAATTCTAATGATGAATTTGTTGGTTATAAAAGCAACCAATTTAGATTTATTTTTTCTTCTTTGTTTTCTAGTAAGCTTGGTGTTTTGTATTTTTCGAATCAATCAGAAAAGTGTGTTTTATTATAGTGAACTTGCACTGCTATTTTTATTATTGGGATTTGTTGCTTCTAGTTTTCAGCTTAATTCAAATAAATCCGTAATTTTAAATACTGAATTTACAGGGCAACTAACAGGTGAAGTTAATTTCATTGAAAGATATTCTAATAATAAAACACGTCTTACAGTGACCATTTCTAAAAATGGAACTGATGATGAATTGCAAAAATTGAGCAAGGTTCGTATCTGGTCTTATCATACAGATGATTTTAATATAGGTGATAATATTACTGTATATGGTCGGTTTTTTCCTTTATCTCCTCCTGTTTTTGAGGGAAAACCTGATTATTCGCGTCATATGTGGCTAGATAGCATAGGGGCAACTGGCTTTGTCTATACCGCGCATTTAGTTGATAAATTCAGATCTGAAGGTGTCTTATCTGAGCTTAGCGTTCACGTTAAAAAATTTAGACTAAAACTAGCAGCTAAAATGACTAGCCAGCTGGATAACTTTGAGCCAGAGATTGCTAGTTTTTCTAGTGCTTTATTGTTGGGAGTTAGAAAATCTATTCCTGATGATGCCTATAAGTCGTTCCAATTGGCTGGGATAGCTCATTTATTAGCTATTTCTGGGCTGCATATGGGTTTTTTTTGCTTTGGTATTTTTACCTTATGTCGATATGTTTTTAGTTATTTTCCATCTATTTCCCAAATTTATCCTATTCATAAATTTGCTGCCCTATTGGCAATTATATCAGCTAGTTTTTATCTTGTTATCTCAGGTGCGCCAACAAGTGCCTTAAGGGCTTGGATGATGGCAGGCGCATTGATGATTGGCGTTATGTGTGATGTGCGTATTTTAACAATACGAAACCTAGCATTGGTTTTATTGTTTATGCTGCTGATAAACCCTTCAAATTTATATTCTATATCGTTCCAATTATCAGCCATTGCTACATTTTTTATCATAGGCTTGTTTGAGGTCACTAAATCCTATGCAAAACGCAAAAGTTTTTTCTCGCCTATTTTGCAGATATTAGTTGCCTCTGTTGCAGCCTCTATCGCAACACTTCCCTTCATTGCTTGGTATTTCCAAATTATTACACCGCGGGGAATTATATCAAATTTAATAGCTGTGCCCTTTACTGGCTTTGTTGTGATGCCGTTAGGCATATTATATCTTGTTAGTCTAATGATTGGGGTAGGGGAATTCACAGCATCTTTATTTGGCTATGCGTTAACTATTCTTTGGAGATTAGCTGAATTTTTTGAAACACTGCCATTGGCTGGTTTTTGGGTTAAATCTCCGCCTAGTTTTAGTCTGTTTTTAGTTCCGCATTCAGGACTTTTATTATTTTGTTTGAATGTTCCTTTTCGGTTCTATGGTGTAATTACAGCAATGGCATTTCTCTTTATCTGGGCGGTTGAGCCTATCCCCTCACTGCTAATGATAAAATCTGGCAATAAAATGGTGATTTCACTATATAATAATAAATCACAAATCATAGTTAATCAAAAAATTGTAGGATACATAAAAAATGCGGTAAATGCGCAACTAGGAAGATATGAATTTGAGATATGCGATAGCCATATATGTCAGCAAACTCAATATGGAAGTCCTAATAATATGACTATTTGTATTCAAAATAATAGGCTTGAATTAAAAATAGATGATAGTGAAGTGATGCAAATAAAACGCCAAAATGCGTATCCAAAAATAAAAAAAGAGCTTTGCCAAGCACTTCCCATTTTAAGCCAACAAGAATCAGTCAGGGGCATTATCTTGCCTAATGGTGTGATGCAATTTAAATCAAACAAATCTCACTCTGTTATTAATCCTTGGCAAATTCGTAGATTTGGGATTAACGATATTTACGGATAAGACCACTCAATTTTCCTTGAATGCTCACTTGGTTTGTTGTGAAATAACGTGTTTCATAATTTGGATTAGCTGCCTCAAGAGCAATTCTATCAGAATCCCGCCGAAATTTCTTTAATGTTGCTTCATACCCATCTACTAAAGCAACAACAATATCTCCGTTTATAGCCTGTTCTGTTTTTCTAATGATTACAGTATCGCCATCATGAATTCCTGCCTCGATCATCGAATCTCCAACGATTTCTAAGGCATAATGTTCTCCTGATTCAACCATGCTAGACGGGATAGATAAAAATGCGGTTGGATCGGAAATAGCTTCAATTGGGGTGCCAGCAGCTATCCTTCCAAGCATAGGTAATTCAATGTGCGCAGAGCCAGAAAAATCTGCTTTCACAACGTTATTATCTTTATCTGGATGAGATTTTGCTGCCAAGTCATTATGATTATTTTTGATAATTTCAATAGCTCTTGCACGGTTTGCAAGTCTGCGAATAAAGCCGCGTTCTTCAAGTCCACTAATCAACCGGTGGATGCCAGATTTTGATGCAAGTCCTATTGCTTCCCGCATTTCATCAAATGAGGGGGATGCCTTATTTTTAAATTCATATTCTTGAAGAAAATCTAATAATTCGCGTTGCTTTAAGGTTAACATAAATCACCTCTTAATTTTTGTTCCTAATATGTTCTAACATAAAAAATAAGAACAAATCAAGAATATTTAAAAAGAGTGAGGAAAATAGAGAATTTGAACTCTTGTTCCTTTTTCTATTTGTGGCGCTAATGCAGGGCGTTGAATTAGGCAATCTGCCTTACTTAAAGTTGCAAGCATTGAGGAATCTTGTCTTTTGGCAGGTGTTACGTGCGTTATTCCTGCATCATCTATGGTAGTTATCGCACGAAGGTAATCTTCTCTCCTATCGTTTTCAGGAAGATTAGTAGTTATTTGGGCAGTTGAAAATACTGGTTCAGGGGATAAACCTAAAAATTTCTTAATAATAGGTACTAGAAATAGAACAGCGCAAACACCAGCTGACACAGGGTTTCCAGGCATACCAAGTAGCGGCGTGTTTTTATAATGACCAAACATTAATGGTTTTCCAGGACGCATTGCAATTTTCCAGAAGATTAATTCAGATTGCGTATTTTCGTCTAAATCTTTTGCAATATGGTCATGGTCACCCACAGAAGCGCCGCCAGTTGTAATAATAATATCTAGCTCAGGATAACTATCAATTCTTTTTATTAACGCACCTGCTTTATCTGGCAGTATTCCAAGGTCAATTGGCTCTCCTCCTGCTGCAAGAATAAGCGTGCTGAGTAATAAATTGTTAGAGTTAATTAATTGCCCTGCCTTTGGCACCTGACCAGGAGTTACTAATTCATCACCACTCGTTAATACACCAATTTTAGGTTTGCGTATAACGGGCACTTCATGATGCCCCGCAAGCGCAATTAGGGCACAATCTCTTGCCGAAAGAACGGTTCTGGCAGTTATTATGTTATCACCAGCCAAAAAATCTAAACCAGCTGGGCGAATGAATTGGCCTAATTTAGGGATTTCTTGTATCTCAATTCCAGCTGGTGTTTTTATTGTGTCTTCTTGTAAAATAATAGTATCAGCACCCTCAGGAACCAAAGCCCCTGTAAAAATTCGAACAAGTTGTCCTGATAAAATAGGATTTGTGAATGCATGACCAGCAGCAGACACACCTATTTCTGTTAATATTGTTGGCACTTTTGTGATATCTGATAAATGAGCAGCATATCCATCCATTGCAGAAACAGCTTCTGCTGGATGTGACAATCTTGCATATAAGTTTTCAGCTAGTACTCTGTTATGAAGGTTTTCCACTAAGCATGGTTCGGAATCCAATGGTAAAATATTTTTTAATATATTTTCACGGGCTTCGGTTACAGATAATAATGCATTATTCTGCATTGAAAATTCCAGATTTTCCGCCTGATTTGTGAGTCACTCTTATATCGCCAATCCGCATATTTTTATCAACTGATTTGCACATATCGTAAATAGTGAGTGCTGCAACACTTACGGCTGTTAGGGCTTCCATTTCAATTCCTGTTTTTCCAGAAACAGAACATTTAGATGTTATTTCAATGGCTTCTAAATCAAAGTTAATTTCAAAAGATAAATCTACATGGTCAAGTCCTAATG
>JABJAN010000081.1 GCA_018666135.1 Alphaproteobacteria bacterium | reverse complement strand
CAGCATGAACGGCACCTCCTGGCCACCATAAAAATATATCAAAATAGGCATTAGACTTTGATATAGTTGGCACAGCACATTTTGAATTTCTTTTCTTAAATCGAAATTCTCTTCTATAATGAGGTACATCTAATTGGCTTAAAAAATCGATGGAGAAATTTATCTCTTCAAGGGCTTTTTGTAAATCATTTCTAAATTGGTTGTTCTTATTCATTCTCTCGTCACCTCTAACACCTGCAAAAGGGTCAAGGTGAAGTTCAGGATCAAATGCGAGGTCAACTGAATATGGGTGCGGTTCGGTCTTATAGGCGTCAGCCGTAATATTATAGCATTTTAATATATCAGGATGAGAGAGATCAGGTTTTAAATTATTAATTTGTTTAAAAAAGGAACGTAAACCAACTAATGCAACACGCACGTTTTTTTTCGGTACATTTTTTATACTTCTTATGATTTTTGCTGACCAATATAAATGAACATCTGCATATTCTCTGTCAAATTCATCAACATACTCAAAGAAAGGTGGCTTCCATTTTCGAACTTTTTCTCTTGCTCTTACTCTATCAAGAAGAGATGTTTGGCTTCTAACATCAACTTTACCATCCCAAGCATCTATTGACTTTTGAAGAGCCTCCTTTGCGTCATTCAAATCAATTGTGAATGGATCTACTTCAATATTGTTTTCTTCAACTTTTCTTTCATCCCCTTTGATATTTCCGAAAGGATCTGTTTTTTGATTTTCCAATGATACCTCAAAAATTTTAATAAGTTTGCATTATCTAAGTTCTGGAATGAATTAACATTTGATTATTTATTATCATATCTGCGCCTCTTTTTCTAAACTTAATTAGATAAGATGCATATGACTTAAAATCCTTAGCTATATCTTGATAAAAGGTTTTCTTCACTTAAAAACATCTAATTCTATGCTGCAAAAATCTCCAATAGATATGGGGGTTAATAATTATCAAAAAATAATTATAACACTTTTAGCATGGATGAAATTTAAGAGCATATTAATGCTGCAATTGAAGGGGCGCGTTAATTAATGGCATGCTCTTCCAGTAGTTTTTAGACGCCAATAATTATAGGGAAGTGGGGTAATAAATCCTGCAAAGAGCATAATTGGTATTACCCACCATTTTAAAATAGCACCGCCTGTGAGAACGACATCTGTTACGTTCATTGCAACTTCCATTGAGATCATGGATATAAGGGACATACCTATAGCAGTTTTAAAGGCGATTTTTAAAATCATTTGGCGACTAAGAATAATTGTTTCTAAAATAATTGAGGTTAGCAATCCATTTACTATAGCGAGTGCCATAATACTGAAAACAGGCCAGTCAATTTCCATAAATTGAAAAAATGCTATTGTTCCAAGATCTCCAATTGCGCATCCAAGAAGACACCATAATGTGTTGATTGAGGCATTTTTCCAAGTGTGTTTACACTGCCAATTTATTGATAGATTTGTGATTAATATATCCATTTTGATCTCTAAAATTCTTTCTTTATACCTGTAACTTGCGCTCGAAATAGGTATCTGTCCAATCGGAGAGAGAACCTGCGCCACCAACTATATCTGGAAACTGTTCTGATAATCTGCTTCCTATTATATAGCTTTTTAAACTAGAGGGTCTTTGCTGTGCGCGAATTAACCAATGCGAAATAGAAGGATAAGCGTCTTGCCACAGCCCATCAAGACCTAAATCCTGAATCCTATCAATCAAAGGCAACACCGCCATATCAGCAAGCGAATATTCAGCGCCCATTAACCATGGCCCCTCAAATTTTTGCAGCATCTCATCCATTCGTTTTATGGTTCGTGAAATCACATCAAAGGATGTAAATATTTGCGCATCTGAAAAGCCTGTATTTTTATCAAAAGAGTGATAGAACTCCGCTTTCAAAGGTCTTTTTTTAACAAGACTTTTGAACTTTTCATCAGTCATAGCAGTGAATTTGCGAAGTAGACCGCCAAATTGGAATGAAGGGGTGCGAACAGCTGGTGTTGGCCAGACATCAACAAATATAAGGAAAGCACGCATTTGACTTCGCATATATGAATTAGAAAGTCTGAAATTTGTATCTGTATATTTATCTTCTAAATATTCTAAAATTGCGGTTGATTCAAAAACAGGTAAATCATCATCCATTAAGGTTGGAACAACCCCATTTGGATTAAGTTTTAAATACCAGTCAGTTAAGTGATGATGCTCTGAAGATACAAGCATATTATCCTGCCAATCCAGTTTTTTTTCAGCAAGCAATAATCTAACTTTGATGCTACAGGTTGATTGCGGGAAATGATAAAGCGTTAACATTGCCGTCTCCAAAAAAATAATAAATTAATATAGTGAGTATGCCTTATATAGTTTGATTTTATAAATTAAATTTTTCCCCAACCCAATATGTGTTCCCAATTTGGCTACCTGCGGCATTCCTCATTATGTGGTTTGCAAATGGTGTTGCGCCTGCGGGATCAATTTTAAGTATTTTACAATAGTCATGCAAAATTCCAGCTATTGCTGTATCAGCTGCCCTCATTGCTCCATCGGCCATTTTAAGAACAACAGCGCAATTTGAGCCTGGTATAATGCAGGCATAAACGCCTTCTGATCCATTTTTTGCAAAAAATGTCGCATTTGATTTATATGTCATTTGACTGTTTGGAGCTAGCGTACCGCCTGTAAGAAACGGAAATTTTGTGGTGCTTTCAAAGATACGCATAGCCGCTTTTTTTTCAGCAAGACTAAGTTTCTCTGGATTAGCAAGTTGTGCCATAGCTCTACCAAAACCAGCCAGTGTCATAGCTGGGGCTGGCAAACTACACCCATCAATGGCAATTTTTGCAAGAGGTGCATCTGACAAGCTCTCCAGCTGCGTAAACAAAGCGTGTTGTGCTGGATGTTCGGGAGAGTAATAACCATCAATGTCCCAACCATTATGGTGGCAAAAAGCAAGCTGGCAGCAATGTTTACCTGAACATCCATGGTAAATACGTTTGCTAAATGAGTGTGTTTCAGGGTTTTTTAAACTGGAGTTTTGTAGAATATCAGCAAGGCTTTCTTGATTTTGAGGCAAGGCAGGTCCGCAGGCAAGATGCTCCTCTGATGACAGATTAAGCGCATCTAACCAGTTTTTTGCTAGATTAATATGTATTTTCTCTGCGTGATGGGATGCACAGCCAAATGCAATTTGCTCATCACTTAAATCAAGACCCGAGGATAATGCGGTAAATGCTTGCAAAGGTTTCATTGCAGATCTTGGGAAGATAATTTTATTTGGATTACCCCAAGCAGCAATGATGCCTTGTTGTGCATGATAAATAATTGCAGAACCATAATGAAGTGACTCTGTTAAATCTTGCCTATCAACCCTCACAAGCACTGGTTCTGATAATACTGAATTTTCTGGTTCATACGCAGTCATAAAGAGCACCATTTAATTTTCTGGTTAATTTTCTGGTTAATTTTCTGAAAAAATATTAAAATCCGTAAAGAGCGGCAGAATTCATTCCAGAGAGCGCATTTGTTATTCGCAAGGAACAGACTTGATTAGTTCCATCAGAATGTAAAAAGCTAGCAGCATCTCGCAGATATTTTTCCACAGGATGCTCAAACATAATTCCGGCACCACCTAATATCTCAGTGGCAAGGCGGCACACCTCAAAAGCTGCCTCAGATGCTTGAACTTTTGCTATTAATCCTTGTACTCTGGCATCTTTATCGCCGTTATCTGCAAGCCATGCTGCTTTGTATATCTGCAATCTTGCGCCATCTAAGAGCATTGCCATTTTTGCTAACATTAACGAGACAGCTTGATGTTCAATAATAAATTTTCCGCCTTGTTTACGCTCTTTTGCATAATTCATGGCATAATCATATGCAGCTCTGCCAACCCCTAATACCGTGGCAGCTGCTTCTGCTTTGCTACCTGGCATATATTGGCTTCTAAGTTCAATTAATTTGCCTTCTCCGAGCATGATGTTACTTGCTGGTATTCGACAATTTTCAAGATGAAAACATCCATTTGTGGCTAATCTCTGGCTGCTTTTCTCATGAAAAAAATCTGCTCTAAAACCAGGAGTGTCACTAGGTACAATAAACACAGCACCAGACTCACTCAGAGGTTTGCTAGAATCTAACCTAGCAGTGATAAAATAAAGAGAAGCCATACATCCATTGGAAATATATCGTTTTGTTCCGTTTAAAATATAACTATCACCATCTTTTACAGCAGTTGTTTTCATTCCGATATCAGCGCCATCATAATACCCTTGATGGTCAGAACCAATATCAGGCTCTGTTATACCAATGGCAGTTGTTGCTTGATTATTTGAAACAAAAGAAGGGATAAATTTTTGCTGTTGTTCTGCTGTCATTGCATCTTTAAATAAATGCGCCATTTTCCAGCATTGATCCATAATTACAGCAAATCCAAGGTCGGCTGCGGCAAGTTCTTCGCCAACAATACACATGGTAAGAATGCTTTCTTCAGCACCGCCAAATGTTTTAGGAACGCCTAATGTTCTAATGCCAGCTTTATCCGCTAATTTTATCCAGTCCCAAGGTATTCTGTCTTTTGCAAGAGGGATCCTATCTCTTTCAAGAGCTTCTGGCGCTATTACCTCTGTTGCAAACTCACGGGCAATTTTCTGCCATTTGAGGTGTGTTTCACTTAAATTAAAATCCATAATTACTTCCCCCTATAAAAAGGATTATTGATATTTGTGTGAGCTGTCAATATTGTAAAAAATTCTGCAGGCGTGGGTACATTATGTGTTTTTTCTATTATAAAAAACATCACTTCTGCTTTGAATGTGATGTAAAAAAAATATTAAATAACAATTAACTAGAGAAATTATTTAAGAAAATTTAACGCCAATAATTTCACAGAAATCTGTATTCTGAAAATCTTTTTTCTGATCGTCCAATAGTTTAATCCATACATCATACCCAATATTTTGCATCATTTTTCCAGAAATTGTCTGTAGTATTTTTTCACATTGCCCAGTATCACCAACATTAATTCCGTCGGAGGCAACATCACATCTAGCATCAGAATTTCGAATAGTTTTGCCATCTTTGTCTTTCATCAAAACAGATACGCCCATTATGTTTCTTCCAGTTTGGTTTTTATGCTGTAATCTTAGAATAAAATATGAAACCACCCCTGAATTATCGTCACCATAAACAATATCTACCATGCAGGGCACCTCGTCAGTTTGATGTGCATTAGCGTCAAAAAACAGCGCCACATTCGCAAGGAAAGTCACCGTAAAGAAAATAAAAAATGTGTTTATAGAAATATATTTCAACATATCGCTCCAACAAGTAATGAAGACCCACTTTTTCGTGGTTACCTTGATATATATCCCCGATTTCCGATCGCTTATCAAATTAAACTTATGAATAATATAGTTATTTCTAATAAAAGGGGCATTTTTTTATGAAGGGACGCCTTCAATTTTTTCACTTATTTCAAGCCACATAAGTTCCATTTTTTCTAACTCTTTAGTAATAGTAGAAAGTCTTTTTGCGGTTGATTTTATTTGCTCTTCTGATGTGTTGGAATAATAGTCAGGGGCAGAAAGCTCAGTTTCAATTTTTGTTTTTTCTGCATTCAACACTTCTATTTTTTTATCAATTTCTTTATGTTTTTTTCGTAACTCAAATATAGAAACCTTTTTATTTTTATTATCTGCATTAGTTTTTGATTGCTCTGTGTGATGCGCTTTAGTAGATGTGTTTATAGAGGATTTTTTTTCAGTGTTGTCATTCCGTTTCTGGCGACGTTGAGAAGTCATAATATAGTGTTTATATTCTCTCATATCCCCGTCAAAATCAACAACTTCACCATTATTCACAAGCCAAAACTTATCAGCAACAGTCTCTACTAAATACGTATCATGACTTACAATTATTACCGCTCCTTTATAGTCATTTAAGGCAAGTATAAGTGCTTCTCTGCTTTCAATATCTAGATGGTTTGTAGGCTCATCCAAAATCAATATATGAGGTGCATTAATGGTTGCAATCAGCAATAATAAGCGCGCTTTTTGTCCACCTGATAATTGCTCAACGGGCAAATCAATAATTTCCTTGTTGAAACCAGCAGAACCAAGACGATTGCGTAATGGGTTTTCCTGCATATCAGGTTGTAATCTTAAAATATGAGTATAGGCACTGTCGCCTTCAGTTAATTCATCTAATTGGTGCTGTGCAAAAAAGCCAATACGCAACTTGTCAGTAGCAAAATATTCGCCTGCCATTAAAGATAATCTATTGGCAATGAGTTTAGATAAGGTTGATTTGCCTTCACCATTAGCACCAAGTAAGGCAATTCTGTCATCAGCATCAATTCGCAGAGATAAGCGGCTTAAAACTGCTTTATCATTATATCCTACTTCGCCTTTGTCTATAACAACCAGAGGAGGGCGTAATTCGGCGGGAGTGGGAAATGAAAAACCAGCTACCGCGTTTTCTGTAAGAGCAACAATGGGTTTCATTTTCTCTAAAAGTTTTATACGAGACTGTGCTTGTTTTGCTTTAGAAGCTTTTGCACGAAACCTGTCTACAAAACTTTGTATATGAAGGCGTTGGGCATCTTGTTTGCGTTTCATAGAGGTTTGATGTTCTAATTTCGCCCGTCTCTCAGCATCAAACTGGTCATAGCTTCCAGTAAAATAGGTAAGTTTAAGATTACTTAAATGCAGGATACCATTGACTGATTTATTTAATAACTCTCTGTCGTGGGAGATGATTAATGCCGTATTTTGGAACTTTGCAAGAAATTGTTCTAGCCAATATGCGCCTTCTAAATCCAAATAATTGGTAGGCTCATCTAGCAATAATAAATCTGGTTTTGAGAATAAAACAGCACCAAGTGCTACGCGCATACGCCACCCGCCAGAAAACTCATGGCAGGGACGTTGCTGTGCGTGGTTATCAAATCCAAGACCAGCTAGAATAGAGGCAGCTCTTGCCTCAGCTGAATAGGCTTCTATATCAGCAAGCCTTTGGTAAATTTCTGTTATTCTCTCGGCATCTTCGCACGTATCTGCTTCTTGTAGAAGGTGTGTTCGCTCTGTATCTGCTTCCAAAACAGTTTGCAATAACGAAGTGTTACTTGCTGGTGCTTCTTGCTCAACACCGCCAATTTTAAAGTAGCTTGGCGTTTCTATTGTGCCAGAATCAAGAGAGAGTGATTTTTTGATTAGTTTGAAAAGTGTTGTTTTGCCTGTACCATTACGACCCACAATGCCAACCTTATGTCCTGTTGGTATAACAGCACTGGCATCTTCGAAAAGAGGCTTTCCCTGAAT
Source organism: Alphaproteobacteria bacterium (assembly GCA_018666135.1). GTDB lineage: Bacteria > Pseudomonadota > Alphaproteobacteria > Puniceispirillales > Puniceispirillaceae > UBA5951. The sequence goes on along the minus strand of JABJAN010000081.1, from coordinate 1,501 downwards.
GGAAAAAGAGATATTGGTTATTTGCAGCATGGTGAGGTAATAGCACGTTTTTAAAGAAAATGATTTTTAGTTAAACCACATTTATGGGCAAGATTACTACAAAATATATGTAAAATTCGAAATTATACAAAAGATGCTTAAAAAAGGATATCAGATTGACGAGCTGAAATCAGGTGATGACCCTGCTGCAATAAGTGGCTATGTAGATAACTAATATAGTCAGGACCGATTTCACAACAACCTCCTATGATTGTTGCGCCAAGCTCAATCCATTTATCTACATGCTCTGCATATCTGTGTATTGAGAGATCTTGCCGTGCCGTTAAATTATCGACGGTAGAACCTGGAGAGAGTTCAGCAATGGATGAAAAACCATTAGCATAAGCTCCAAACGGTAATCCTGATCGTGCAAGCAACGGTAACGCATAATCAATTGATTCAGGAAAACTACAATTAATCATTAATCCAGCTGCGCCAGCCTTGCATAAGTGTTCTATCGCTAATTCGAGTGGCTCACCAGATCGCAGCGTGTTAGATAGATCATCAGCTATAGTTATCCCAACCAAGGGTGTTAGATTGAAAGTTTTCAAGGCAGAGATAGCAGCCTTTGCCTCTGTAATATTGGACATTGTTTCAATTAAAAATAAATCTACAAAGTCTTTTTGAACGGAGATTAATTTTTGATATTCTTCTAAGGATCTCTCAAAATCCAATGCTTCTGATGCTACATAACTAGCAACCAAAGGGGGAAGGCACCCTGCAATATCAATATCATTTCTGTTTTTAGAAGATTTTTGTATCGCCTGCAATGATAGCTTCGCTGCTAGCTTGTGGGTTTCTTCAAATTTTTCAAAATAGTTATGTTTTTTAAGCCGTTCTGTTGTTGCCGTATAATTATTTAGGCAAATTACTTTCGCGCCAGCCATGATAAAATCATAATGAACATTTACTACGATCTCAGGCTCATCATACATCACCTGAAGTGACCATAGAGGGTGGGCTTTCGGGCTGGAGGAACGTTTTTGAATTTCTTGCCCTAAACCACCATCTAATAATATGATATTAGCCATTTTTTTCACCGTAATAAGATATAAATAACTTTTTTGATGTGTTTAGCGCGGATGGTTTAGCATAACAAACATAAATGTTAATAAGCTTAAAAAAGAAGTCGTGCTTCAAGTAAAAATTTTCTGGGTACGTCATTTTTTATGTGTGTATTAAATGAATCAACCCAAGCCAGACCTGTCCCACAATGAAATTGTCGTAAGAAGCTATCTCTACACGGACGCTCTTTGATGCTTCCGCCAATTCTTGTAAAATTGAGTATACTTGATGAAATTAGTATGGAAGGATTAACTCGGAAATTAAGATTAATGCCTAGAGTTAGCGATGGATCAGCAGAAAATAAGGCACTTTCATATCCATTATCAAAGGTAACAGGTATCCGAAGCAACATATGTTTATTATTTAAGTAGGTTTGATAATACCCTTTGATAAATAT
>JABJAN010000080.1 GCA_018666135.1 Alphaproteobacteria bacterium | reverse complement strand
TGCCATACCAACCGCAGGTCAAACTGCTCGCACATCCCCCAGCAACCAACAGGTCAAAAACGATATCAGCGCCCGTTTTCACTAAATGCAGGTCATGCTTTTCTTGCCTTACGATTTCATGGGCAATGGCAAAGGGAATGGCATGACCAAATCCACCAATGAAAACAGTGTCATAATTATCTATATATGTTTCAACTGCCTGTTGAGCAGTCATAATTTTATTAATCATGACCAGATGACGCCATAAACATCTAGCGAAATCAAGTACGCAACTATAAAAAAATCTTTTTTATGAGGTTTTAGTCAAAATTTCTGTTGTTTTATGTTGTTATAATGTAGCATATTATCGATATTTTGCTGAATTGAGTTGATTATAAATGAGATCACGCAAAAAAGCAGGTAATGGTTAATAAGTTATATTGCTGTTTTATTTCAAAAAACAGGGATTAGCATTTATGAATATTTTGGAGGATAAATATGGAATTAAGACCTTATGGCGCAACCGCTGCCAGAGAACACGGCAAGACTGGTGCAGAAACCCGCCCGTCACGTCTTACAATTGATGCGCATTGCCATCTTCATGTTCAAGAAGCACACGATTTAGTAGATGGTATTTTAAATCCAATGGCAATCCCTGCTGTTCGGTATACAAACCCACGTACTACTACTCAAAACGTGAAGCAAAATCAGGAAGATAGAATTGTTCATTTAACGGATTTAGATCAGCGTCTTCGTGATATGGATCGCCAGGGAATCGACATGCAGGTACTCATTCCTGTTCCATTCCAAGCTTACTATTCTGTGCGTAATTCTGTTGGTCATAAAGCCATTCAGACTATTAATAATAAATTATCCTCGATTGCTCAGGCTCGCCCAGACAGGTTCCTTGCACTTGGACATTTACCACTTCAGGACGGCGATGCTGCGGCTCGTGAAATGGAGCGCGGTGTTAAAGAATTAGGATTAAAAGGGTTCCAGGTACTAGGTTCTGTTAATGGAACTGAGCTATCTGATAGAAGTCTTGACCCAATGTGGGAAATGGCTGAAAAATTGGATACTTTGATGGTATTGCATCCAAACGGATATCCACAGGGTGATCGTTTCCTTAATCACTATTTTAACAATATAATAGGAAACCCATTAGACACAACTGTTGCGATTCACCATCTGATTTTTGATGGTACTTTAGAGCGTTATCCAAATCTTAAGATTCTTGCTGTTCATGGCGGTGGTTACTTACCAGCATATGCTGGACGTATTGACCATGCATGGGGCGCACGTCCTGATTGTCGTGAAATTATTAAAAATAAGCCATCAGATTATCTGCGTAAAATTTACTTTGATACGGTTGTATTCACTTATGAGCAATTAGACTATCTAGTGAAGATTTATGGTTCTGATAAGATAGTGATGGGTACAGACTATCCGTATGATATGGCAGAAGATGATCCAATTGGTCATGTTACTGGCACAACTTCTCTTACAGAAGAAGATATCGCTAAAATTGTTGGCGGTAATGCAGAGAAGCTATTAGGTCTGTAATCAGACTATTTTAGGGTCGACCTTTTAAAGGCAGCAGGGGATAACCCAGCTGCCTTTTTTATTGAATTATTTATGTTGGATAATATTAGAAATAAGCCTGATCAGCATTGACAGGTGGTTCCCATTCGCAATCACCAAACGGCCCATCTCCATTATTGGCAACATAAGCTATTCTGCCATCTGCAACACCATCAGAAGGTGTTTTTGATGTTAATACCCGTTGCAGCCAATCCATAATATAGTGATGGCAGTCAAGTTTACCTAAATTCGGAATTCCCCATAAAGGATGAAACTGGTCTTCTATAACCCACATTTCTTTTTTGCATTTAAGATCTTCAAAAACTTCTACAGCATCTTCTAATGGACATAAGGGGTCAAATTCACCTGTTGCTAATAAGGTTGGGCAGGTAATTTTTTCCGAATATCCCTTAACGGTCATTTCTGCTGCCATCTCATCAAAGGCGTCTTCATCATCCATGCCTGCCATATACATAAACATTTGCTTGAAACGAGGTGAAGATACTGAAAAAATTGTATTATTGGGGTTAAAGCAAGCAACGCCGCTGGCAATAGCTGCAGCACGATGGTCATAACTTGCTAGTCTAAGTGACCAGTAACTTCCCATACTAACGCCATAAATGCCAATACGATCGCTATCAATTTCTTCCCTAGTTTGAAGATACGAGATAACAGCTGCGCCGGCACGTTCATAATTATCGCCAACAGCACGAATTTTCTGCATATTTGAATTTCCTTGACCAGGACCATCCATTGAAATCACATGCATGCCTCTATTAATGGCAAGGTTATTCATAACTTTTGGGAAATACTCTTTTGTTTGATCCATTCCAGGGACATAAATCACACAAGGGGCTTTTCGCCTATCAGGCAGGAGATGCAAAAGACAGGAAATAGTTTTTCCATCATCAAAAGGCACTTCTACACGCTCAATAGGGTAGGGAGAGATAGCACTTCGTCTATCAACCATTTCAGCTAGTTTTTTTGTTAGATAAATTTTAACAGGGTTATCATCGAAATAGATTGGATGTTGCGCCATTCTATACGATTCTATCGCGTGCTCATAATGTTCTAATGCTGTCATAAGAAAGCCTTGTTTTTCGGCTTGTTTGGCTAAGGCTTCATCATGCTCTGCTTTTTGTTTCCACATTTTTGGAAGCATTCGGTAATTATGCGCTCTTTTTGGGGTTTCCCAATCATCACGCTCAAAGTTTTGGACTCTACCACGCATATTAAGCGCAAGGTCTAGCATCCATTGTTGCTCGTCTCGTTTGGTTCTTAATGTTTTCATTTTCATTTCCCTGATATAGTAATATTAATACCTAATTTATATGGTGGGTTTTCCATTCAGCTGTATTTCCACTCGTGGCTCTAGAGGTGTTGCCAAAGTTGCGTGCAGGTAACAAGACCGTGCTGATAGTTCTAATAGGCGTTCATATTCTTCTTCTGAGGCTGTACCGTTCATATATAGATGTGTGTCTACGGCACTCATTTTACCAATCTGTTCGCCATTAATTTCAGATATTTCAAAATCAGTTGTTTGCGTGAGACGCAGCCCTTCTATAGAAAATTTTTGATGTTCAATAAAACGGTGCAGCTGAGTTAAAAAGCAAAAAGAGATACCAGCGCATAGATGGCTCAATCCAGATGGACCAAGGCTACCACCTTCATCGCTGCCAATTTCAAACCGAGTCATACCAGGAAGGCCAAGAACGGTATCTGCAATCACCGTACTATCATTGCCGCCACTGTGACTTTCCCCATATATATTACGAATAATTTTTGTGGTTGTTCCAGAAGGTGCTTTGGTAATTTTACCTTCTAATACATCTCCTGTTTTATGAATTATGTTATTCATAAATTCTACATCTTCGACAGGTGCAGGCGTTTTCTGATAAATCATATATGGATCTTCTGCTGCATCAATTGGACAGGTGGGTAAGTTGGATATTGATTTCTGAGTACCATTTATAAATAACGAAAAGCGACTATGGAGCTCGTTTTTATACCCATAAATAAAGGGCGAGGCATTTAGGGCTTTACGGATAATATTATTTATTTTTTCACCGGAGGTGTCAGCTGTAATTGAAATCTCAATAAGCGGAGCTTGCGCATGACCTTCTGCATCTGCTTTTACAAAAGAACCAGTCATATAATAAAAATTGGTTACTTCCATATCAATTTTTTCGATTGTGATATCCTCACGCTTCGCACATTGGCGAATTCTGCCTGTTAAGTCTGCATGCAGGGCAGCATTAAAAAAGCCGAGAGGGAATGGCGCGAGGTCAGTGCCTAACAAATGCTTTCCCTCATCAGACGACAGGCGCCACTTGTTTCCAGTATCTCCTTCTTGAACTAAGGCCTCTTTTTGAAATAAGGCCATTTGCCTAGCATGAGTCGTGTAAGTAGTTTTTCCGTTTTTACCTTTGAATATGTCAGGCTGCGCTAACCCTTTTTTAAAAAGAAACCCAAGTGGATAATTATCTTTGTCGATGGTTGGGTAAATCAAAATATTTTCCTCTTCTATATTATGGTAAATTAAACTGTTATGTTAATTTGAATGGGCAATTTGCGGATTTTAAGCTAGATAAAATTAGTTCACGGCTAAAGGAGCAAGTGCATCTATGTCTGTTACAACATCAATAATCACTGGTTTTTTTAATTCTAGCGCGTTCTTAATAGCAGGTTTTATATCTTTGGGATTTTCTACTCTTATTCCAACAGCTCCAATATTTTTTGCAATTTCGGCAAAGTTCACATTGCTAAATGTCCACATTTGAAGCCCTTCGGATGTTTGTTCACCGCCATAAGCTCTATCAAACCCTCGCTTAGACTGATTGCCCCCACTGTTATTATTGACGATCACAATAACATTTATATTCCATCTCACAGCCACTTCAATTTCCGCTATATGGTACCAAAAACCAGCATCACCAGTGAAACAAATAACCGGTCTGTCGGGAACTGCACATTTAGCCCCAATGGATGCCGGAAAAGCCCAGCCGAGGTGACCGGCGCTTCGAATATAACTTTGTTCTGAATGTTTTAAATCAAACATACCACCCATCCACATGCCCGCATGACCGGTATCAACTACAATAAGAGCATTATCTGGGGCATTATCGCTAATTTCCTTGCAAAGTCGTTCTGGTCTAATTGGATTAGCATCACTATCCATCAATGATTTATATTTTTTATACCACTCATTTTTTAGAGTTGTAATCTGGGCAAGCCATTTCTTCCTCTCAGGAGAGGGCTTGGTTGATGCAATAAAATTCATTTCAGTTAAAATTGCTTTTGCATCTCCTTGCACAGCTACCTCAAGTGAATAATTTCTACCAAGATTTTCAGGTTCAATATCAATTTGAATTACTCTTGCCTTTTCGTTTGGCAAAGACCAGAAATTTGTAGTCATAGAGCCCGTTTCAGAGCCTATGAAAATTATTAGGTCTGCGGCTTTAACAGATAAATTTGCTGACTCTCTTGAATAGGTGCCGACCACGCCGCAGGAAAGTGGATGCGTTGAACAAATCAAATCTTTTCCGTTTAATGAGGTGGCGATAGGCAAGTTCATATGGTCAGCGAATGTAAGTAGTTCGCTGGCGCATTTAGAGTGCCTAGCGCCGCCGCCAGCAACAATAATTGGTCTTTTTGCTGACAAAATGGAGTCGATTGCTCTGTTTAATATAGAATTATCGCATATTGGACGATGAGGAGGAATTCGAATATTCATCGGTTGAAAGTCATCGTTTATTTCGGTTTCTTCTAGGTCTATTTGGCCTTCATTTCCTTTAAACTGCAGATGCACAGGTCCAGGAGATCCAGACGTTGCAACGCGCACTGCCTGTTTCAGCATATCTGGAAAGCGGCTGACATCATCAATTGTAGCATTTAACTTAGTTACCGGTTCAAACGCTGGCATATCGTCAATCTCTTGATAAACCTTTTTAAGCTTAGTTTTTGGGTCACGTCCGCCAGTAAGAGCAATTACAGGTGAATGAGCCAAATAAGCATCTCTAAGACCAGCTGCAATATTTAATGCTCCGATAACTTGTGCCATACATATTGCAGGTTTTCCTGATGCTCTTGCATAACCGTCAGCCATGTAGGCAGCAGATTTTTCGGAATGAACATGGAGTCTTTTGATGTTGGTCCTTTCTTCAATTTCTACCATGGTTCTTCGTAAAACAGCAGGAACCATGAAAATATGAGTTATTCCAATAGATTTGAATAGTTCTGCTAATATAGCAGCACCAGTAAGTTTTTTCATTTTAATATCCCAATTTGATTTACCGATTAAAAAGTAACGATACAAAATTTAAATTCATCCCTACCCTAATGATTTAGCAGATTTGAGCAAAAATTAATTTATAGCTCAAACAAGCTTGAAAATCATCTTTCTAACTGAGCTCCCATACATAAATTTGTGACCTATTTTATGGCAAGTGGATTGGTTGGGGAGCCGACTGCGCCTGTAATTGGAAGGGCAGGGGCCACAAACATGAATTCGTAAATGCCATCATTAGCGCAATCCAAAGCCAGATCACCTAAAAAAAATATTTCCCCCATGGTTATTCCCATTATTGGAATCGTTATCCAATGCCAAGGCTGGTTAATGCCTTCTACTGACTGGTTAGGGCGTACCTCGCATCCCCAGGTATCAGATGCTATCGCGGCTATTTCTTTTTCCTGGAGCCATTCTAATGTCTCAAATGCAAATCCAGGAGCATCACCGCCTGGATATCCATCCCAGCTGCCTCGTTTAAGATTGTCTTCCATCTGACCAGTGCGAACGATTACATAGTCCCCTCGTTTAATTTCTATTTTCTGAGCTTTTGCCGTTCGGTCTAAATCCTCACAAGTAATTCCATAACCATCCTCTAGCCGCTCAATGCCCATTACTTTGGGAATATCCAGTAAAACACCCCGTCCAACCATCTTATTTTTGGTTTTTTCGATTCCGCATTTTTGTGCACCGGCAGAAGTAACTTCTCTACAATCATACCCATTCCACATATAATCTTCATAAAAAATATGACCAAGTCCATCCCATTGGGTGCCTGACTGGAGGGGCATTACAATCATATCATCCGCAGCACGGATACCTCTTTTATCCAGAACACCAGCATAAGCATCTGTTCCTGTTCTCAACATTGTATGAAGAGGGTTTATTCTTCCCAAAGATTGGTATTTTGACGGGGCTCCTTGGGGGCCATTTGCATCAAAATTTAAAGCAAGAGAAATAACTTTGCCTTGTTTGACTAATTGAGCGGCTGCTACTATGTCATCAGCTGATGTATAATTAAGCGTACCTATTTCGTCATGTGGTCCCCATTTCCCCCAGTTTTTATATTTTTTAGCGGCTTCTGTAAGATCATCTCGAGTGATTTTCTTTTGTGACAATGTCCCCTCCCTAAAACTTTGGTAAAACCAATTTTTAATAATGGTATAAAATATAAAAACTAGCTTAAACTAATTGGTTTTATAAAAAAGGTTAAGCTAGTTCTAATGTAAAAAACAACTATTATTAAACTGTCTCTCTCTATATAAGCGGAATTAACATTATAAAAAATTATAATTT
>JABJAN010000079.1 GCA_018666135.1 Alphaproteobacteria bacterium | reverse complement strand
TCTCTCCACATAAAACTACTTTACACAAGATGGATTATTTAAAACCGATCTCAACCCCTTTTCGTTGAGCAGCAGCCAAAACGGTATTGCGAAGAAGACAAGATATCGTCATTGGCCCAACTCCGCCAGGAACAGGCGTAATGGAATCGGCAACTAAACAAGCTTGTGCAAAATCAACATCTCCTACCAATCGAAATTTTCCTACACCCTTTTCTGGAGCAGGTATTCTATTAATGCCAACATCAATCACACAAGCCCCTTTTTTAATCCAGCTTGATTTTACCATTTCTGGACGACCAATTGCAGCTATTAATATATCTGCTTGAGAGGTTAAATCTTCAATATTTTTAGTGCGAGAATGCACAATAGTGACAGAAGCATTTTCTGCTAATAATAATTGACCAAGCGGTTTTCCAACGATATTTGAGCGACCAATAATAACTGCATTAAAGCCAGATAAATCACCAAGCGTTTCACGTAATAATAAAACACAGCCAAGAGGAGTGCATGGGACAAGACCAGCTAGACCAGTAGCTAATTTACCTGCATTTACAACATGAAATCCGTCCACATCTTTTTCAGGGTTGATTGCTTGAATTACGGAATGTTCATTGATGTGTTTAGGGAGGGGTAATTGCACTAAAATGCCGTCAATTTTGTCATCATCATTTAATGCTTTAACCTGTGCTAGCAGGGTTTTTTCATCTGTATCAGCTGATAATCTATGTTCAATTGAAATCATGCCAGCTGCTTCTGTTTGTCTTATTTTATTTCGAACATATACCTGGCTTGCGCTATCTTCTCCTACTAAAATAACGGCAAGGGTAGGAGGTCTTCCTATTATGTTTGAAATGGTTTTTATATCAGGAATTAGAGTTTCAATTAAGTGGTTGGAAAATGCTTTCCCATCAATAATATTGGCGTTATTTGATGACATATTTACCCTATTTATATTTGGCTTTCACAAGCATAAATTATTGGTTAAAAACATAAGCCTGTTAATCAGAAAACACAATAATCAGAACTAAATTGCTGTTAGGAAAATATCTCAAATAATAGATTTCGAGCAAATTGAAGCGCAAGAAGAAGAATAACAGGGCTAATATCTAAACCGCCAAGGTTTGGAATTACCGAACGAATCGCATTTAAAACAGGATCATGCAACCGAGACAAACCAGTAGTCAAAGATCTCACAAATGGTTGCCATGGATTAATAATCTTAAAGGCAACTAACCAGCTTATGATAACGTAAGCAAGAAGCGTAAAACTATATAAATCAACAATACTACTGATTAGCATTAGAAGCGAATTCATATGACTATCCTTTCCCAACAACTTCGCATTTTTATACACATTACTTAAGTGTTTTGATTTTTTGTGGCTGATTAAAATCCAGCTTACTCACATTTTTCGATTAATGAGCAAGATATGGGGATTTACCATCCTTATGTCAATCATTCATAGAATATCAATAATAACCAAAGCGCTTTCCCCGCTAGTTTTTCTGCCAATCTGCTGATTTTAAAATCAGGATGACATAGCTGCTTATTTTCGAATCAAAAACCAAAAAACTTAGCCTTTAGAGTAGAGGCATTATCCAAATAGATTGCTTTTTGACCTATCAGCATAATACCAATCATTATAAATAACTAATAGAGATTAATCTAATTAATGCTTTGGAGGTATACAAATGTATATTAGATGTTCTCATTGGTATTTAAGGCTGATCCTAAAACAAAATTCGATTAGCCAGGAGATTAATCAACAAGTAAATCATGAAGGATTTCTGGTTAATCGAGTTTCATCCTTATGGTGGGTGTCGCTTTTGTTACTTAACGCGTGTGGCGGAGGCGGAGGCGGAATCTCAACTTCTTATCCACAACAGCCAGCTAATTTGCCCTCTCTTCCCTATGCGCGTTTGAGCGCGAATGAGATAAGTAATCAGCAAGGTGTCACGCAAGTAAACGCAGATTATACAATCCAAAATGGGTATCACGGAGAAAATATAACAATTGGAATATTGGATACCGGTATTGACGAGTCGCATGCTGAATTAGAGGGAAAGGTGAGAGATGGCGGAGATTGGCAATATGGAGTGTCAGGTTTAATTGACCATAATGGCCATGGAACACATGTGGCTGCGATTGCAGCAGCCAAATTAAATGGTTCTGGAATGGTTGGAATTGCGCCTAAGGCTAGTCTTAAATCCTATAAATTATTCAATGAAGATGGAAGTTCAGGTGGCATTAACTTTCAAAACGCCTTATCGCAAGTTATTGATTCTGCTGCTTCTTCAGATGTCTCAATTTTAAATAATAGCTGGGCAAATCCAGAATCAATGGAAAGCATATTTACCGGCGGTTTTTCTGTTTCTGTGCAGAATGAACTTCCTCTCTGGAGACGCGCTGTTAATGATGGAAAAGTTCTTGTTTTTGCAGCTGGAAACGAAAGCAGAACACAACCATCCCTTCATTCAGGATTGCCAGCATATGATCCTGATCTTGCTAAAGGGTGGTTAGCGGTAGTAGCAGTTGATTTAAATCAAAAACAAACACTTTACTCTAATAGATGTGGTTTGGCAGCTGATTGGTGCCTTGCTGCTCCTGGTGGCGGCAATAATCCAAAGGCAGACGGTATTATTTCAGCCAGGGTAGGGGGGTATTATACGCGTATGTCAGGCACCTCAATGGCAGCACCACACGTGTCT
>JABJAN010000078.1 GCA_018666135.1 Alphaproteobacteria bacterium | reverse complement strand
TTAATTACCCTAACTAATTTTGCACTCGCAGATAAAATATATCTTGAAAACCTTGTGATAGATAATGTCTGGATCAAAGATACGCCGCCAAATCATCCCTTGACGGCTGGCTACCTAACTATTGAAAATCGAGGTCCTACAAAAGATACCCTCATTTTTGTTTCCAGTCCTTTTTCGGATAAGGGCGAAATTCATACCATGATAATGGAAAAAAATGTGATGAAAATGCGCCCCATGATTGATGGTTTAATTATTCCATCAGGAGAGATTGTGCAGCTAAGACCAGGCAGTTTCCACTTAATGTTTACAGGATTAAATCAACAAATGGTGCCGTTGGATAATCACCTAATAACGCTCTTATTTAAGAATGCGGGGGCTATAACTGTTCAGGCGATTGTTAAACCTTTAAAAAGCAAGGCTTCTTCTGGTCATTCAGATCAAACACATTTGGATTTGAAATATCAGAAGTTTTAAGTTGCGTATTTTTAACTATTTTATGGGTTCGCGAATAGCTGTTAATTTGTTAAGACAATCATTGACATAAATAATAACATTTTTAAATCAAACAAATTGGGGAAAGAAATGACCATAAAAGTAGCCATTAATGGATTCGGCCGAATTGGCAGAAATGTATTTAGAGCACTTATTGAAAACCCGCGTAGCGACATAGAAATTATTGCGGTAAATACCATCCCATCACTTGCTGATTCTGCCTATCTTTTAGAATTTGACTCTGTACATGGCAGGCTGCCTGTACCTATTTCAATTGAAGGCGATATGATGCATGTAGGTGGCAATAAAGTTCGCTTTTTAAGTGAACGTAACCCTGAATCCCTAAATTGGGGCTCCCTTGGGGTAGATGTTGTTATGGAATGCACTGGCATTTTCACAGATGCAGATAAAGCAGCAGTTCATATAAATGCAGGAGCTAAAAAAGTTCTGGTTTCAGCGCCTTCAAAAGGAGCTGATTTAACTGTTGTTTATGGGGTGAATCATTCGCTTATTACTGCAGAGCATAAAATTATATCAAACGCATCTTGCACAACAAATTGCCTTGCCCCTATTGCGCATATACTCCACAACACCTGTGGCATTAAGCAAGGGTTTATGACAACAATTCACAGCTATACAGGGGACCAGCGAATTTTAGACACAGAACATAGTGATTTATATCGCTCTCGTGCTGCAGCTCTTAACCTAATTCCAACTACTACAGGTGCTGCAAAAGCAGTTGGACTAGTATTACCAGAGCTTAATGGCAAGCTTGACGGCGTTGCCATTCGGGTCCCAACACCGAATGTGTCTGCAGTCGATTTTGTATTTGAACCTGTTAAGCCAACATCAGCAGAACAAATTAATCAACGTCTGAAAGAAGCAGCAAATGGTGAACTTAAGGGCGTGCTGGATATAACAGAACGCCAGCTGGTATCTACTGACTTTAACCATCATCCTGCTTCATCTATAGCGCACCTTGACCAGACAAGAGTAATGCCAGACGGTATGACTCGTATTTTTAGTTGGTATGATAATGAATGGGGATTTTCTAATAGAATGCTTGATACAGTATCTTGCATGGGGTGAAACCACATTTAACATGAGGTTTTTTAATATTGACCTCTTTTTTCAATAATCCATAAAAAAAGCGACCTATTAAAAACAGGTCGCTTTTTTAAAATATGCTGTGTTAATTAAGCGTTCAAATCGAATCTATCTGCATTCATAACCTTATTCCATGCTTCAATAAAATCGCTTACAAACTTATCGTTTGAATCGCTTTGAGCATAAAACTCAGCCAACGCTCTTAATTGCGAATTTGAACCAAACACAAGGTCAACTTTACTTGCTTTATAGTTTGGCTTTCCTGTTATTCTGGAGGTTCCTTGATATCCGCCATTACCATCTGGCTTCCATTCAGTGTCCATATCTAACAGCTTAGCAAAATGGTCATTACTTAATGTATTTGGTGTTTCACTTAAAACACCATACCCATTATGACTTATTCCAAGAGACCTCATACCGCCCATAAGAACAGTAGTTTCAGGACCTGTCAGACCCAATAATTGCGCCTTATCAAGCATTACTTCTGCTGCATTAAAGGCGTAATTCTTGTTTTCATAATTTCGAAATGCATCTGCAATTGGCTCTAATACATCAAAAGATGCAGCATCTGTTTGCTCAGATGTGGCATCTCCGCGACCAGGCGTAAACGGAACTATTTGCCCAGTTGCTTTTTCGATTGCAACATTACCAGCAAGAACAATAACATCTGCTAGTGAAGCACCTGTTTCTGCTGCTATTGGACGCAATACATCTAACGTAGCTGCTAGCTGTTCTGGTTTATTTACCTCCCAATCCTTCTGCGGAGCCAGCTGAATACGGGCACCATTAGCTCCGCCTCGCTTATCTGTTTCCCTGAAAATAGAGGCACTCGCCCATGCCGTTTCAACCATTTGCTGTATAGATAAGCCAGCTGCGGCAATTTTTTGCTTAACCGCATCTATATTGTAGTCTGATTTTCCAGCTGGCACTGGGTCTTGCCAAATTAATTCTTCTTCTGGAATTTCTGGACCAACATAGCGTGATTTTGGTCCCATATCACGATGTAACAATTTAAACCAAGCGCGCGCAAATGCATCTGCAAACTGATCTGGATTTGCATGAAATCTCTCTGATATTGCTCGATAGCTTGCATCTTCACGCATTGCCATATCAGCTGTAGTCATCATTGTTGTCACTAATTTTGATGAATCATGAGCAGCAGGCGCCATATGCTCATCTTTTGGATTAATGGGATGCCACTGGAATGCTCCAGCAGGACTTTTCACTAATTCCCATTCATACCCTAGAAGCAAGTCAAAATATCCGTTATCCCATTTAGTTGGATTATTTGTCCATGCACCCTCTATACCACTTGTGATAGTATCATCACCAACACCTGATTGATATAAATTCTTCCAGCCAAAACCCATCTGTTCCAGAGGGGCGCCTTCTGGTTCTGCCCCAACAAACTTATCAGGATCTGATGCACCATGCGCTTTGCCGAATGTATGTCCGCCTGCTGTTAATGCTACTGTTTCTTCATCATTCATAGCCATTCTTGCAAATGTCTCTCGAATATCCCTTGCACTTGCTAACGGATCTGGGTTGCCATCAGGACCTTCAGGATTAACGTAAATCAACCCCATCTGTACAGCGCCAAGGGGCGTTTCTAACTCTCTGTCGCCAGTATATCTGGCATTATCAAGCCATTCATCTTCCCTGCCCCAGTAAATATCTTGCGGTGGTGAATATATGTCTTCACGACCACCACTATATCCAAAGGTCTTTCCACCCATCGATTCAATAGCAACATTACCAGCAAGGATAAACAAATCAGCCCAGCTAATTTTATTGCCATATTTTTGTTTGATTGGCCATAAAAGCCTTCTTGCCTTATCAAGATTACCATTATCTGGCCAGCTATTTAATGGCGCAAACCGCTGATCTCCTGTACCGCCGCCGCCACGACCATCTGATGTTCTATATGTGCCAGCAGCGTGCCATGTCATGCGAATAAAAAACGGTCCATAATGCCCATAATCTGCAGGCCACCATGACTGAGATTCAGTCATTAAATCAGTCAAATCTTGCTTAAGAGCAAAGTAATCTAATTTTTTAAATTCTTCTTTATAACTGAAAGCAGCATCCATTGGGCTTGAGCGCTTATCATGCTGATGTAAAATGCCAATATTTAGCTGATTTGGCCACCAATCTTTATTGGTTCTAATAGTGCTACTATTGCTAGTAGCTGACCCATGCATCACTGGGCATTTATCTAATTCGTTCATTTGGTATCTCCTAGTGTTTCCAAGACCATTTATACTTTACAAAAACCGCTCTACTAAAAGACCGATTTTAGCAATTATCAAAACGCTTCGCGTAAAACTTATGACATAATTTTATGGATTAGATGAGTGATGTCAATTAATTTAGAATGATTTTAAACTATTCTTTTCGAATAGGTACGAAAAATAAAATAAACAGTTCTGTAAAGCACTAAAACATCTAATTATTTAGTTGCTTTACCCGTATTATTAATTCCATTGATTCAGCTTCAAACCCATCTGGGAGTGATGGAACCCCCCCAATTGAGACTGTACTTTCATCAATATCAGTCAACTCACCAGTATCAACATTTAAAAAATGATGATGATAGTCTAAGTTAGTATCAAACATAATGACATCTTTGACTGCGTTCACCTGTTTAAGCAAACCTGCCTTGTGAAACTGATGCAAACAATTATAAATGGTGGCAAGTGCCATTTTCTGACCTAAAGTGGAAATCTGAATATGCAATATATCTGCACTTACATGCCGATGCTCTTGCCCAAATAACAAACCACCAATGAATATACGCTGCCTCGTTGGTCGCAACCCAGCATCTTTTAATATCTGAATGATATGAACATCACTTAATTTAGCGTCAACTTGATTCATCATAATTTCTAAATTTTGGGTGGACACTTATAATTTGTCAAGTCTGATTAATACAAACAATCAATTCGTTATGATAGTGATTTATACCAAATAAAAACAATCCTTTTTTAAAACTTATGACTTTTACTATAACGTGATTTGCCGTAGATATTAAAAAAGATAAAAAATCCAAAGCAAAAAAATCTTATGAACCCAATTATTTCATTTTTAAAACAGCGGCGTTCCGTGATGATACGGAACCTCAATCCATCTGCCCTTCCCCAGAATGACCTATTGTCTATTCTTGAATGTGGGACAAGAGTACCAGACCATGGTATGCTTACACCATGGCAAATAATTAGCATTACTGGCAAGCATCGCGGTGAATTAGGTGCAACATGTTTGCGTTCTGAATTCGCGCGCATCAACCCAGATGCAACCAACGAAATGCTTGAGTTTGAAGAAAACAGATTCAATCGTGCTTCAGCTGTATTATGTGTAATCTCAAAGCCAGTAACTCATTCGAAGATTCCAGAATGGGAAATGCACTTATCAGCTGGTGCTGTCTGTCAGAATTTACTTACCGCAGCACTTGCCCTTGGATATGGCGCACAATGGGTCACCCACTGGTATTCATATAATGATAAAATGCTTTCCACGTTAGGTGGAAATCCAGATACTGACAAAATAGCTGGTTTCATCTATATTGGCTCAATGACAAAAAAACCAAATGAGCGAAAACGCCCAAACTTATCAGACGTTTATTTATCATTTGAACATAAAAAACATGAAGGTCCGCATTAAAATGAGTATATTTTTTCATAAGAACGACCTACCTGATGACCTAAAACTAGGGAAATCAATTGCGATAGACACAGAAACACGTGGTCTTAATTTAAATAGAGATAGATTATGTTTAATTCAATTATCTAACGGCAATGGAGATGCGCACCTAGTCCAGATAGCTGCAGAAAAAAAACAATGTCCAAATCTGAGCGCCTTGCTAAAAGACCCAACTGTTGAAAAATTATTTCATTTTGCCAGATTTGACCTAGCTATTCTAACACGTGACATCTGCCCTGTTCAAGGACCTGTTTACTGCACAAAAATAGCCTCAAAACTTGCCCGCACCTATACTGACAGACATGGATTAAAAGACCTATGCTCAGAATTACTGTCTGTTGAAATATCTAAACAGCAACAATCTTCTGATTGGGGCGCAGACATTCTAAGTGATGCACAAAAAAATTACGCCGCTAGCGATGTATTATATCTGCATAAATTAAAAGATAAGCTTAACCAACAACTAGAACGAGAAGGAAGATTAGAATTAGCTTTTCACTGTTTTAGCTTTCTTACCCACAGAGTTACACTAGACTTAAGAGGTTTTGCAGATTTGGATATTTTTCACCATTAAAAAGGTAACCGAAAAATTTAATCTCCTCAACCAGATAACCAAATAAAGAGTTTCGGCAGCGCGATATTTAGGTAGGAAAATAAAAATGAAAGAACAAAATGACGCTCCTAAACCTAACTTACGCACCCCTAAATCTAAAAAGATATTTGCAGAAAATCTTGCTGAATTATCCAGACAAAAGATTGAGACTATTTCAAGAAACAGCGCCGAAAAAAACTTAAAAAATGGAGAGAAATCAGGAATAAAGCGTTCATATCTGCTGTTATTTCCTTTTATTTTCCTATCTGTTGGGGTCGTTTTGTGGCTTAATTTTGCTGATCCAAATAATAAATTTGAGGTAAGTGTTGAGCAAATTTCGAAAACGGAAACCAATAACACTGAAATGACCGGGGCTCGATTTGCGAGCCGCACGACTCAAGGTGAAAATTTTGAAATCACAGCAGAACGCGCGGTAGATAATACACCATCAGCTGGATTGATACACCTCACTAACCCAAACGGCACATTTTGGACGAAATCTGGCAATCAAATAAAAATCAGATCAAAAGATGCTATTCTTGATCAATCTAAAGAATTAACAGTATTTCAGGGAAATGTAAGGATGAATCAAACACTTCCAATGGCTGAAATCCAATCCTCAATATTATCCATTGATCTTAAAAATCAAATTTATCAAAGTGACAAACCAGTATTAGTAATATCTGAAAATATGCAGATAACTGGTCAAGTAATGAAGCTAAACCAAAGAAATAAAGTCATTTTCTTTGGTGGTAATTCTAAACTTTCTATTACGGAAAATTAAAAAAAGCGGGGTTTTGTGATGAAATTGACATCAAGCAATATTTTTGGGCGAAAATTAACCCTGTTGGGAATTTTTCTATTCCTCTTTATATTAAAACCTGTTTTAGCAGAAAATTTAGAAATTGAAGCCTCAGGTTTCCTTGAGTGGAATCAGCAGAGCAAGACATATAGTGCTAATGAAAATGCAATGGCAACGCAAGGTGATAGAACAATAAAAGCAGATGAAATTATAGCCTTCTACGAAAGTGAAGAAGATCGCAGCATCACCAGAATTGAGGCAAAAGGGTCTGTTACATTTCAAGATGGAGTTGATTCTGGCTATACAGACAATCTTGTTTATACAACGCAAACGCAAACCATTATATTATCTGGAAGCAAAAATTATCTAGAATCAGAACAATTTACAGCTGAATCAGCAAGTAAAATTGAGTTCTTTCAGGTTGAGGGTAAATTATCCCTCCTAAATAAAGCAGTGATCTCTTTATCAGATAATAGAGAAATTCAGGCTGAACAGATAGATTTGGAGTTGATTGAAGGTAATCAGATTAAGTCGATGAATGCCCGCGGTAATGTTAAATTAACTGAAGAATCTGGCAGAATTGCCTATGCTAATTCAGCTGTATATAATGCAGAAACAGAGGATACAACATTAACTGGCTCTGTTGAAATAATAGATGGAGACAATCTATTGCGTGGCGAGAAAGCAATCATCAATATGGTTTCTGGCTATAGTAAAATTCTGGCTGGCGGAGAAAATAAAAGGGTGACAGGAAAATTAATCCTAAATACGTCAAACT
>JABJAN010000077.1 GCA_018666135.1 Alphaproteobacteria bacterium | reverse complement strand
CTCATTCTGCCTGATTGACTAATAAAATAGGCATTTTCTGCGTCAGTTGCAGGGAATGCACGTATATCACCAAGTCTCTCTAATGGCGTTCTAGGATTAAAACTAGCGAGTGAATCTGCCCAAACTAGATCACCAGATGGCAATTCATAAACGGCAATCTCACCTGCTTGTCCGCTGACAATAATGTTTTTTCCCATGATGGCAGGAGAAGGTGTACCATAAACAATAGTATCAACAGGAAAACCAGAACGCCGCCATTTTAAAACCCCGTCGGAAAGCCTGAAAACATATACTTGCCCATCTAAATCTGTTACCACAAGATCATTAACTTCATTTAAAGTTGGTCCGCCTCTAAGGCTAACCTCTAATTTTTTCTGCCAAATAATTGCGCCTGTTTCTGCGTCTATAGCATATAGGTTTCGTTTTCCTGCATGGGCAATCACCGTTCCATTTTCATAGGCAATGCCGCCATTGATACCAGGAAAAGGATTATCTGTATTTGCATCTAAGCTGACTGTCCATAATTCATCTCCTGAGGTAAAATCAAATGCATGTAAAACACTATTACCCCCTATTGAAAAAAGGCGATTATCTGCAATAATTGGTTGAGGCAAATCAACTGTTTGATTACTAGCCGCTTTCGTGCGGGCAGACCAGCTAAGCTCTAATGGCAATGACAATTCTAAATTACCGCCTGAATGCTGGGCATTTCCGCCTGCATGGGTCGCAAATGAATTAATTGTCCCTACATCCTCTATCGCAATTTCATTAGCGGCATCTTGGTCAATAGTGACATCACTAAAATCGGGTAATACAGATTGTCTCTGCCCTGGCAATATAGCTCCATCATTAGCGCATGATGCTAATAACACAGAGATGATTAGAAACTTTATTATCGTAAGATATGAACGCATTAGATATTTTACTCTGTTTTTTCTGCTGAAATATCCGCATATTTATTTGATAAAATGGATAATGCTTGCGTAATACGCTGCCTTAAAGAGGCTGGAATTTCAGTCAATGATGATGCCATTGTCAATGAAGCAATTGCTTTGTTCGTAAGACCTGCTTCAAGATATAAGCCAGCGCTTGTCTCTAATGCTAATCCTTGCAGAGGCCCAGGAAATTCAGCAAGAGCAGATATCCGATTAATCAGCTGATTTTTATCAGCTGACCTAGGCGCATTCATCACTGATAATAACAACGCTGTGTTTTTATAGAAAACATCAATTGATGTGTCTGCACTTAAATCTAAAAAGGCTTGCTCAGCTGCTGCTAAATCACCCTCTTCTGCGTATAACGCTGCCACTCTAAAACGGGCAAGCATTTTATACCCATCTGGCAAGTCAGATTCTATCGAGATTAATGCTTCTAGCGAATCTTCTGCGGTTACTGCTTCAAAGAACTGATTTCCCGCTGCTTGTGTTTTGGATTCGTGCCAATAATCATATCCTTGATTTCCAGCCACTCCAATAATTATCAGCACCGCTAATCCAAGGATATAATTTCCATAACGCTGCCACAACAGATTCATTTTGTCTCTGCGTAAATCTTCTTCAATTTCGTCAAATATATCAGCCATTTTGCCGCA
Organism: Alphaproteobacteria bacterium; assembly: GCA_018666135.1. GTDB lineage: Bacteria > Pseudomonadota > Alphaproteobacteria > Puniceispirillales > Puniceispirillaceae > UBA5951. Next base: position 14,043 of record JABJAN010000077.1, on the reverse strand, counting down.
AGCCTTTCACACATCCCTAAAAATTAAATAAAGATAAATAATAGATAGCACATCAAATACAATTTGTGCATATCGCTTAATGATTTATCTTTAAAGTTATAGAATATCTTGAATATTACATATTTTTTAAATATTCTTATTTCAAATGACAAATCTATCTTACATAAAAAAACACAAAAAACCTTATTACTTTAGTCGTACAGAATTATCAATCATTCTATCTACCTATTCTGCACGAGTTGCAAGTGGTGAATGGCGAGATTATGCGCTGGATAATACCTCACAAGCAGCACTTTTCTCTATCTATCGCCATGCCCATGAAACACCTGTTCTAGTAATAGAAAAAAGACGACTTCGTACAGGAGACACGTCTTTGTTTTTGCTTCATGACAGACATAAAACACTTCATAAATCAAATTCGTTCAATATTGTTATTTCTTATTTGAATAATCTTCCTAGACTTATTTATGCCAGATAAAAATTATTTTTAATAATTACTAATTTAGTTGAATATTTATTATTAATAATTTAAATAAGAACAAAACAAGAACAAATAAGAACTCGTCCAATTCTTATATTTAATACCAATTCTAATATTTAATAATAGTGGGCAATAGATAGTAATGGGTAATAAATAATGAGATTATTTGATAAACAGAAGTTAACACAAGATACTAAAGATACATTATCTGCCATTTTGCTACATGACTTAATAGCCGAAAAGCTTGATATTTTTTGCTGGTGCAATAAATGCAATCACAATAATATCATTGCAACAAAACTGGTAATGGAAAAGTTAGGTCCAAATTACCCCGTACCTGAGGTGGGTCGTAATTTAAGATGCGGCAAGTGTAATAACACTCAAAATATTGCCACCAGACCTAATTGGCCTACTCATGGAGGACAGATTGCACGTCATATGTAACGAATTCGTAAAATAGTAAAAAAATTAGTTATTTATCGATTGGCATTACGGCAATTACTAGACATTAAAAGATAAATCATTCATGATATTACGCTATTATTACAAAATTATTTTCTTCAACCGGTGAGGGACAGAATGCATTCAGAAGAGATAAAAAAAATAAAAACTTTCTTAAATGCCAAGTTTTCTGGAGCCAATATAGAATTAAAAACCAGAGAAGAAACAACTGATTCTGTTGAGGTATTAGTGGATGACGAAACGCTTGGTATCATCTTCAAAGATGACGAAGACGGTGATGTGTGCTACCATGTGCAAATGACAATATTAAGTGAAGATTTAAATTAATAGTGCTAAATTTATGTGATTTAGATTATTTATCGTTAAATATAGCCTCTCTTTTTTCAATAAAAGATGACATACCTTCTTTTTGGTCAGCGGTAGAAAACATGGCATGAAACAGCCTACGCTCAAAACGCACTCCTTCAGATAAACTAGTCTCATAGGATCTATTAACAGATTCTTTTGCCATTTGGACGATCGGCTTGGAGAAAGTGGCAATTTTTTTCGCAGTCTGCTTTGCCTCTTCCAATAAGTTTTCTGGTGCAGTTATACGAGAGACCAAACCTGCTTTTTCTGCTTCATGGGCATCCATAAATCGACCTGTAAGACACATTTCCATCGCTTTTGATTTACCAATAATGCGCGTAAGCCGCTGTGTTCCGCCTATACCTGGCATAATACCTAGTGAAATTTCAGGCTGACCAAACTTTGCGGTTTCTGATGCCAATATAAAATCGCACATTAAAGCCAATTCACATCCGCCGCCTAATGCATAGCCTGAAACAGCCGCAATAATTGGCGTGCGTATCTGAGATATCTGGTCCCACTCAGAGAACCAATCAAGATCATACATCTCTGGAAAGGTGTGTTCATGCATCTCCTTAATATCTGCCCCAGCTGCAAAAGCTTTTTCAGACCCGGTAATTATAATACATCCAATAGTAGGATCCTTATCTGCATCTCGCAGCGCTAAAATTATTTCCTCTGCTAATTGCCTATTTAGGGCGTTGAGCGCTTTCGGCCTATTTAGGGTTATCTGTAATATATTTTCATTCGTTTCTGTGAGAATTAATTCAAATGCCATTTACTACATTCCCCCTTGGTTTAATCTTAATAATTGACGCTATTTTCCTAGCATGAATTTCAAAAAACATAAAAGAAACCCTTAAATATTTACAAAATAAATAGCAACGCGTTTTTATTGGTTGAAAGCTATAATGGAATGATGTTTAACAAATAGGCTTATTGTATAACCATATTTATCGGAGAGTGTTAATGACTGCTTACTGGATTGCCCGTTCAAAAATAAACGACCCTGTTGCATATAAAAGATATACTGACAAGGTACCAGAAGTAATCGCAGCCCATGGTGGTACGGTGCTTGGCAGAGGTGGTGAATTTAAAATTCTAGAGGGACCAGAAAAATTTGAACGGTTCGTTTTAATCCAATTTCCATCTCTCGAAGCTGCTGAAGGATGTTGGAAGTCTGATGAATATCAACAAGCTGCTAGCAATCGAAAAGATGGCGCTGGAGAAGTTGAGCTGGTGATTTTATCCGCTGGTGAATTCACTAAATAAGGTCACTATTAAAGGATGAGTGGGAGCCCTAGTTCGGTTTTAGAGATAAAACTGGCAACGTCTCTCCCTCCTCCAATTCATCTGCTGGAAAATTCAATTCAACCGTAATTCCATTTGGGTCTCTAACAAACACCTGAACCAAAGTTGCATTTTTGCCTTGTTGTTCAATATAAGGTGTATGGTTCTGTTTGAATTGCTCTACCATTGATTTTCTGCCTGATGCACGAAAGGCAATATGGTGAATTGGTCTTCCCCCTTTTGCGATATCTTCTTTTGAAAAACTCACTGCGCTATTGTCATCTGTTTCTGGCTCTCTTGGAGGCACGATATGAATAACGTCATGCTCTCCAATATATAGCCATGTTACTTCCACATCAGGACCAAAATCAGGATGTGCACCAACCGTCATACCAAGATTGGAAACATACCAACGACATGTCTCCTCATACGAACGCGCAACAATAAGATAATGCTCCAAATGTGATAATGGCATAAGTCAATTCCTTAAAAACGATAAATTTTTTATTTTCCCCGACAGCTTTAGACGCCGCAGTTAAATTCAAGGGTTAGGGAATAATAATTGTTGAACCTGTAGTTATCCCAGCTTCTAAATCATGATGAAGATCTACAATATTAGCCAAGCTTTCTTCACGGTCGATAGACACTTTTAAAACGCCTTCAGCTAACAGCTTAAATACTTTCCCTGCTGACATTTGCAAATCATCGTTAGTGCCAACATAATTGGCAAGTGATGGTCTGCAAAAATATAAAGATCCGTTATGTTGAAGCTGTGATGGCGTAACCGCTGGCGCCTCTCCTGTTGTTGCACCAAAAGAGATAAAAAACCCTCTCTCAGAAAGGGATCTAAGAGAGGCATCAAAGCTATCTTTGCCAACTGAATCATAGACCACAGGAACCCCTTGCCCATTAGTTATTTCGCGGACACGCTTTGCTATATCATCTGAATTTCTATCCAGAGCATAATCATATCCATTTTCAAGAATTGCAGCACTGTTTTTTGCTCCTGACGTTACCCCTATCATGGTTGCGCCAATATGCTTGCCCCATTGCCCAGCAATATGCCCAACCCCGCCAGAGGCAGCATAAAACAACACAGCTTCCCCTGCCCTCACAGGGTAAGTTCTGCATAATAAATATTCAACTGTCATCCCTTTTAATAAAATAGCGGCAGCATCCTTATCCAAGACAGAATCTGGGATCTTAATCGCACGCCCAGCAGGAATAAGGCGATGTTTTGCATAAGCACCAAGGATAGGACCGTAACATACCCTGTCCCCAACTTTAAGATGAGTAACACCGTCCCCTAATTTGATAACAACCCCTGCAGCTTCAAGCCCTAAATGCATTGGTGTTTGCAATTTATAATATCCAGACCGCTGATAGACATCCATATAATTAAGACCAATAGCGGTTTGTTCAATTAGCACTTCTCCTTGCCCTGGCTCTGCAATATCTATTGTCTTAAGGTGCATAACCTCCGGGGCACCTTGGCTATCCAGAATTATTGCCTGCGTCTTCATAAACCGTCTCCTTCATAAATTCCCCAAACAATAATCAGTAATTAGGCAATCTGTAATATAAATACATAACGTTTAGTTAATAACGTTTAGTTAATAACTATTGGTGACCACTACTTTAATAGCATCATCTACTCTGTCTGTGGCATAGCGTATTGCTTCTGGTAAATCATTCATATCAAAACTATGTGTATGAACCAGACTTGGATCAAATCTATTTGCAGCCATAAATGCCATTGCACGGTGCGTAGCTGACTTGCCTTCACCTCGAATACCATAAAGATAAATATTATTTACAGCCAGATATCCAATATCAAAATTAACCGCATTTTTTGGGAAGGCAGCCAAGCAAACCTTGCCACCTCGATTAGCCATATGGATAGACTGATTTACAGTCTGTTCTGAGCCAGCACAATCAATCACATAATCAGCACCCTTACCAGTAATTGCTTTTACTTCTGCTTCCACATCTACATGATTGGCATTTAAGATTATATCAGCACCTAGCTTTGTCCCAATTTCAAGCCGATTTTCCCTTGTGCCAATCAATATAACAGGAGAGGCTCCAAGGGATTTTGCAACCGCCACAGCCAGCAAGCCAATCGGTCCTGGACCAATTACAACTACGCTTTCACCTGCTACAAGTCCTCCCAGTTCAGTCAACCCATACATGGATGTACCAGCTGTAACAACTAATGTTGCAACCTCATCGCTCATATCATCTGGAACTTTGATCATAGTGTTAATGTTATTTATTGCATATTGGCAAAAACCACCTTGTGAAGTAAACCCATTTGCACGATGCCCTTTGTTCATATCTCCATAATTCAAGCCATAATTATGGCAAGAAGTATACATACCAGAACGACATCTCTTACATTGACCACACCCAGCGTGAATTTCTACTGTAACCCTATCACCAATTTCAAATTCATCTACGCCTGGACCAAGTGCAGCAACGGTTCCCATATATTCATGACCTGGTGTAAAGTTTTTATTAAAAGGGTCTCCCCCCTCAATCAAAGCAGGCGTTCCATATTTCATGACCTCAAGGTCGGTTGCACAAATAGCGATTGCATCAACCCGAACAAGCACCTCTGCCTTAGCAGGCACAGGAACAGGCTTTGAAATTTGAATAAGCTCTTCTGGATTACCCAAAACCCACGCTTTCATTGAATCAGGAACTGGCATTTTTGATGAATAAGTAACCTGTGACATTTATCGATTCCGTTATAAAAGTTAACAATAATGAGAATATATTTTTACTATTCAGATGGTTCTTGCAATCGATATCCTTCTGGTATTTCTAGCGGCTCATTTTCACCATCAATGAATTCTACAGTAGTGAATAACAATTCTGTGTCCCCAATATTTTCCACAGAATGAAGCATATATTCATCTTCACCATAGTAAAAATGTCTGGTTTCTCCTGCAAAGTGATTCACTTCTTTGATCTGACCAGAGGAAAAATAGTTTCTTGCTTTTCCATCATTATGCGAACTCCAAAAATATGGATTAACATGACGGTGAAATGGGCAACGATACCCAGGAGGTAATCTTAAATGCCACACTCGAAGCTGCGGCGTCTCAGAAACCAAAATTGAACCAACGCACCCATTATTATGGCTTTGTTTCATTTCCTCAATCAATTCTGCAGGCCAATCTTTGAAATCATCCATATTTTGCGAAGTGCTAATATGATCACTTTTCCGAAGCAGTTTTTCTGATTGTCCATCCATCTTTATTCCCCTTTATTTATCAAAAAATTGTGCTAATCCAGAAAGCAGTTTTTGCTGTTCTTGTCCATTTAACTGACGTAATGGCGGTGCTAGACGTTGCCAGCTCTTATCGCTAATACGATTAGCTTCAGCAAATTTCATAGCAGCCATTAAATTAAAATCACCAATGAATTTTCGTGCCTCAACTACTTTTTCAAAGGCCTTGCTCTCTGCGCCACTACTCTCTTTGATGGCAGCTTGCACAAATGTTGCAAACACATTTGTCGACCCTGAGATAATACCAGCACATCCAGCTTCTATTCCCTTAAAATAAAAGCTCTCTGAAGAAGGGTAAACATCAAAGTCTTCCTCAACACCGCCAGTTGCAGTTGCAAATGCTGCTGATTGAGAAAAATCCCCAGATGAATCCTTTAATCCAGCAATAATTGGTCCAAATTCTTTTTTCAAACGAACCACCAAGTCAGTCGAAAAAGGGACCTGTGAGACTTGCGGGAAATGATACAAATACATTCTCAACTTGTCTGAATTTATCCTATCAATGATAAAAGAAAAATAATCATATAATCCCTCGTCGCTAACTCCCTTATAATAAAAAGGAGGCAGAACCAGCTGATTAACATATCCATAATCCAATGCTGCTTTTGCCAGACGCGCTGCATCTGGGGTAGAGGGATGACCTGTGCCAATGATAACCCTATCAGCTGCAATACCAGCGTCACTTAGAGATTTTGGAACCGCAAGCCTATCTTCAATCGAAATTGAAGTACCCTCACCTGTTGTACCAATAGGTGCAACACCATCGCATCCACCATCTGATAATAGATAGGTGCAATAGTCAGTCAATTTTGCGTGATCTAATCGATAATCCTGATTAAATGGAGAAATCGCGGCAGCATATATGCCTCGTTTCGCTTTTGTCATTATTTTTAATTCCTATAATATTGATAGAACAAATTTACTGATGATTTACCTTCATATCCAAGGAAAAAAATACACCTAAATTATTATAAATCCTAACTTTTATTCTATTATTTTTCACTTTCAGCTAAAGCATACACGCCAGATCTCTCTCTGCCAATATGATATATTTTTTTCTGCTCAATCAATATATTTAATGCTCTATAAAGAGAGGGAAGTGGAATATTACCTGTCAATTCATGCGTTTTTATTAGGTCAATATTCGCAATGCCATCATTTTTTTCTGTGAGTAATATAATAGATGCAAGAACCAGTTTTTCATTCTGGGAATGTTCTGTTAAATTTAATTCCTGTTCCAATTCATGTAAAGCCATCATCAGGAACCCAAATGATCTTTTTCTGTTCATTGCTAATTTCACTTACATATTATTGATACTGTTATTATTATTATCAATATCAATTTGGATAGATTCAATCTATTTTTGTATCATTACTCATTTAAGCTTTCTCTTATTATTGTATATAGCTATTACTATAAGAAAATATTTGTAGTTTAAAGTCAGAGATTCAGCCTCAAAATGATTAATATAGATAGAGTTTTACTTCTTGGTTCTGCCCCAAATAGCGTTATTGCCAGACAGTGGGATGCGCATAATTTTGACCGTATAGTAGCCATAAATAATGCGTGGCAGGTGCGCGATGACTGGGATGATCTGATTTATCCCCATGATATGTTGACTGAGCGTTTACCTACGTTTGTTAGCAAAGAGCAAAATTTAATTGATGAATCAGATTTTGTGCCAGCGCAAAATGAATATGGGGGTTTTATTTATGCTGGTGGGACCATGGCATTTACCGCCGCCTATTGGATATTAAAGCATTATAAACCAAAGCAAATTGCGTTTATGGGATGTGATATGCATTACCCAAAACAAGGGCCAACACATTTTTATGGCACAGGAGAGCCAGACCCATTAAGAGAAGATATATCTCTTACATCACTTGAGGCTTGCTCTGCCCGTTTTTACACTCTTGCCTTACAGCAAGGATGTGAGAGTGTTAATTTATCAGAATTACCTTCTCGTTTGATATTTCCACGTGCAACCCAAAAACGCTCATTGCTTTCTTCACAAATGTACACTCTAAACCAAGAAAAGATCACTTCTGCTTTAGCTCTCGAAGCAGAATTAGGTTACTTTGTATTGAGCGGAAGATATTGGAAAGTATCTAGCCTTATTGATAAAAAACAAATGAAAAAACTCGATGAAATGTGGCTTTCAGCTGTTCCAGATGCTTTAACCTGCCACCTTTGATAATTAGTCATCACAATAGGGTGGGCTGATTTAAAGACTCTATTTGGGGATAGGTAAAACCAGCCGTTACAGCATTTTAATAGCCCAGACCTTTTGCACCTGTTTTTATAAATGTGCCGTTATTCAGCTCTCTCATAGCATGTTGTAATTCTGCTTGTGTATTCATTACAATTGGTCCATGCCATGCAACGGGTTCCTTTAAAGGTTTGCCTGAAATAAGTAAAAAACGTACGCCGTTAGGACCAGCATGAACAACCACCTCATTGCCTTTATCAAACAATATAAGCGTCCTATTTCCGGACATATCTCTTAATTCAATTTCGCGACCATTAAACTCTTTCTCCACTTTTACGCCAACTGGGTTTGATGCCCCTTCAAAACTTGCACTTCCTTCAAAAATATAGGCAAATCCTTGTCTATATGTATCAAAGGGAAACCGTTTGCTCATTCCAGCAGGAACAAAAATATCCAAATAATGTGGATCAGCTGCGATACCATCTACAGGTCCCTTTACCCCTTTATAATCGCCTGCTATCACTTTTATTTTACTGCCATCATCTTCTTCTAATAATCGAATTTCCTTGGATTGAATGTCCTGATATCTTGGGGTAGTCATCTTCTCAGAAGAAGGTAAGTTCGCCCATAGTTGAAATCCATGCATATGGCCATTTTTATCTCCCTTGGGCATTTCTTGATGGATAATCCCAGACCCCGCTGTCATCCACTGAATATCTCCATCTGATAAATCACCAAAATTACCAAGACTATCGGCATGGGCTACTGTTCCTTTGAGCACATAAGTAATGGTCTCAATACCCCTATGCGGATGCCATGGGAAGCCTTTCTTATACTGACTTGGATGGTCATTACGAAAATCATCCATCATCAAAAACGGATCAAATGGCTTGGTATCACCAAACCCAAAAACACGGTGTAGATGAACCCCTGCACCTTCCATTGCTGGACGCGCAGTTGATGTTTTTTTGACAGGTCTTATTGACATTTTAATTTCCTTTTATAACAACCAATATATTGTAAATATTATCTTTTTGGCAGCAGATGACAGTATTAATATTGAAAAATCATATTATTATTTGTCTAAATTTTTGTTTATTTATCAGGAAGTGGGATAAATTCATCTGCATCACCAAATGGCAACTGAAAGCGACCTTTTTCCCACTCTCCTGTTGCCCAATCTTTCTTTGCAGCCTCTATCTTTTCATTTGATGAAGAAACAAAATTCCACCAAATATAGCGTGGTCCCTCTAATGTTGCACCGCCGAGCAAAATTAATCTAGCTCCTAGCTCTCCAGATGTGACTGTTATTCTATCTCCTGGACGAAACACCAACATCACTCCTGCCTGATAACGCTCGCCAGCGACAATAATATCGCCCTGCATAATGTGGATAGCTCTATCCTCATGCTCATCTGGTAATGGGATAGATGTGTTTGCTGCTAAGTTAACATCGACATAAAACATATCTGAGAATTGTTGGATTGGTGACGCGCCGCCCCATGCAGTTCCCGCGACTAAACGAGCACGAACACCTGTATCATCCAAATAGGGCAAGGATGTTTGGGTATGATGTGAAAAACTTGCTTTTCTATCTTCCTCTTTTTCAGGCAACGCTATCCAGCTTTGAATGCCAAATAAACTATGGTCAGATGCACGTTCATCAATCCCCGTACGCTCTGAATGGGTAATGCCATTACCTGCTACCATCCAATTTGCATCACCAGCCTTTATTGTCTGAAAAGTACCAAGAGAGTCTCTATGATCAATGGCGCCTTCTAGCAGATAGGTTAATGTGGCTAATCCTATATGGGGATGCGGTCGCACATCAATTCCCTGATTTGTTAAAAATTCTGCAGGACCAATATGATCAAAAAATATAAAGGGACCTACCATCTGTCTTTGTATGGTAGGTAATGCGCGCCGCACTTCAAATCCGCCAATATCTCTTGCTCTTGGAACAATAATTGTTTCAATCGAATCCGCGCTCACCATATCTGGCATCATTGCGCCTAAATCTGGGTTCCAACTCATCCTTGCACCTACCATTCAACAAACCATTATTCTTCATAGAATATTGGCATTTTATATTAAATCATATGTAAGTTTTACCTTACAAATTTCAATAGTATTATTTTTCTTAGCTATTTTAAACAGGCTGTTTTGTTAACGTATATATCCAAAATGCAAAGCTGCTGGCACTATTATATCTTCTTCATCATCTAAATGTCTGACAAGGGCTGTGTTGAATTCACTCTGTATATCAAGAATGCGCCCTGCCTGCATTGCTATATGATGGGGTGTTGAGTTATTGTGTAAGATACCTGTATATTTATTGATTAAAATATGAATTTCAGCGTGGTCTTGCTCCAACAGATCGATAGCACGACTAATTTTAGGGTCATAAGTGCTTATTTCTGGAAAAAAATAATTATCTTCCATCATATGATGTGTATGAAGTTGTTGCAGCGTAAATTCAGAAAACCGAAACAGCTGACTTTGATAATCGCTTTGGTCTATCTTCTTATCAAGCAAGGATTGCGATAGCGCAATTAGTTTTGACCCAAGTTCACGAAATAATTGGTGTCTTTGAAGCCAAAATTCTGCAAAATGAGCAAAATTACTATGTGCATGCCAATCCGTTCTTGGATAGTCTATCAATAAATGCTTCATTTCAGATGGTAATGATGCACGATGTAATAAATGAGTTTCTGACATAGTAACTATTTTCCCAATAATTAGTTTAAACACCTATTGCCTTTCAGGTGTGTTACGCTGGAAACATCCACAATACGACCCATACCAGCACTGGAATCAGTGTAATCATCATCAGTGAAGATGTAATAACCATACCCCCTATTGTGTCTGGTTCAATATTACGCTCGACAGCGATAATAAAATTTAATAACGCTACTGGCATTGACGCCATTATCAACACAACCCCAGCAAGCATTCCACTAAGACCCAATATGTAAATCACACTAAGACCCGCTATCACGCCAAATGCTAATCGTGCAAAAGAATACATAAATCCTTTTTTTAAGTTGCCCGCAGATATTTGTGGCAGCGCGTATCCAAGTAATAATAACGGCAGGGGTATTGCTGTATAACCAAGATATGAGGTTGTAATAAGCAGCATATTAGGCAAGTACATATTAGTTGATTTTACTATCAAAGCAGCTGTTACTGAAATAACAATGGGATGAAACAGTAATTCTTTCCATCTCAATTTACCTGCTATCATTGCATAACCGAATGTATTTTGTGATACCGAAATAACAACAAAATAAGGAAAGGCAAGGGCAAGTCCTGCTTCACCAAATGCAAGCAAACACAAAGGCAAAGGCAGATTGCCAGAATTAGGATGCAGAAGACAACTCATATAAGGTCCAAGCTTGTCCCCTTGCATCTTTATAAAGGGATAAGCAAGCGCTGCAACGATTGCCATAACCATTAATGCAGCAAGACCAGATTGCAGCAGCTCTGCCAAAGTAAATTCTGTTTTTACTAAGGTTGTAAATGTAAGGCACGGAGTTGCGATTTTAATGATCAAAATACCAATGGTTTTTGAATCAAAATGTATCTTTAATATATATAAAGCACTGCCAAGGCTGAGTATAAGCAGTACCGGCACTGTTATGTCCAGTATCTGAAAAAGCATCTGATTAATATCTGCCTTTAAATAATTATATTAAGCAAAAACAAATCGAAATAGCGTACCCTAATTATAACTGTTTAGAGGCAATAGAACAGGCTCTCCCCTCTCCACAGACAAATCAGCAGCAGTATATAAATCCATCACTTCTTTTGCTTCTTCTGGCTTCACAAGAACAGGCTTATTGCGACAAACTGCGTCTAGAAAATGCACAGTTTCTTCATACATAGGTCCTGCATAAGTATGGTTAACAGGCTCACCAGGCATAGAGGACATTGGATATTGAATTCCATTTTTGGTGGTTGTTAAATGCACATCTTTGTGAGAATCATCTATTATCAAAGCACCATCTGTTCCAATTACTTCAATCCAAGTATGCGCATAATTTGGATACCCCAATGGCAGAATCCATCCAGCGCCGACAGTAATTGTGGTTCCATCATCCATTGTTACCAAAATCCATTGATGGTCAGGCGTATTACTATTTTTAGAAAATAATTTACCAGATGTCTGACTATATACTTTTACAGGTCGTCTTGGACGCAGACACCATAAAAGAAAATCCAAATCATGTGTTGCTTCCATTGCCGCAGGCGATAGAGCTGACCTACCAGAAATTTTAGTGCCAAGTTCACGTGTAATATGTCTGCTTACAAGACACGTTACTGGCTCTCCAATCAATCCCTCATTCAATGCCTTTTGAACATAAGCATATTTTGGATTAAACCGCTGTGAGTAGCCAATAGTAAATTTTACGCCCTTATCAATTGCAATTTGAATAAGCTCATCTGCTTGTTCCAAGGTAGTCGCAATAGGCTTTTCCATAAAGACGTGCTTACCAGCTTGTAATGCTGCAAGTGCCATAGGATAATGCGTTGATTCAGGCGTAGCAGAAATAATAATAGTATCAATTTCAGGATTAAGAATAAGGCTTTGCCAATCTGACACCGCCTCTTCCACATCATACAGCCCTTCTACTTCTGTTCTGCGAGCATCATTAATTTCAGCGATGAATAATTTATCAACTAATGGATTATCTGAGCATGCTTTGGCTCGAATCCCGCCACACCAACCTGTTCCAATAACACCCACGTTAATTTGTTCAATCATAATCATCTCCTAAACTGAAATTAATCTTTTTATTGTTTAAGGAGTTTTATTGGATGTAGAATTTCTGTCAATCAATATCGATAATTTTTTGGAACAAAATCAAAAGTAAATAGATGGAAAAAACACATTCAGATATAAGATTAAGTTCCTTTCTTATCCTAATCTGATGCAGAATGCTGATGACACTCAAATGCTCTAAACCCGCCTAACCATTCAACTGTTGAACATTTGGGACCAAAAAGACGTTTTGATGCCATAAATGGATCTGCTTCAACAATACTAGACACATTTTCATCCTCTGGGCTCACGGTCTTATCCTTTTTAGGTTTCATCTGCTGATGCCTGTGATTTAAATCTGATTGAATGTTGCGTAATTCACCCATAACAAAATAAATAACGTCATAAGCTGGAAGATGTTTACACCCATGCTAAAAAAGAAGTTTAAATATTTGCAATCAACAAAACTGTGAGTTGGTAATTTACACAGCTTATATGCAACGCCTTACTGATTTGCTAGAAAAGCAACCGCGTCTTCAATATTTGCTTCTCTTACAATTTCACCTACAAGTCCATTCACAAGGTTTTCACCATATTCAGAATTTTCAATATGAATGTAAAAATCATCCGATCCAAATAAATGTGCTGGAACCCAGCTAAATAACACTTGCTGGTTTTCAGCTGCAAGAGATTTTGCAAATGGTTCAAGCATTTCAGGCATGATAAAATTGACTGTCACAGCCATTACCGCAAAAAAATGCATTTTACCTTGCTCTTCCACCTCAATTTCTGCGGGTAAAATAATAATAACATCAGCAAGGTCGTTTTGTTTTAAATAGGCAGCAAGTGAACCATCATATTTATCTCTGATATCAGCTAGACTGATAACATTAATACTATCTGCATCCTTTAATGGTCTATTTTTAGGTAACTGAGCCATGTTATATTTCCTGTGAGTGATATAATTAGAATAATGTTTACTTCTGTGTTATCCTATAATCATCAGTGATTAAATGCTTAATTAAATAATTAGGTTACCACCGTACCTAAATTAATATTACGATCGTTTTTCATGTGTTTTTTTTCAATATTTTTTTTAGGTCTTATTATAGGAAAGGAAAACCTGTAAGAAACTGAAATTATTGGCGGAGTTTATTATCACTGCATAATGGAGGGTAATTACGCTATGGATAGT
>JABJAN010000076.1 GCA_018666135.1 Alphaproteobacteria bacterium | reverse complement strand
CCAACTTTGCATTTTGAAATAAGACAAAATAGAACGCCAGTGGACCCAAGCTCTATTATAAAATCATAATTGAGTGTGCAACAGATTTTTTACCAGCTGTTAGGTGTTAGTATAACACCTAATTTTCCTGCTAAATTGGTGATAAATTGATAAGCTGTTCTTCCAGAACGGTGTCCTCGTCCAATACACCAGGTAAGTGATTCACTTTTTACTTGTTCCATATCAACAGATAAACCAAAAAAATTGACATAATTTTCTATCATCGCAAGGTAGGTTTCTTGGTCTATTGAATGAAAGCCAATCCAAAGCCCAAATCTGTCAGATAGTGAAATTTTTTCTTCTATTGCCTCAGAAGGATTAATGGCAGAGCCGCGTTCATTATCTATCATTTGGCGTGGCATTAAATGACGTCGATTTGAGGTAGCATAAAAAACAATATTATCTGGTCTTCCTGACAGACCACCTTCTAGCACAGCTTTTAGAGATTTATAGCTTGCATCTGCCTCTTCAAAAGCTAAATCATCGCAAAATAAAATGAATCTGCGATCACTTTGCTTCAATGCCTGCATTATAAAGGGCAAATCTTGAATATCTTCACGCTGAATCTCTACAATAGCGCAATCAAGCCCTTCTGTAATAAGCTGGCCATGCACTGCTTTTAGAAGAGATGATTTACCTGTTCCTCTTGCGCCCCAAAGTAAGGCATTATTTGCTCTTAACCCTTTGGCAAAGGCGCGGCTATTTTCTAATAATTGTTGTTTTTGGTGTTCAATCCCTTGAAGACAAGATAATGGCAGTCGTTCAATCACTTCTATTTTTTGTAATTTACGCAATTGAGCTTCCCAGATAAAGCCTTCTGCTTGATCAAGGTTTTCTGGAAAATGATAAGCAGGAGCCAATCTTTCAAGTGCGTCTGCCATTCGCATTAACAATGGAGTAATCTGCTCTATTTTAATTTTATCTGTCATCTGATGCAAAATTCTTCAATTAGTTTTGGATGGTAATATTCTATCAGCATATATATTGCCATAGCAAAATGAAAAAAGAATGTTTCTGAGTAGACGACTGGAGCAAGGTTGTTTATTGTGCGGCAACGAGATGTCTTACTCCTTAATAATAATTAGGCATTAATTTAAAAATATCTTTAGAGAGGTTTTTCATGTTTATCAGTCCTGCATTTGCACAATCAGCTGGTCCTGCAATGATAGCACAACAGTTGCTTCCATTTATTCTTATTTTTGCTGTATTTTATTTAATGCTCATTAGACCGCAACAAAAACGTGCTAAACAGCATAAAGAAATGGTGGCAAAGCTCTCACGTGGAGATAAAGTTATTATCTCTAGTGGTATTACTGGTATTGTATCAAAAGCAGTAGCTGAGAAAGATACTATTGAAGTTGAGATTGCCACTGGTGTTTATGTTAATCTGATGCGCTCAAACGTAACAACAATTCTTGATAGTGAGAGTTCTATCGCGTTGCCACAAAAAGCAGCAGCACAGAAAACAGCAGCAAAAAAGGCAGCGCCTAAGGCAAAAAAATAAAGCTGTAAAGCGCGTTTTTTTCTCGACAAAGGAAGCAAATGTTACAATTTGAATCATGGAAACGGTTTGCGATAATAATCGTATGTTTAGCGGGGTTATTTGCGGCATTGCCTAATGCAATATCAGTGCCTTTTTTTCCTGGAAAATCTGTAAATCTTGGCTTGGACCTTCGCGGTGGTTCGCATTTATTATTAAGTGCAGATATAGACTCTGTTGTAACAGAACGTTTAAGCGATATTTCTGAGGGTATTAGAATTTCACTCAGAGAAGAAAAAATAAAGTTTAGGTCTTTATCATCTGATGAGGATTCTGTTAGCTTTTTACTTCGTGATTTAGCAGATTCACAAGTGCGTGATGAAATCATGTCTGATTTTGGTAATGATTTTATAATTGAAACTAATGCCGAGATGACAAGGTTACGATTTAGTGAAAGTGGATTTACAGAATTACAATCACGTACTGTCTCTCAAGCAATTGAAATAATTCGGCGTCGCCTAGACCCAGACGGTACAAAAGAGCCTGTAATTCAACGTCAGGGTGCTGATAGAATATTAGTTCAAGTACCTGGTATAGATGATCCAGAGCGGGTAAAGGCTTTACTTGGAAGAACAGCCCGCCTTACATTTCAGTTAGTGGATATGCGTATGACTGGTGCAGAAGCAAAATCTAGTGGTAGAGTGCCGCCAGGTTCTGTATTACTAGAATCCGCCAGTAATGATGGTCAATCCTATGTTGTTGAAAAACGGGTTATGGTAAGCGGCGATATGCTGGAGACAGCCTCTGCTGGGTTTGATCAAAATAATCAACCTGCCATTAATTTTTCTTTTAATTCAATTGGTGCAAAAAGATTTGCAACAGTCACAGGGAAGAATATAGGTAGACCCTTTGCTATTATATTGGATAATTTGGTTGTATCAGCTCCGACAATTCGCTCTCAGATATTTGCGAATGGTCAAATTACGGGTGATTTTTCAATCCAAGAAAGCAATGACCTTGCACTTGTATTGAGAGCAGGCGCACTGCCAGCACCATTAACTGTTCTTGAAGAACGCTCTATTGGTCCTGGTCTTGGTGCTGATTCAATCCAAGCAGGTAAGGTTGCTGCTATAATAGGTATTATTTTAGTAGTTGGTTACATTATATTGAGTTATGGAATTTATGGTGCCATGGCATCTGCGGGTTTGATTGTAAATCTTATTCTAATTCTTGGTGCTTTATCCTTATTACAAGCAACTCTTACCCTTCCTGGAATTGCGGGAATTGTTTTAACCATGGGCATGGCGGTTGACTCCAATGTACTTATATTTGAGCGTATAAGAGAAGAATTAAGACGCGGGAGAGGGGTAAGAGATGCTATTCTTTCTGGCTATTCGCGCGCTATCTCAACTATCATGGATGCTAATTTAACAACTCTTATAGCATCTATATTACTGTATATATTTGGTTCTGGGCCAGTGCGTGGATTTTCAGTCACGCTTGGTATTGGTATAATAACATCTCTATTTACAGCAATTCTATTCACCAGATTACTAATTGTACTCTGGGTCAATGCTAAAAAACCCAAAACACTTGTGATTTAAGGAAGCTGTTAAGATGTTTAGGTTAAAAATAATCCCAGATGATACATCAATTCCATTTGTAAAACTTTTCAAACTTGGTTTCGTTTTTTCAATTATTCTTGTTTTGCTTTCAATAGGCTCTTTTCTCTATCAAGGATTAAATTTAGGGATCGATTTTAAAGGAGGCATTTTAATTGAAGCGAAATCCAAACAAGGAAACGCAGATGTTGAAAATTTACGCTCTGTTTTAGGAGGTGAATCCTACGGAGAGGTTGCCATACAATTATTTGGTGCCAAAGATGAAGTGCTTATTCGGATTCAAAAACAAGATGGCGATGAAAAAGCACAAGCAAAAGTAGTGCAGCAAATCAATGCCTTAATATCAGACAATTATAAAGTAAGACGCACAGAATTTGTAGGACCAACCATTGGTGCTGAACTTACACAAAAGGGTATCATTGCTGTGATTAGCGCCTTGGCAGCAATCATGATCTATATATGGTTTCGTTTTGAATGGCAGTATTCTATAGCAGCAATTATTGCATTATCGCATGATGTTTTAACCACAATTGGATTTTTTGCGTTAACCTCTTTTGAATTTAACCTTACCACTATCGCAGCCATACTTACGATTTCTGGTTATTCAATAAATGATACAGTGGTTGTATTTGATAGAATTCGTGAGAATTTTAGAAGATATAAAAGCTGGGAACAAATCGATATTATAAATAAATCTTTAAATGAAACTCTTTCCAGAACCGTTATGACGTCTGTAACAACTGCTTTGGCTCTGATTGCTATCATTATCTTTGGTGGTCCAGTCCTACGCGACTTTTCAACTGCTATGTTGTGGGGTGTTTTAATTGGCACCTATTCATCCATTTTTATCGCTGCAGGTTTGTTAACATTTGTAACCATAAGTAGAAGCGGAGATGACAATTCAGATGTTGCAAAAGCAGAATTAGAATAGGGTGGTAATAAATGCCTTCTTCCAACTCTCCTATTGATAAAATTATTTCTATTCAAAGTTTTGAATCAGATGGTAAACTTAAATTATTGCGTGGATATATTGGTGGTGGGTTTCAGGTGAATGATGATTTCATTTCTGGCAGCATTTTACTAGCACCAAGAGACGTACAGCAATTTCCCGTTTCAGATGCCTCTCAATTAACGCTCGAATTATTGGCAAGCCACATAGACATAATAGAGCCAGAGTTATTTTTAATTGGGGTAGGCGGAAATCCAACGCACTTATATCAACCGTTTAGAGATTATTTTAAGAAAAGAGCTATTGGATTAGATATAATGTCAACTGCCTCTGCTTGTCGTACATGGAATGTGCTACAATCAGAAGGTCGCAAGGTCGCCGCTTGTCTGATAGCCATTATATAAAAGAAATATTAAGTATCCATTGATGAATTTGCGAGACGAACAATTAGAATTAAAGGATCTTAATTATCCGTTATATTTATGTTCTGCCTTTGCGTCATTGTCACAGCAGCATGTGTTACAGGATTTATTATCCTTATCCTGCCACCTTACACATTCGGTAACCCAACCATCAGAGCAGATATTAAAAGCCGTTCGAATTCAATGGTGGACAGATTGTATTTCTGAGGGTCAACGATTTAATAGTCCACTATCTGATAGATTATTAAAATCTATTGAAAATGGGCAACTAGATAAACAAACCATTCTACACATTATATCCAAATTTCAATTGGCAGCATTTGAAGACACCCCAGAAGAAATCTTAGAAGAATGTTGGGCAGATATATTTAGCTATTATTATACATTAATTGGAAAAACCACTCCTCAAATATTGTCATTCATACAGTTGCTAGCAAAGCAAGTATGCTCATTATTATTTTTTGAAAAAACAACTAATTACAATGTGTTAAAAAAAGAACTTAAGCGCATTTCTTCAAAAAAAAATAGAGAGGGATTTTTAAAAGCCTTATGCCATCTTATCCAATTATCTAATAGAAATAAATTTAGAAATTTTAGATTATTACCAATACGACTATTCGTTCATATGATGTTTGGAAAAATATAACTATTCGCAAGAGCTCATAAAAAACTGCATACTAGTAAGTGACCGAGCTGCATAGGCAGCTTTTCTATCCCTGCCTCGTAATCTTTTGGCTTTTTGGTCACTGTCACGCAAGGCAGGAAATAGACCAAAATTTACATTCATTGGCTGAAAACTATCACTTATAGCTCCAGACGTTAAATGAGTAAGTAATGCGCCATGAGCTGTATCTTCTGGTGGGGAATGCCACTCTTTTTGTAATATTTCATAAGCTGCCATTCTACCCGCCAAGCCACCAATCGCAGCAGATTCAACATATCCTTCAACACCTGTAATTTGACCTGCAAATCTGATGTCAGGGCGGGATTTCAATCGCAATTGTTCGTCAAGTAATCGAGGGGTATTAATAAATGTATTTCGATGCAACCCACCTAATCTGGCAAATTCTGCATTTTCCATCCCAGGAATCATTCTAAATATTCGTGTTTGTTCTGCATATTTTAGTTTTGTTTGAAACCCAACAATATTAAACAAACTGCCAAGTTTATTATCTTGGCGTAATTGAACCACTGCATAGGGGCGAGAGCCATCATGTGCATTGGTTAGCCCAACTGGCTTCATTGGACCAAAGCGGAGTGTTTCTGGACCTCGTGACGCCATAATTTCAATAGGCATACATCCATCAAAATAGGGGGTGTTTTCTTCCCATTCTTTAAATATCATTTTATCGCCCATATTAAGCGCTGTAATAAATGCTTCATATTGAGATTTATTCATTGGGCAATTAATATAATCCTTGCCATCTCCTTTGTCATATCGTGACTGAAACCAGGCTGTATTCATATCTATGCTATCAAAATAAACTATCGGAGCAATGGCATCAAAAAAGGCTAAATCATCTTCACCTGTAAGATTTTTTATTGCATCTGCCAATGGATCGGCTGTCAGCGGACCTGTCGCTATTATTGTTTTTTCCCATTCTTGATTATCAAGAGAAGTGATTTCTTCTCTATTTAGAGTGATATGTGGATGCTGTAAAATTTTTAATTCTACTTCTTTAGAGAATAAATCTCTATCAACGGCTAAAGCTCCGCCAGCAGGAACCTTATGCAAATCTGCCATTTGCATAATAAGTGAATTCATCATCCGCATTTCTTGATGCAGCACACCAACCGCATTTGAGTTGTGATCATCTGACCGAAAGGAATTAGAACATACCAGCTCTGCTAAGGTTTCACTTTTATGAACTTCTGTTTTCCGAGTGGGGCGCATTTCATGCAGGATAACATCTATACCAAGATTAGCAGCCTGCCATGCAGCTTCTGTTCCAGCTAATCCACCACCAATAATATGCAATTTAGACGTCATCAACTTACTTTCTATGCAGATAATAATCGTTTTAAATATTGACCTGTATAAGAGGCTGAATTTTTGGCGATCTGCTCAGGTGTGCCAACACTCATAATTTGCCCACCACCAACGCCGCCTTCAGGTCCCAAGTCAATTACCCAATCTGCAGTTTTAATTACATCCAAATTATGTTCAATAATGATAACACTATTCCCATTATCAACCAGCTCTTGCAGAACTTCTAATAATTTGGCTATATCTGCAAAATGCAGACCGGTGGTTGGCTCATCTAAGATATATACTGTTTTGCCTGTTGCTCTTTTTGATAATTCCTTGGATAATTTTACGCGCTGTGCTTCTCCGCCGGACAGAGTTGTTGCTTGTTGACCAATTTTAACATACCCCAAACCCACACGTAACATAGTCTGCAATTTTTCTCTGATAGATGGGACTGCTGAGAAAAATTTCACCCCTTCTTCTATACTCATATCCAATAAATCTGCGATCGATTTACCCTTAAATTTTATTTCTAATGTTTCTCGGTTATATCGTTTTCCCTTACATATATCGCAAGTTACATATACATCTGGCAGAAAATGCATCTCAATTTTAATAACCCCATCTCCTTGACATGATTCGCACCTTCCGCCTTTTACGTTAAATGAAAAACGTCCAGGGGCATATCCCCTTATTTTAGCTTCAGGTAGTCCTGCAAACCATTCACGAATTGGCGTAAAAGCACCAGTGTAGGTTGCTGGATTTGACCTAGGAGTTCTGCCAATCGGGGATTGATCAATATCAACGACCTTATCTAAAAGATTTATACCTTCAATTTTTTCGGATGCCGCAGGTATTTCTCTTGCTCTATGCAAGTCGCGCGCAAGTGTCTTCCACAATGTTTCTAAAACTAAGGTTGATTTGCCACTTCCAGATACACCGCTCACACACACAAGCATTCCAAGCGGAAATTCAACTGAAACAGACTGTAAATTATTGCCACTAGCCTTAAAAACCTTCAAGACGCGTTTTTTATTAATCTTCCGACGCGATTGTGGGATCGATATTTGTTTCGTGCCTGATAGATATTGCCCCGTAATAGAATCTGGGTTTCCCATAATATTTTTGGCAGTTCCAGAGGCAATAATGTTTCCGCCATGAATGCCGGCACCAGGTCCAATATCAACCACAAAGTCTGCTGTCCTAATTGCATCTTCATCATGTTCTACGACAATTACCGTATTTCCCAAATCCCTAAGTCTAGTAAGGGTATCAAGAAGCCTGTCATTATCTCGCTGATGCAACCCAATAGATGGTTCGTCTAGAACATATAAAACGCCTGTAAGACCACTACCAATTTGTGAGGCAAGACGTATACGCTGTGATTCACCGCCAGATAATGTTCCCGAATTTCTTGATAGATTCAGATAATTCAAACCAACATTATTAAGAAATCCCAGTCTTTCATTTATTTCCTTTAAAATACGATAAGCAATTTCCAAATCCTTACCTGAAAGTTTTTCTGATAAGCCGCTAAACCAATCTACCGCATCTCCAATAGAAAGTGCCGAAATTTCTGATATATCTTTTGTTGATATTTTAACAGCTAATGATTCAGGTTTTAAGCGCTTTCCAGAACAAGTATCACACGGCTGAACATTTCTGTATTTTTCAAGTTCTTCTCGCACCCAATTTGAATCTGTTTCTCTATATCTTCTTGTAAGATTTGGTATAATACCCTCAAAAGGTTTGCGCGTTTTATAGGAACGAAGACCATCATCATATTCCATTTCAACGGCTTGTTCGCCGCTTCCATATAGAATGATATCCTGAAATATAGATGGAAGCTGGTCAAAAGAAACATCTATTGAAAAGCCAAACTGATTGGCAAGAGATTGTAATGTCTGAAGATAATATTTGGAAGAAGAATTCGCCCAAGGAGCAATAGCACCATCGCGCAAGCTCACACCTTTATTAGGCACAATAAGTTGCTGGTCAAAATGACTGCTTACCCCAAGTCCATCACAAGCAGGGCAAGCACCAAAAGGATTGTTAAAAGAGAAAAGGCGTGGCTCTATCTCATCAATAGTAAATCCAGATACAGGACAAGCAAATCGAGCAGAAAAAACAGATAAATTATCTGTTGTTACATCATGCACATAAGCAAGACCATCAGATAGCGATAATGCAATTTCAAGAGAATCTGCTAGTCTGGTCGCTAAGGTTTCTAACGTTCCTTTTAAAACCACCCTATCTATAACAATTTCTATATTATGTTTTTTCTTTTTATCTAGGGCAGGGGTAGCGTCCAAATCATATAATTCTCCGTCAACCCGCACTCTGCTGAACCCTTTTTGCAGAAACCCTGCTAATTCTTTTTTATATTCACCTTTGCGTCCTCGTACTACTGGCGCTAATATCATCAAACGACTTGCATCTGGCATAGCCAGAATTAAATCCACCATTTGAGAAACTGTTTGCGATTTTATAGGCAGTCCCGTGGCAGGGGAATAAGCAACACCAATTCGTGCCCAGAGCAAACGCATATAGTCATAAATTTCTGTAACAGTGCCAACTGTGGAACGTGGGTTTCGTGAGGTGGTTTTTTGCTCAATGGAAATAGCAGGAGATAAGCCTTCTATTAAATCAACATCTGGCTTTTGCATCATTTCAAGAAACTGCCGCGCATAGGCAGACAAAGATTCAACATATCGTCTTTGTCCTTCTGCATAAATTGTATCAAAAGCCAGAGAAGATTTGCCAGACCCAGAAAGCCCCGTGAAAACAATCAATTTATCGCGAGGAATATCAATATTTATGTCTTTTAGATTATGTTCTCTTGCCCCACGGACACTTATTTTTCGCGTTAAATCTGTCATATTTTACCAATGTTTTTCCGTTACATTAATCATTTATTCTGTTACGTTATATTTATAATTTGTGGGCTTTTAGATTGAACTTATAACTTTTGTCGATTCTGTTTTTATTGACTTTAATCTAAATAGCTTTGTTTGAAAAAAATGCAATCCATCATCTGTTTCAGGAGACATCAATGGCAGGAAGCGTTAACAAAGTAACCTTGGTAGGTAATCTTGGCAGAGATCCAGACGTAAGGGCAAGCCAAGATGGTAGCAAAATTGTAAATTTATCAATTGCTACGTCAGATAGATGGAAAGACCGAAATTCTGGTGAACAAAGAGAGCGCACGGAATGGCACCGTGTTGTTATTTTTAATGAAAATATTGCCCGAATTGCGGAACAATATCTTCGTAAAGGTAGTACTGTCTATGTTGAAGGTCAGTTGCAGACTCGCAAATGGACAGACCAACAAGGTGTTGAAAAATATACAACTGAGGTAGTGATTTCTCGTTTCAAGGGAGAGCTTACTCTTCTTGGTGGGCGAAATGATACACAACAAATGGGCAGCGGCGATAGCGCCATGCAAGATCCGTATCAATCATCACAAAATAGTAGCAACACACAATTGCCATCATCTGCAAGTGGCAGCGGTCAGTTGCCACCAATGAATGATTTAGATGACGATATCCCATTTTAAGCTGTTTAATCATCCCTTTGATCAGACAATAAATATTGTATATGTTTTAGGAAAACCAAACTATATATAGTGTTTATACCCTATTTTATGCTATGTTAAAAATAGGATTTATAACGAATAAAACGAGTTTTAAGGTTTAAAAATCAAGTTGACAGATATACCACAACAATCCCAAAATTTTGTTTCAATTACAGATGAAATGCAAAGCTCTTATCTTGATTATGCAATGAGCGTAATTGTTTCAAGAGCACTTCCAGATGTGAGAGACGGGTTGAAACCAGTCCATAGGCGTATTTTATATGCTATGATTGAGGGGGGATATGATTGGACAAAACCTCATAGAAAATCAGCTAGAATTGTAGGGGATGTAATTAGTAATTTTCACCCTCACGGTGATAGCTCTATCTATGAAGCAATGGTTCGAATGGCGCAGCCTTTTTCAATGCGCCTTCCGTTGGTTGATGGGCAAGGAAACTTTGGTTCTGTTGATGGTGATTCTGCAGCAGCCATGCGGTATACAGAATCCCGATTAGCACGCCCTGCTGAGTTTTTATTAAGAGATATAGATAAAGATACTGTTAACTATGTTTCAAATTATGACGAAACACAGCTTGAGCCTTCTGTTCTTCCTGCTGAATATCCTAATCTTCTTGTTAATGGGGCTGGGGGTATTGCTGTTGGTATGGCAACCAATATTCCGCCACATAATCCGAATGAAGTAATTGACGCTTGTATAGCCTTATTGAAAAATCCAGACCTTAGTGAAGAAGAGTTATTTCAAATAGTAACAGGTCCAGATTTTCCTACTGGCGCTCTCATTATGGGCCGAAAAGGCATTAATGATGCGTATAAAACAGGTCGTGGTTCAATTATTATGAGAGCTAAGGCATCTGTTACTCCCTATGGTAATGACAGAGAAGCCATAATTATAGATGAGATTCCCTACCAGGTTAATAAATCGTTATTGTTAGAACGTATAGGTGAATTGGTTCGTGATAAAACAATTGAAGGTATCTCTGATATTCGTGATGAGTCCGATAGAAATGGCATGCGTGTTGTAATTGAGATCAAACGGGATGGTTCAGGCGAGGTCGTATTAAATCAGCTTTATCGTCATTCTCGACTACAAACTACGTTTGCTGTGAATATGCTTGCAATGAATAATGGTAAGCCAGGGCAAATGAGTTTGCTCGAAGTATTACAGGCATTCTGTGAATTCAGGGAAGAAGTTGTTGTAAGAAGAACCCGTTTTCTGCTGAATAAGGCTCGAGATAGGGCACATATTCTTGCAGGTTTGCTGGTGGCGCTTGCGTCAATCGATAAGATTATTCAAATGATCCGCTCTGCGCCAACTGCTGAAGCAGCTAGAGAAGCGTTAATGGCTGAAAACTGGCCAGCAGAAGAGGTAGCACCCTTTATTACCTTGATTGATGATTTAGGGCATGAAGTTATTGATGGAAAATATAAATTATCAGAAACACAAGCGCGCGCAATTTTAGAGCTTAGATTGCAGCGCTTAACAGGAATGGAACAAGATAAACTTGCAGAAGAAACGCAGGAACTATCTATTAAGATTGAAGAATATCTGGAAATTTTATCCAATAAAGACAGACTTGTAGAAATCATTTTAAATGAATTTAATGAAGTTCGGGAAAAGTTAGATTCCCCTCGTCGTACATTTATTTCTGACTCACTGGCAGAGCAAGATGATGAAGACTTAATTCAACAAGAAGATATGGTAGTAACAGTATCCCACCGTGGTTATATAAAGCGTGTAATATTAAGTGATTACAGAGCCCAGAGACGCGGCGGTAAGGGACGGGCGGGGATGAAAACCCGTGATGAGGATTTCGTAACAAATCTATTTGTTACCAATACACATACGCCCATTTTGTTTTTCACCTCAAAGGGTATGGTTTATCAACTTAAATGTTATAGGCTTCCTCTTGGGTCACCACAAACTATTGGCAAAGCAATGGTTAATATATTGCCGATAGAAAAAGACGAACATATTCAGGCTGTTATGCCCATGCCACAAGACCAGGAAAGCTGGGATCAACTAAATATTTTATTTGCTACTGCATCTGGTTCTATTAGACGAAATAAACTAAGCGACTTTGTAAATATAAAGCGTAACGGAAAAATTGCTATTAAGCTGGTTGAAGATGATAAATTAATTGGAGTTACAACCTGCGAAGATAATGCGCAAATAATGCTTGCAACAAATAATGGTAAAGCTATCCGCTTTTCTGTAAATCAAATTCGTGTATTTAAAGGCAGGGATAGCTCTGGTGTGCGTGGCATAAGATTGCTCGGAAAAGATCATGTTGTATCGATGAGTGTAATTCAAGATGAGGCAGCAGAATATGTGCTTTCAATTAGCGAAAATGGATACGGTAAAAGAACAAAAGTAACTGATTATCGTGAGACTGGAAGAGGCGGCATAGGTGTTGCCAACATTGAAACAAGTAAACGTAATGGCAGCGTAGTTGCATCATTCACTGTATTTGAGACTGACCAAATTATGTTGGTTACGATTTCAGGTCAAATTATCAGAATTAGAATCAATGGCAGCGACGGGGATAATATTCGTATTACGGGAAGAAAAACTCAAGGCGTGAGACTGTTTGAATTAGCTAAAGAAGAAAAAGTGGTTTCTGTAGCTATTGTTAGGGAAGATGATTCAGATGCTTCTGACGATAATGATGATGAAGTGTTAGGTGACGCAGAAACGTTATCAATTGATACAGAAAATAATACTATAGATACTATAGATACTGAATAACTGGAATAGCATTCATGGCAAATATTGCTTTATACCCAGGAACCTTTGACCCACTTACATATGGGCATTTAGATATGATAACGCGCGCGTCGATGTTATGTTCAAAACTGGTTGTTGGTGTTGCAGAAAACCCAGGTAAAAATCCGCTCTTTAGCCTTGAGCAGAGAAAAAATTATGTTGAAGTCGAAATCAACAAACTAAAATCAGAGAATAAAATTAGTAAAAATGTTGAGGTTCGTGCATTTAAGGGACTGCTTACAGATTTTGCTAAACAGGTTGATGCTTCTATGCTTGTTAGAGGATTGCGAGCAGTATCTGACTTTGAATATGAATTTCAAATGGCTAGTGCGAATAAACGACTACATCAAAATTTAGAAACTGTGTTTTTAACAGCATCTGAAAAACAACATTTTGTGGCATCACGTCTAGTTAAAGAAATTGCGCGATATGGGGGAGATGTCAGCTCATTTGTGCCAGAAGAAATAATGACAGGGCTTACAACAATTTTTCAACACACAAAATAGCCTATTTTTAAGTCTGTAAAGGGCACTTGCTTTTGCTTAAAAAATTTCCGTCTATAGGGATCTTGTTGCTTATATAAGTGTTTTTTTTCAAGTCAATTATGTTAAAGAATACTTATTTATTGCCCTAAAAAACGATATTATTGATGAGTATTATTATGGTATAACAGCTCGCAAAAAATCACCCTTTTACAAGGAATATATTGCCTCTAGTTTTGCCAGCTTGTTTATAGCCATTTGTTTTTAGCCATTCTATAATATTCATTTCCCAATCTACTGCATTATCCTCAATAACTATAAGTGATGGCATCATATTTTCATCTAATTTTGACAGGTATGGATAAAGTATTTTATCTTCTAATCCTTCCACATCAATTTTTATTATATCGGCTTTAACCTCTCCGAATTTTTCAAGAGCATTTGCCAACGTTTTTTGTTGCACTTCTAGTTCTTCAACAAACTCTATGTTTCTGTTAATTGAACTATTCCCAAGCCCTGAAGTAGCAATTTTTAGGGTTACATTTCCTTCAAAATCCCCAAGCGCAAAAGGGGCTATATCTATTTTATGTGTAAAATGATTTAACTCTATATTTTCGTTTATTCTTTTAACTAAAACAGGGTTTGGCTCAAAACAAATACATTTTCTTGCACCAAAACTAGAGACAAATACAGAATAATACCCAGAATTAGCTCCAATATCTAAGAATAAGGTTGATTGATTAACAAATTTTTTTATTATTTTGAGTTCTTCTCTCTCACGTGTTTTTGAAGAAAACAAGATGTTCGATTCTATACTATTACCAAATGGTATTACCCTCAATTTCAGACCATTATAGGAGAGATCAACAGCGTTCTCTCCAATAAAATTTTTCCAAAGATAATGAAATATTTTTTTGAATTTACCTCTTGCAAATCCTAAACATATAAAAATTCTAATTACCCTACCTAAAAAAGATAAAGAATGCGTTCCAAATTTATCAACTTGCATATATGACCTTTACTATTTTCTTAAAACCTTAAGCTTAACTAATAAAACAAATAAAAATCAGTAAGTTAGGCAATCTAACGATGTTAACGTGACTATCATCACTTGACCAACCTGTTGAAAATCAATGAATCTCTTTGAATTTACACAATTTTTTTATAATAGCAGTTAAGACAGGATAAAAAAAAGACCACGGCGTGTCTATAGCAAATGTAAGCGTATTATTTAATCTTTTAGCCTAAATCACTTGACCTCCCGTCTACAAAAGGCTATCTAAACTGCGCAAGGTGAGGGCGGTTAGCTCAGTTGGTAGAGCAAGTGACTTTTAATCACTGGGTCACAGGTTCGAATCCTGTACCGCTCACCATTTCCTTAAAAAATTATAATTAAATCAATAGGTTAACTCTAAAAGTGCACTAAGTTTTTTAGGGCGTGGTACACTTTACCTTTTTTTTCCACTTAAAATATCTATAAATTCTAAATCTTTGGAAAGAGGGCATTGCTTTGGATATACGCGGTTCCTCAGGCAAGAATGTACATCTGCCTACTTCCTGAGGTTTTAATTTTCGTTGGTGAAAAATAATATCTTTGAGTTTATGCTTTTTATCTTGGGTAAACACAGCGCTATTAAACTCTGCCTGTTTACCCCACAAAATATCAAACTCATTTTCTAACATAGAGCGATCTGGATAAAGCTCATATAAATCCGATGTTTTAGTGCCTAATCTTGGGGCACGCACTGGTTGTCTTTGAGAGTGCCTATCCGCCAAAAACTCCCCAATCGTTCGCGCTTTTTTCTCCATTAAACTAATCTCAAGCGCTGCAATAGATTGTTTCACCACCCCAGCTTCATTATCACCTGACTTTCGATTGCATTTAAACCCACGTCTTTGATTCATATGAAAAATAGCACGCCCAATTTCATACGGGTCTACTTTTTCATCTAAGGCTTTTTTGCGTATGGCATACGGATCATGAAATATCATTGCCTTTCGCTCTGATGTATCTTCAGGCATTAATTTGGAGCGAATCAATTCATTCATAAGGTATTTTTGACGCAAAAGGAATCTATCTCGTCTTCGACGAGCAGACCGCGCTTCGCGTCTGTTTGCTTTTAATGAAGTAAGAGATTGTGGGTCTCTACCATCACTAAAAATACGAACTCCTGTTCTAAAAATGGAGCAGGGCTCATCCTTCTCCTTTAATTCTAATAAACACCAGCCAATTGAATTGGTTCCTAAATCTAAACCTAAACGCAAATCCATGAGATTTCCCCTATTGACATTAATTCAAAACTACCATAAGTTGGTCAATGTTTTATATACACTCTGGTGTCTGAGGTTCCTCTAGTTAACAAGTAGGTTTCCTACAAAAATCGAAAAGCTGCCTCAGGGCGGCTTTTTTGATTGTGTAAAAAAATCTTATTAAATTAAAAAATAATAATTGTTTCACTTCATTTTTAAAGAGCGTTTAATTTCTTATTAAAATGGGGGATATAATCACAAATAGCTATTTTAGAATTATTGGTACGGTTTAATACACCCATCACCAATCTAAATATTAATTATGTGCTAGTATTTCGTGCTGACGCATGGGCATTGAATCAATTATAGAGCATATTGTGTGTAAAAAAACCGTCTTTTCACCAAATGCTTTTATGCCCCCATCATATCCTACTAGCCAAAACCCTGTTTTATGTTCATATCCAGGAAAATAATATTGCTCAGGTGTGAAAGAAAGCACCTGCAAAAAACGCTGCTTTATTTCGTCTTGATTGGCGTTAACAAAGATTTCTAATTGCTGAAAACGAACATCACCATCTCTAGCAATTAAAATAAGTAATCTCTTTTTCCATCGATATCGGGATAGCATTAATTTTAACTCAATTCTATAATTTGGTCAGCTGCTAGGAAAGGGGTGATGTCCTGATGAGATATGATTAGATGAATTGATTTATTAATTTGCATATCTTCCTTAATCAATTGTGATGATTTTTCTACCATATCTAAATCAAGCGCAGAAAAGGGTTCATCTAGCATCAATATGGGCATCTCGCGCATTAAAGCATGAATAAGAGAGACACGTTGTAATTCTCCGCCAGACAGGGATTCTGGCTGCCTATTTAATAGGTCATATACTTCAAGAAAATTCATATAATAATGCATTCTTTCAATTAGTTTTTTCGAAT
>JABJAN010000075.1 GCA_018666135.1 Alphaproteobacteria bacterium | reverse complement strand
CTTGGTCCAATAAGCCTCTCAAACCGTATCGTTATTTCTCCTATGTGCCAATATTCTGCAGATGATGGCAGTATGAATGATTGGCATTTGCAACATGCTATGCAAATGGCGATGAGTGGGGCTGGTATGTTTGTTGTGGAAGCAACAGCCACAGAAAGACGTGGCAGGATAACCAAACATTGTGTTGGTTTATATTCAGATAACAATGAAAACGCAATGAGACGTGTGCTTAATGCAGCGCGTTCGGTAGCCACCAATGACCTAAAATTTGCCATTCAAATAGGTCATGCTGGACGAAAGGCATCTCATCAAGTCCCATGGAAAGGAGGCAGGGCCTTATCCAAAGAAGAAGATGCTTGGACAACATCTGCGCCATCTGCAATTCCATTTACACAAGGCTCTCACATACCAGAGGCACTTGACAAAGCTGGGATGCAATCTGTTAAACAAAATTTTGTTGAAGCAGCAAAGCGGGCAGTAAGGCTTGGCTTTTCCGCTATTGAGCTGCATGGCGCACATGGCTATTTGATACATGAATTTATCTCGCCCATATCAAACCAAAGAGATGATGAATTTGGTGGATCTTTGGATAATAGATTAAAATTTCCATTGGATATATTTGACGCCGTTAGGGCTGTTGTTCCTGATAACATTGCGCTTGGCATTCGGCTTACTGGCACAGACTGGCGAGATGATGGGCTTTCGATAGACGAAGCCAAAGAAGTGGCTAGGCAATTTCAAGATCATGGCGCAGATTATTTATGCATTTCTAGTGGTGGGATAACTACCGGACTTAAGATTCCTGTCGCCCCTAATTACCAGGTTCATCTTGCGCAGGCTGTAAAAGAGGCGGTAACCATCCCTGTTCGTGCTGTTGGTCTGATTACAACTCCTGAACAAGCAAATGATATAATCTTAAATGGTCAGGCTGATATGGTAGCGTTAGCAAGAGCATTCTTAGCAAACCCTCGGTGGGGATGGGATGCATCGGTTGCATTACAACAGCCAATAGAAGTGCCCCCACAATATGAGCGCGCATATAAAGTGCCACAATAAAAAAAGGGGCTGTGATTTCGCACAAGCCCTCCCTTACCATATAGCCCTTCACGCCCCAACTCCTGAAACACAGCTCGCTAGAGGCAAGCACATAGATGGTATATGCCACCAGTGCACAGCGACCTTGCATCGTCCTCCGACGTAAGAAACGGCATGGGACGAGATCAGGCTGTATGGGCTTAATGTTTTGTTTAGGTTCGAAGTCTTGCTAACTATTACATCCAATAACGCATGCTGAACTTCTTGCGAAGCCAAGCAGTAGCCTTGAAGATGTAGAAACTTAAACTTTAAAGTTTATTTCACTTGATAAATTTTTGTCTGAAATAACTCCCGTCCTTCGGAATATTCTAAAATGGTATTTACAGTCAAAAACTTCAAATTAAAAGGGGGCTCCTCAAGAACAACTCCACTTTTTTTATGAATACGAATTCCAGGACCGGTGGCAATATCTTTGTTTGGGCTAAAGAAAAAAGAGTTGGAAAGAGATTCCGTAATTACACAATATTTGTATTTACCTTCAATATTTTTCAAAAATTTATGTATCTGCGCGTTTGATAAATGCTGTAATACTTGTCTTAAAAAAATAACCTCAGCGTCTGGTACAGTGTCTTCACACGCATCTAAACAAAGAAATTTTATATTTTCATATATCTCTCTATTTTCTTTAATAACATTTGAAGCAACGTCAATCCCCGTATAACTTTTAAAATATTTGGCTAATTGGCTACCGACGTAAAAATCGCCACAACCAACATCGATTGCATTCAACGCATGCGATTTTGATGAAAAATGTTCAATGACTGCATTAATATACCGCTCTACAATTTCATTCGTTCTAGTACCTGCTCCAGAGGAATAACGCCTTGAATTCTCCTCTGAGATTCCCCAGCGTTTTTCGTTATATATTTTCTCAAAAGTTTGCCTGTTTGTTAGTCCGGAGAAATTTTTATTTATCAATGCATCTCTATAAATACGTTGAATTTTTCGGACAGGCGCAGGAATAATTTTATTTGATTTAAAAAAATTCTTCATAAAGATATCTT
>JABJAN010000074.1 GCA_018666135.1 Alphaproteobacteria bacterium | reverse complement strand
TATCCCTTTGATAATAATTATTCAATATAATGAAGGCTGATATATCCAAAAGCACCTGTTATTAGCGCTTTTATCATCATCATTATCCTCTTCTATTAAAAAGAAAATAGTTATAATTAACCCCTACCAATTGCTGTTAAAAAAAAATTAATCCTATGGTCTATTGTCTATTTACTTTGGTAATTCCGATAACAACAAGTAAAAGCGAACCTCTAGCGATGACAGGAATAGGCTTAAATACCTTATAGAATAACGCAAAATTAATAAAAACATATAACAAATCTGGCGTTTTTAAATAATAGCGTTGATGACATTTAAATATGTGCACCCCATCAAATCGCCTGTGCTAAATTTATAATCAGTTACAATACTATATTATTGCGCTATGACTTTCATCAAACAACGTCTTGGAAAGTTGAACTTTTGGAACATACTAAATTTAATTCTCTTCCCCTCAACAAATCGTTAATCCGCGCCCTTACAGAAGCGGGATATGAGACACCGACACCAATTCAAATACAGGCTATACCAAAAGTAATCGAAGGTCATGATTTGCTAGGTATTGCACAGACAGGAACTGGCAAGACAGCAGCGTTTTCACTACCGATATTGAACCATATTAACACCAAACAGAGCGAAACAAAAAATAGATCCCCTCGTGCGCTTATTCTTGCGCCAACACGCGAACTTGCAATTCAAATTGCCGCTTCTATTCAATTATATGGAACTTATATAGGATTTAAGCAGACCTGTATTTTTGGCGGTGTAGGTCAAGCCCCGCAAGTAGCCTCACTTCGCAAAGGAGTCGATATAATCATCGCCACTCCAGGTAGATTACTTGATCTGGTAAATCAAGGCATCTGCAAATTAGATAAAATTGAAATGTTTGTATTGGATGAAGCTGACCGAATGTTAGATATGGGGTTTATTCACGATGTTCAAAAAATTGTGGCCCGATTGCCTCGCAAACGTCAGACCTTACTTTTCTCTGCAACTATGCCAAAGACTGTCTCTGCGCTGGCTAGTGATTTGTTGAACAAGCCTATAAATGTGTCTGTAGCGCCTCAATCAACAACAGTTGAGCGGATTGCGCAATCAGTAATTTTTGTGCCGCAAAATCAAAAAATTATTAAACTTGGCCATCTGTTGAAGGATGAAGCTGTGCATTCAGCAATCATTTTTACCAGAACAAAACACCGCGCCAATCGTGTTGCAATAGCACTTAATAATGCAGGCATTTCAGCTGAAGCCATCCATGGTAATAAATCGCAAACAGCGCGTCAAAAAGCGCTCGGAGCTTTTAAAGTTGGAGAGGTTAAAGCGCTTGTTGCAACTGATATTGCAGCCCGTGGAATAGATATAGATGCTGTCAGCCATGTGATTAATTTTGAATTGCCTAATGTATCTGAAGACTACGTCCATAGAATTGGTCGTACAGCGCGCGCCGGTGCTTCAGGCATAGCGATATCATTATGTGCTCCTGAAGAAAGAGCTTATCTGAAATCCATTGAAAAGCTTATCAAACTATCACTACAGGTAATGCAAGGCGCCACCTTATCAAATGATGAATTAATAGCATCAGAGCAAAAAGATAAAAGACCACCAAGGTCATCTAATAATAAAGGTAGAATGCCTTTTGGTGACAAAAGAAAACCTGCTAGGGATAGCACACCTTTTGGAGACACAAAGAAACCTTCTAGGGGTAGCAAACCTTCAGGTGACAACAGAAAAAAAGCTACAAACACGATTAGCAGTAACGGCAGTAATGGTAGCAACAATAATCCTGGGAGAAGCGCTGGTGGCGCTGGTGGCAATAGCAGTGGGAGAAGCGCTGGTAGCAAGCCTTCACATGATCAGAATAATCCTCGTAAACATAATGGCAATAGACAAGGTCTTTCCAAGTCTGGGTCACAAAACAAACACCCATCTAGCAATCGCAAACATACAAAACCTGGTAGATCCAAAGGTATGTAACCATCAAAATAGTAAGGACTTTGGCTAACAGGCAATCAATAGCTAGCAAAGAGTGCCCTTAAATTTACAAAGGTTTGACTTTACTCATCTTATTTAAAAGAGGGTGTCGTCGTATCACATACTTCTCCAGAGCAGCACTCTGCTACATTAGACTTACAATATGCACATTGTTCATGACCATGGACTACCACCATTTGCCAAGGCGCATGGCATCTTGGACATTTTTTGTCATCATTAGAAACAGATGGTGGCATATAGGTAAGAGTCATAGAAGAAATAAACTCAATAAACCAAATATGATTGAGGCTATAATAAGAAAAATACCAGAAGTTTTTACACCTGTTATAGATGAAAACTCTTTGTCAGTTTTATAGCTAGATTTTACTCGACCATGGAAACTCAAAAGAAACCAAAGCGCCATAATAGGTAATATTATAATTACAAATATATTTAAGATAAATTCCATGACATGATCTTTAACAAAGATAAAAGACCGATTGCAATCAAATATTGGTTATTAAGGATAATCTATTCCTTAATCATGCAAGTGATTATCGGATATTAGCGCAATTTTGATAACTCACCCTCAAAATAGGTGGTGCAAAAAATGCATCGCCCCTCTGTAAAATTAGCTGTATGAAAAGGCAGGTTGAATGAGTAAATCATAATAGCCTTATTCTTTCCTCCCAAAAGATAACTTAAAAAAGTAGGCAAAAAAGTAGGTAAAAGGGGTAGTAATCTAATTACTACCCCTTTCTTATTTGTGTTAAAAATTATCTCAGAGCTGAATTTCTGACAAATCCCATAATTGTGTGCTTTCTATGCATTCATCAAATATGGCTTTCATGGCAGGGTTTTTGCCTGATACAAAATCAGTCATACCATCCTCATCAGTAACAAAAACTTTGAACATAATAGCGCTTTTATCAGGTGTTACAGCTCCAACGGTTTTTGGTGGAATAGCAAATTTACTTCTTTCTGCCATCCCCTCGTCAGATTGCATCCACCCCATGAATTTTGTAAATTTATCTTCCCCATTTTTTAATTTAACCAAAGCAAGCATTTCTTTTTCCATAATTAATTCCTTTGCATCCAACAATAACAATTTACAATGATTAAACATTGCAGGTTCAATTCTGCAAAACCACATTTAATAACAGAGTAGTCTATATAAATTTTCAAGTTCTCATATATGAGTTCTAGCAGGATCCCATTCTTGAAGAAGATGAGCAAAAACTAGTCAAGCACTGACTATTGACAGAAAAGTTCATCAGTGTAAGCGTCGATATATTAGCGTAGTTAAAAGTAATCAGAGTTCAGGAATATCATGATGTCAAAGCTGTTGGTACATATTCACAGTGACCCTGATTTTAAAAACAAAGTAACGTTGGGTTTAATGGTTGCTCTTGCTGCTTTAAAAAACACCCATGAAGTAACTCTTTTTTTGGCTGCAGACGGTGTTCATATATTGAATTGTGAACGTGCGGGTGACATAGTAGGTCAGGGTACTGGAGATTTATACGAGCATCTTACTAACTTGAAGAAAACAAATGCCAAAATACTTGTTTCGGGAATGTCTGCAAAGGCGAGAGG
>JABJAN010000073.1 GCA_018666135.1 Alphaproteobacteria bacterium | reverse complement strand
GAAATAACTTCCTTACCAGTTCCTGTTTCTCCTTGGACGAGAACCGTTGTAGAAGTCTTTGCAACAGCTTGAACTAGTTTTTTGACTTCCTCAATTGCTATTGATTTGCCAACTATAATGTCATCTATTCGAACCATCACTCACACCCTACTATCTATAAGTGTCATTATTTTGTTCACACTTAACTAATAAATGCAAGTCTTGTGTCAGAATTTTGAATAAGCCAGTTTCCAAAATAAATATAAATATTTTATCATAATTTTCAATTAGTTAGAAACTAATTTCTCAATTATAAAATTTTGGCAAGCTTTTTGCCTTTATCTTTTTGTCTAATTATTTTGAATGAGGAAATAACAATGAGCGATGTTCACCTAATTACAGCCATGTTTGCTTCTGTGAACCGCCTTACTGAAATTCTAGCGTGTCGACAAATGCCATATATTTGCGTTGAAAGTTTGGATTCGCAGATAAACACCCCTGCTAATAAATGCGAAACACTTATCACCAGCGATGCATTTATGAAAAAAACTGGCAGAGAGGCAATTATCAATTATGCCAAATCTTTGAAGGCTAATCAAATTTGTATCGTGAGCGAAGGCAGGGATGAATTTAACATTTCATCCGAACTTGGCGGAAAAATGCTTACCTTTAATCTGCCAGAAGCTAGCCATGATTTGGTGGCTGATGATTATGGACTGCAAATGCTAACAACCCTGATCGCCGATAAGGGTATTATTGCCGCAAGCGATGAGAATAGCTTGCAACTATTTGAACTAGCAAAACGCGTTGCACGAACAGATGTTACTGTATTTATCAACGGGCCGACAGGAACAGGCAAAGAAGTTTTATCCAAATTCATCCATTCTCATTCAAAAAGAAAAGAAGCTGCTTTTATCGCAGTCAATTGTGCTGCTATCCCTGAAAATATGCTTGAAGCTTTATTGTTTGGGCATGAAAAAGGTTCTTTCACAGGCGCATCGACAACGAATAAGGGTATATTCAGAGCAGCTGATGGCGGCACATTATTACTTGACGAAATTTCTGAAATGCCCATTTCTCTGCAGGCAAAATTATTACGTGCCTTGCAAGAAAAATCTGTTACCCCTATTGGCTCTCAAACCGCTATCCCAGTAGATGTTAGAGTTATTGCTACAACCAACCGGAATATGGTTGAAGAAATTAAACAGGGAAATTTCAGAGAAGATTTGTATTATAGACTAAATGTTTTCCCATTATCAACATTAAGCCTTTCAAATAGACCATCAGACATTGTGGCAATATCTACCGTACTAATTAACAGGCATTGCCAAGATAAACAGGAAATTCCATTTTTACATGAATCTGCCAGAAAATTATTTTCTGATTATGCATGGCCAGGTAATGTCCGAGAATTAGAAAATGTAATTCAGCGTGCCCTGGTTTTATGTGATGGCAAAGTAATTCGTCCAGAAGATATCATTATTGATAATCAGCTACATGATACAGGCGCTCAGGCTCATATTCAAAATATGCTCGAAAAACAAGCAATGACAGGCTAAGGGGTTAGAAATGACAACTATAAATTCATCCGCATTTAAAATTGATAATATGCATGCCAAGGTTTTGGAAAAAGCTGCTGAAAACTTAGGGACATCTGGGCAAAATGTTGGCTTTTCTGACCGTATGCAGAATGCCTTAAATGACGTTGCAGATGCTCAAAAACAAGCTGCTGATGGCATGAAAGCTTTTGATCTTGGACTGGAGAATGACTTGAGCAAAGTTATGGTAGACCAACAGGTCTCATCTCTTGGATTTCAGCTAACCTTAAATGTACGAAACAAAATGCTGAGTGCCTATAAAGATATTCTAAATATGCCAGTCTAATAACCACTATATTCTATCGTCTAAAAAAATTTTCTTGCAATAGAATTAACCGATTTAATCAGGAAACAAAAAATGGCTGAAACAACAATGGACAATATGAATTCAACCGCAGTTGTTGCACAAGGCGGCGGCATTTTATCTAATGTAAAAAGACTTACATCAGATCCAAGCTTCCAGAGATCTTTTCCAACGATTATTGCTGTTGTAGTTGCTGTTCTAGGTCTGGTTATTTATCTAACTATGCAGCAGCCTAGTTTAACGCCCCTTTATGCCTCGCTCCCTGAAGCAGAAAAAGCGCGGGTATTAGAAGCGCTAAAGAATGCAGGCTATGATGTAAGTATAGACCCTTCGACTGGAGATGTTTTAGTTCCATCAAATGATTATCATCAGTCACGAATGACACTTGCTGCACAAGGGCTGCCTGCTTCTGTTCCAGATGGCTATTCTGCAGTTGCAGATATCCCTATTGGCTCAAGTAGGTCTGTTGAAAATATTGGATTAAAGCAAAGTCAAGAAATAGAATTAGCACGGTCGGTTGGTGAAATACAAAGCGTTGTGGCTGCTCGTGTTCATCTTGCCATCCCTGAAAAATCTGTATTTGCAAGAACGTCAATGGCGCCAACTGCCTCTGTTTTTGTGCAGTTAAATGAAGGTCGGAGTTTAAGCAGGCAGCAAGTAAATGCGGTCATACATCTTATTTCATCTTCAGTTCCTAATCTGGCTAAATCTGACGTAACGGTGGTTGACCAGTATGGCGCGTTACTATCCAATCCAAATGATGACCCAGCTAGCGCACTTTCAGATGCACAGCTTGAACATCGTATCAAATTAGAAGCTATTTATAGAAGCCGCATTATCTCGTTAGTATCGCCACTAGTTGGCGCAGGAAACGTTACTGCTCAGGTTAATCTAGATATAGATTTTACCAAAAGTGAAATAACTGAGGAGAGTGTCGATCCAGAAGGAAACGCGCTTAGAAGTGAGCAAAAAAGTCTTGATGTAACAGCTGAAGATGCTGCAAGAGGCGTTCCAGGAGTAACTACTAACAGAGCGCCAACTCAGGCCGAAATTGCAACTGAGCAATCGCAAGGAAATGCCTCTGATAGTTTTAAAACACGTTCTTCAAACGAAGTTCGTAACTATGAGATCAGCCGAAAGGTTGAAACAACTTTGCGTCCATCTAATAAAATTAGTAGAATTCAGGCGTCTGTGTTGGTGAGGGAAAAAGAAACTCTTAATCCAGAAACTGGGTTAATAGAGGCAATCGCACTTACACCTGAGCAAATTGCAAATATCGAACAGTTGGTAACCAATGCTATCGGATTAAACGCTGAGAGAGGCGACCAGCTAACTGTGGATAGTGCAGCATTCGTATCTAATATTGAGGGTGTCTCCAAATCTTGGTATGAAATTGATTTCTTCATAAATCTAATTCAACAGGCTATGACCTTTCTCATAATGGGCGTTATCGTGCTTGGTGTTATCAGACCTCTTATCAATAGAATTATGATACCAATAGCGTCTGGAAAGCCAGGTGAAGCAATGGTAGGATTAGATGATGACGTTGATTTAGATGTTGTGGAAATTCAAGAAGGGGAGAGTCTTGAAGATATTAAGGCTAAACTTAAACCTAAAAAAGCATCAATTTCTCCTGAAATGTTGGATACAGCCAACTCCTATGATGATAAGGTTGCTATTATCCGCATGATAGTAGGCGAAGAATCAGGGCGAGTTGCAAATGTGTTTAAATCTATGATGGCAAATGATTAAGACCCTTCGTAACAAACAAATAAGAAGCCTGCAAAGTCAATAGAACATACAGAAGTGAATGTGAGTAAAACAAATGGCAGAGTCACAAAACAAATCAGAT
>JABJAN010000072.1 GCA_018666135.1 Alphaproteobacteria bacterium | reverse complement strand
TTCCTAAATAAAATAAAAAAATAGGCGGTTAATAATACCGCCTATTTCTTATCTATAATGTAATTTTAATTTTTGCTGATTTCGTAACGAACTGGCCAAACGTGCCCCTCTTTTTCAGCTAAATCCATGTAGTCATTCATGATTGCTACTGCATCGATACCATACTCTGAAATGATGTCGTTTGCTCTTTCATTAGGCCAATCTTTAAGAACATTTGCCCAGACTTTACGACCTTCCATTGAAAGTTCAGTAACAGCATTGTCGATGCCTCTTTTAGCACCTTCTTCGCTAATTACCTTCAAACCATTTTCATACCACTCATAAGCATAATCGTTTGCCCATACAGCATAGTTTGCAGCTTCTTCTGTTATGATTGACATAACTTCTGGTGGAAGTTTTGCTTTGGTATCGTTGTTAATAGCAAGCATATTCTGGTTCATCGCACCAAAGCCTGTGACTGTCCAATATGGAGCAACTTCAAAGAATTTATAACTGCCGCCGTGCGCTGATGGGAAAATAATTGTTCCCTCAGCCACACCAGTCTGCATATCGTTATACATTTGAGGTAAGCTTGATGTTACCGGTAAAACGCCAAATAAGGTTGCCCATGGTAAATTGGGACCGGCGGCAACTATTTTTCTACCTTTAAGTTCTTCCGGACTTGTCCAAGGCTCGACTGTTCCAATTCCATAATCGTCAAAACCGGTCATGCCAGGAAGGTATGTTTGGTTATATTTGCCAAGCATTTCTTTTAATTCTGGATGCTTTTCGACAATTTCTGACTTAAGCTTGTTTGATAGCCTTACATCTGATGTTGTAAATGGTAGGAAGTAATCAAAGTTCCAAGGTAAAAGTTTTGCAGTCTCAAAACAAACGCAGTATGCGCCAATATCGAGAAGGCCTTTTTCGATACCCTCAAGTGTATCGAAAACGTTAGCAATTTTTCCGCCATATGCTTCGATAAAACGAACTTTATGCTCTGTTTCATCTGCAATTCTTTTGGTTACTGTAGGAACAAAATATTCCTGTAATCCAAAAACATATGGTGTTGGTGCTGGATGTCCAGAACCAATTCTGAGCGTGAATGAGTCAGCGTTTACTGCAGACGCCATTCCTAATGATAACGTCAACGTTAACATTGTAGATTTTAAGAACTTCATAGAATACTCCCTTATTTTTTTAGTTCTTCATTTACGATTAACATACTCTAAATGTAGTTTGTTAACCAACTAGCCACTGATGGGTTAACCGCAATCAGTATCATCACCACTAACATTAACAGCCAATAGGGAATTGAGCCATAAAATATAGTGCTTAAAGCTGCATTGTCGTTTTCTCCTGCTAACACTCCTTTAACGGTGTAGACTATTAGTCCAAAAGGGGGCGTTAATAACCCAGCTTCAATGGCAAGAATGCCGAAAATAGCAAAAGCATAAGGGTCCATAACCGTATTCAAGCTCATGAATAATGGAACTGTAAGAAGAATAATGGATATCGAGTCTAGCAACATACCCAGAAGCAACCAAATTATCACCATCATCACAAGAAGCATGTACGGGTTAATTCCAACAGAATTCATTGCATCTAGGATGAATGTGTTCACGTCTGCTAAGTTTAGAAAACGAGAATACATTCCCGCGGCAATCAGCAATATCATAATAGGTGCAGATGTCTTTCCAGCTCCCATCACACAATCAACAATGCCCTTCCAACGCATACCTTTAACAAACGCAATTAAAAGACCAGATAAAGCGCCTATTCCAGCTGCCTCTGTCGCTGTAAAAATACCGCCCCAAATGCCGCCTAAGACTAGAAAAATCAAGCCTACAATTGAAAGACCTGACCAAATTTCAGTGGCGGTCAAGGGGACTGTATCTCCCATTGCCTCTGGCTCTGGAGCTATATTTTTATTTAGCTTTGCAGTAACCATGATGTACATTACAAAAAATAATGATAGAATAATCCCTGGAATCACTCCTGCAACGAAAAGCTTTCCAATCGAATCTTCGGTGGTAATACCCCATACGATTAGCAGCACACTTGGCGGAATAAGCATCCCAAGGCAAGCACTGCCTGCGATAGAACCAAGTGCAAATGAAGGTTTGTATCCAGCACGTTTCATTTCAGGCCAAGCAATTCTCGTAAATGCGGCAGCTGAAG
Organism: Alphaproteobacteria bacterium; assembly: GCA_018666135.1. GTDB lineage: Bacteria > Pseudomonadota > Alphaproteobacteria > Puniceispirillales > Puniceispirillaceae > UBA5951. The sequence goes on along the minus strand of JABJAN010000072.1, from coordinate 7,390 downwards.
CAATGGAAGTGCCAGTTACAGCTGCAAAAGCGGCATTTCCAGAGACAGTTGCCACCCCCAATCTTCCAGGAACGCCCTTTAGACCTTTGTTTATCAGATTATATAAATCTGCGGCTGCCCCACTTTTTGAAAGAAAATCCCCCATTAAAACGAATAGAGGAATAGTCATAAACACATGGTCTCTTATTAATGAATATGCGGCTCCACCAACTTGGCTGGCTGCAAGTGACCAGTCCCCAAAAATAAGGAATGTTCCAAACATTGCTGTTGCACCTAATGCAAGCGCGATGTGCACCCCCATGAATATTGCACCAAGCATCCCAAGAAGCGTTATAAGAATTAGGGTTTCAAGTTCCATTGTTTCTCTTTTTCGTTGAATAACATAAAATTTTAAATTAGATACTTTCTTAATTTAGTCACCTTGGGCAAGGGGCGTATTATCTTTACCAAAAATCGCTTTTAAAAACATGTTTGTGTAAATTAAGCACACTACCAAGGATGCAAAAATAATTACAGTGCGAATTAAATAAACAGGGAATTCTATCGCTCCAATTCCCTGATATTCCTTAATTTCCCATCCTATAATCATGTCAGACCAACCGCCAACGGATATGCCTAAAAATAATAAAAACCCTAAAAGATAACATACAGCGTTGATGGCTTGTCTAAAGCTTGTGCGAACAAGACCAAAAATTAGAGTGGTTCTTAGCATTGAGCCAGTTGCAATTGCAAATGGCACTTGAAGGAAAACAATGCCAGGAACTGAATTCATTACAATTTGGTCGGCTCCAAGAAATATACCGAAGTTTCGGAAACACACTTCTGTGAATATGGTTAGCGCAACTAGTATAAGCCATATTGCAGCGATCGCTTGTAAAAAATTTGTAAAGCGGCGAATGAAAACTTCCATTTATTTTTTAATCCCTTAAGGCCAACACAATTATGAAATAGATAACACAGTGAAAAATTAAATCAAAGATTGAAGATAAAAATTATTCTTTTATTTACTCAATAGAAACATTAGGGTTGAATCAACAAAAATATCGATAAAATAAAAATATTTTGAATTATAAAAATTTTTGTCTGGAGGATTAGATGGCAAAACCAAAAAAGGTAATTATTACATGTGCTGTTACAGGTGCGATTCACACTCCAAGTATGTCACCACATTTGCCTATCACTCCGAGTGAAATTATTGATGATGCGTTGCGTGCTGCAGAAGCTGGTGCATCAATCTTGCATCTTCATGCACGTGATCCAGAAACAGGAAGACCTGACCAGACACCAGAGGCTTTTGGTCGTTTTCTGCCACAGGTTAAGCAGGCAACAAGTGCAGCGATTAACATTACCACTGGCGGTAGCCCATTTATGCGGGTTGAAGAAAGAGTTAAACCAGCTGCTTCTTTTAAACCTGAAGTGGCTTCATTAAATATGGGGTCAATTAATTTTGGTCTTTATATGATGTTAAATAGATATAAAGAATTCAAGCATGACTGGGAGCCTGAATTTCTTGAAAGCACACGTGATCTTGTGTTTAGAAATTCATTCAAGGATATCGAGTATATTTTGACAACCTGCTATGAGAACAATACACGCTTTGAATTTGAGTGTTATGACATCGCCCATTTGTATAATTTAAAGCATTTTCTAGATAGAGGGCTTGTTAAACCACCGCTATTTATTCAATCTGTTTTTGGAATTTTAGGCGGCATAGGAACCCATCCAGAAGATGTTTCTCACATGAAACGAACGGCAGATAGACTTTTTGGCGACCAATATGAATGGTCTGTTTTAGGCGCTGGATCCGCGCAAATGCGAATCGCAGCACAAGCGGCTGCAATGGGAGCAAATGTGCGGGTTGGGCTTGAAGATTCGCTTTGGGCTGGACCTGGTAAGCTGGCAACTTCAAATGCAGAACAAGTCAAAAATGTACGTCAAATCATCGAAGGTTTAGGGCTTGAAATAGCAACACCTGATGAAGCCCGAGAGATTTTACAGCTAAAAGGCAGTGATAAAGTTAACTTTTAAAGAGAAGAAAAAATGAGCGAAGAAACAAAAAGATTTGATGTCATTTTCGAATGTGATGCAGTTAACCCTGGTAAGATGAGAACAGATATGAAGGTTCGCATGCTTGAGCCTGATCCATTCGAGTGCGATCTTGCAACAGATGAGATGGGGTTTCATGGTGGTGATGGTTCTGCGCCAACGCCTTTGATGCTATTTGCAGGCGGATTAGCAGCCTGTCTTATGACTCAATTAAGGGCTTTCTCTAAACGGCTGAAAGTGGATGTTGGAGAAATTAAGCTAGCCACACGTTTGCATTGGCAGGGCTTTCAGAAAGGTCGTGAGCCATATGTAACAGAACCAGTTAGTTTTGAGATAGATGTCGATATGGCAGGTTCAGCATCAACAAAAGAGCGAATCGAGTTAATTGAGGCAGCAAAAAAAGGCTGCTTTGTCGAGCAAACATTAATGCGCCCCAATATTGTAGACCATCGCTTAAAAGTAGGGGAAGAATGGATAAAGGTTTAAATTATGGCTGAAATAAAATTAACAGTTAATGGAAAAAATGTGCAGGTGGACACTGACCCAGATACACCATTAATTTATATATTGCGCAATGATTTGAATTATACGGGTGCAAAACTTGGTTGTGCATTAGAGCAGTGCGGTGCGTGCATGGTGCTGGTGGATGGAGAGCCAACAAATAGTTGTGTGCGGGCAGCTGCTGAATTTGAGGGTATGCAAATTGAGACAGTGGAAGGGTTCGGTACGCCAGATAAAATGAGTGAAGTACAACAAGTGTTTGCCGAAGAAAATGTTGCCCAATGTGGTTACTGCACGGCTGGTATTGTTACCAGTGTGACAGCTATGTTCAGAAAAAATCCAAACCCTTCTGACGAATATATCACAGAGACGTTAAATCGTCATTTATGTCGGTGTGGGTCTCACTCACGTATAATAGATGCTGTAAACCGTCTTCGCACAGGAGCAAAAAAATGAGTAACCATCCAAGTCTTTCTAATAGTCCAAAGGTAGCTGATTGGCTTGATTTTTCATCTGAAAACCAGCTTGTGCTACACACAGGAAAAGTGGATATAGGACAACGTATCACAACTGCACTGGCACTCATTGCAGCAGAAGAGTTAGGTATTTCTTTTCAACAGATTAATGTAAGAAAAACCAAAACCGATATAGACCCAAATGAGGGTTATACAGCAGGCAGCTTCTCTATGCAGCATTCAGGCTATGCTATCAAAAAGGCTACAGCGACTGCACGGCATATATTTACCGCAAAAGCAGCCCAGAGATTAAATGTGCCTGAAGATCAAATAGAAATTAGTGATGGTCAGCTGCGGGCTTCTGGAACGAATCAATCAGTTACCTATTGGGAGCTTTTAGATAAGACAATATTGGATGTCGATGTTGATGAGGAAGTAAAAACTAAAAATCCTGAGGATTACTCTGTTCAAAACCAGCCTCACATAGCCAAAGGCATGGCTGAAATTATGACTGGAAAATACCAATTCCTTCATGATTTAAAATTCTCCGATATGTTACATGCAAGAGTTGTAAGACCACCTCATTACCATTGTGTGTTGGAATCTCTGGATAATGATGTTGTATTGAGATTATCACAAGAAAACATCCATGTAGTCCAAGATGGTAGTTTTATTGCTGTTGCAGCACAGCAGGAATATCAAGCAGTTAAAGCGGCAAGACGCGTTTCCCTTGCAGCTAAATGGAAATCAGAAAAACAATTATCTGAGGCAGATATTTATTCTCTACTAACGTCTAATAATAAAGATAGATTATTTGTAGAAAAAGGATGTATTCCGTCAACTACTAAGCAAATACCAGAATTAGAAATGCTAGAGGACGAATCGCATATTACGATAAGTGCGACTTACAAAAAACCGTATCATATGCATGCTTCTATTGGTCCATCTGCTGGGTGTGCCAATTTTAATGGAAAGACCTTGAGAGTGTGGACACATAATCAGGGTGTTTATCCGTTAAGGGCGGCTGTTTCCGAGGCGTTTGATATGGATGTAGATAAAGTTAGTGTAGAATTTGTGCCAGGAGCAGGAGTATATGGTCACAATGGGGCAGATGATGCGGCATTTGACGCTGCCATTATAGCAAGGCACCTTCCTAACCATTCTATATTGCTTAAATGGACACGTGATGATGAGCATAGCTGGGAGCCTTATGGGTCTGCTATGCAATGTGAAATTCAGGCGAGTGTTGATAAGAAAGGCAAAATTAGTTCTTGGTCTCATGAAACATATGCAGATACATTTTTAACCCGCCCAATCATTGGTAAGGAACCCGCATCGAGGATGGTATCAAGCCATTATCTAGAAAAATCTTTGCCTTGGCCTGTGGTTGGTCCAATGATGGTTGCAAATGGGGGCATTCACCGAAATATGGAAATGCTGTATGAAATGCCAGAGCCACGGTTGGTTAAAAATAGAGTCTATGACCTGCCATTGCGCACATCCGCATTAAGAACATTAGGTGCCTTCGGTAACGTATTTGCAAATGAATCAATGATTGATGAATTGGCAGAGAAAGCTGATATTGACCCAATTGAATTTAGGCTTAGTCATTTAAAAGATGAACGGGCGATAAAAGTCATTTCCGAATTGCAGCAATTAATGGCTGAAAGCCAAAATGCTGATGTCGATGAAACAGGCTATGGTATGGGGTTTGCGAGATATAAAAATTCAGCAGCCTATTGCGCTATCGGTGTTTGTTTGTCAGTTAATGAGGCAGCTGAAGTGAAATTACATGATGCGTTTATTGTATGTGATGCTGGTGAAGTGGTAGATGCTGAAGGCGTTAGAGCACAGCTTGAAGGAGGCTTTATTCAAGCAGCGAGCTGGTGTTTATATGAGCAGGTATTGTATGAGCGTGACGGCATTGTGAGCAGAGATTGGGATACATATCCTATTATTACCTTTGATAATATACCTCGCATGCATACCCGTCTGATTGAGAACCAAGGTATGCCTTATCTAGGCGCTGGAGAAGCGGCGGCAGGACCAACCGCAGCAGCTATTAGTAATGCAATTAGCCAAGCAACAGGGCTGCGGGTAAGGCAAATGCCATTTAATTCAGATGCAATAATGGCAGCTGCATTAGAGGATTAATTAAAATTTGATTTATATTATAGTAACCGGGGGAAAAAATGTCAGAAGTAGAATTTCCAGTATTAGATTTAGAGCCGTTTTTTAAAGGAGAGGAAAAAGCCGCTGAAAAACTTGCTTTACAGCTAAAAGAAGTATGTGAAAGCATTGGTTTTTTCTTTTTAAAAAATCACCAAGTTCCAGATCATATAATTGATGATATGTTTGCAAAAACAAGAGCGTTTCATGATTTGTCAATGGAAGAAAAATTAGCAATTTCCATTAATAAGAATCAACGTGGTTACATCAAGCCAGGTGCGACGTTAGTTTCACATTCTACCTACAATAAAAACACCAAATATGACAGTAATGAAACATTAGTTTTTGCAACAGACTATGATGCAAATGATGAGTTTGTTAAAACAGGAAAGCGGTTTTATGGCGAAAATCAGTGGCCTGAAACACTGCCAGAATTAAAACCTGCCGTGCAAGAATTCATGTCAGAGATTGAACAGCTTGGAAAAAAGTTATTGCCTATATGGGCATTAGCACTTGGTCTTGAAAAAGACTATTTTAAACCCTATTTCCACAAGCCTCATAACTATTTGCGGCTTGCTCATTATCCACCAGTGCCAGAATTGGGTGAGAATGAGTTTGGTCTAGGACCACATGCGGATACAGGATTCATGACATTTCTGCCACAAGCAGATGTAGAAGGTCTTGAAGTGTTGTTAACCGACGGCACCTGGATTAGACCACCAAAAATGGATGATGCTATATTAGTAAATACGGGGCAGTTCTTGGAGCGCTGGACAAACGAAAAGTTCAGGGCTAGTCCGCATCGGGTTATTCCACCTAAAAATAGGCATCGTTTTTCAATTGCAGCGTTTATAAATCCGTCATTTGAGCCTGTTTGTGAGCCAATTGAAAGCTGTATTTCAGAGGAAAACCCCGCAAAATATCCTTCTCAATCTTACTGGGATTTTTATAATTGGTATATGGTTAATACCTACCCACATTATGATGAATTCGATGCACCTGAAGAAGCTTCAACAAGCTAATTTCTATTGGTTTGAAAACAGCTTTCTGAAATGGACCACCTTGTCCCATTGCTTAGCTAAGTGAGGTTGTGTTTGAACAAATTTATCAGTGGGTTTGCTTAAACTAGGATCTAGATGTTCTGTTATAGAAGAGGGTATTTGGGGTTGCTGATTAGGTGCAGACCTTATTTCTTTGGGGGAATCCGAGGCATAAAAAGTTTGCAATCTTGCATCGCTGTCTTTTGAGATACGCGCCTCTTGAAGGGAGGATGCGTTATCTGCAGATGCATCAATCATTTGATCTGCAGCCTTAACACTAGTTGAGGCTGTGGATGGTTGCATTAAAGGTTCAGGCTGATTTTTCCAAACTGCGTTTACTTTTTGAAGATATGGCACATTTTTCCTACTGTCAGCTGAATGATAATGTTTAATTGCTAAATCCCATTCACCGTGGGTTTGATATAGCTCTTCTAAAAACATGGCTGCATAAGCTATATTAGTATAAGGGTCGATGATTGATTCTGGTGAGCTAAATGCATCTGAATGCCATTTTACGCTGATTTGCATACAGCCGATATCGATGCCAGAATTATCTAATTCTGTTTGTTTTTTAATATAGTTAACAGCAGACTGACGCGTGTCAAAAAATAAGCCTTTTCCATTATCATTGATAGTCCATGGCCAAGAGCGGTAATTACCATTCGTTGTTTTACGCCCAGACTCAACTTGTGCAATCGAACGAAGAATGCCAGCAGGTAGGCTAAAAGCTCGTTCTGCTTCTGATGAAACTGTCTCACATATTTCTTGGTCAGATGCAGGAATGTCTGCTGCCGCGTGCATGCTTGCTAGCAAGCTCATCATTGGTATGAAAACCATAACCCAATAAACAAAAGGGCGATTTAAGCTTGAATGGTTGAAAAAATAAGTAAGATAAAAATTTTGCATAATAATGTTTAGCAAACGTCATGCCAAACACATTTTTATAGGCTATCTGTTTGTCTTTAGTTTTAAACAGGATTGATGAATAGGGTGTTTATTGAAATGTTTTATTCATCGAATTAAAAATATTCATCATTCGTTCCGAAACATCACAATAGGATGTAAGCGTAATAGAAGGGGTAACAGGCTCAAGTGAGCCATCATAGGTTACCCCTGGATAGGCAGGGTTTGTGGTTAGGCGAAGCTGCTGATCAGACAGTGCATTTATATGGGCTACGC
>JABJAN010000003.1 GCA_018666135.1 Alphaproteobacteria bacterium | reverse complement strand
CTTTTTATATCCTTTATTTAGCATTCCAATATTTGCCATGGTAATAACTATTTTATCGATTGCCTTAATGGCACAATCAATGAATATCATTGACGGTTTGAATGGCTTATCTATTGGTAGCTCCCTTATAATGACTGCAGCTATTGGCAGTATTGCTTATATGCATGGTGACATAGCTCTTGCCCAATTTAGCCTGTTCTTTTTTGCCTGCTTGGCTGGTATTTATGTGATTAATTTCCCACGCGGATTGCTTTTTGTAGGAGATGGTGGCGCTTATCTTATGGGAAGCGTTATTGGTGTTTTGGCGATTTTACTTGCAGAACGTAATTCCAGCATTTCATCCTTTGCAAGTTTATTAATAGTCAGCTACCCGATTTACGAAACATTGAGGTCATTTATAAGAAGAACAATAGATAAAAATTCCGATTTTTCTATCGCTGACGACCAGCATTTCCACAGTATTATTTACCGCTATATAGTCAAATCTAGACTGCTGAGCAGATTTAATTCAGAAAAGCTGTGGATACCTAATGCACTATCTGGGATTAGTTGCTGTCTGCTGCCCGTTTTATCAAGCTGTTTTGCTATTCTATTCCAAACTAGTATGCCAGCATTATTAATTTGTTTGGTAATAATTATCGTTTTATATGAGGGAATAGTAAAAATATTAGCAAAAGCTTAATCAATTAAATTTGTTAGAAACATCTAAAATTATTTTACCTATATGGTCTCCTTTTTCAAGGCAGGCATGTGCCAGCGATGCTTCGCCAAGAGTAAACCTGCCAAATATCGGAAGCTGTAATTTGCCATGCTTAAATAATGGCCACACATTAGAATATAGCTGTTTTGCAATTTCTGCTTTATATTTAACAGATGCAGGACGTAATGCAGAACCCGTGATAGTAAGCTGCTTGAACATAACTCTTCCAAGATTAAGTTCTCCTTTTATGCCATTTTGAAATGCTATTTGAACAAGCCTGCCACCCGCTGCAAGGCAGAAAATATTTTTATCCAAATAATCTCCTCCAATCATATCCAATATGACATTAACTCCTTTTTTCTCTGTATAGTTCTGAACTTCAGTAACAAAATCCTGTTTTTTATAGTCGATAACCATCTTAGCCCCAAGCTCGTAGCATGCCTGAATTTTTTTATTTGACCCCGCAGTTGCGATGACTTCTGCACCAAATAAAGTTGCTAATTGAATGGCAGTAGTACCAATCCCACTTGCACCTCCATGAATTAGACAGCGCTCACCAGCAATCAAGTTTGCTTGCATAAATAAAGTAGACCAGACCGTAAAATAGGTTTCTGGCAAGCAGGCAGCATCTGCTAATGAAATACCTTCTGGCACTGGCAAAACCTGTTCAACTGGCGCACAACAATATTCCGCATATCCTCCGCCAGTAACAAGGGCGCACACTTTATCTCCTATTGAATAGCGCTCAACACCCTCCCCTAATTTCACAATTATGCCTGAAATCTCAAGACCTGGAATTTCACTCGCACCGGCAGGAGGTTTATAATTTCCCTGTCTTTGAACAAGGTCTGGCCTGTTAACCCCAGCAGCAACAACTTCTATTAAAACCTCGAAGGATTTTGGCTCAGGTATTTTTGCCTCTCGTAAAACCAGAGTATCTGGTCCTCCAGGCTGGCTAATTTCAACTTGTTTCATCATCTGCAATTTTCCAATTCTATGACCTTGGCATCAGTATCATGAGTGCATTTTAACTATATTTTTTCGATTTTCTGAGCTAGTTTATCGAAGAATACAATAAATTATCGATTTTTTCATAATTATATCCAGTAACAAGATTAACATATGATAGCTAAAGTGATTATGAAAAAGCTATAAAATAAGGAGAAGATAGGTACATGAGTAATGTGGTTATAATTGACGGTGTGCGTACAGCAATTGGTAAAATGGGAGGAGCACTATCATCTGTGCGACCTGATGATTTACTTGCCCATGCCTATAAAGGATTAATAGAAAAAACCAATCTTGATCCCACTCTACTAACAGAGGTATTTTCTGGCTGCGGCAATCAAGGCGGAGAAGATAACCGAGATGTGGCAAGAATGGCGGCGCTTCTGTCTGGTATGCCAAAAGAAGTGCCTGGTGTAACTATTAATAGAAATTGCTCATCTGCACTAGACGCTGTTAATATCGCAGCAAAAACCATTGCGTGTGGTGAGGGTGATTTTACCATTGGCTCAGGCGTTGAATCAATGAGCAGAGCCCCTTGGTCCTTTTTAAAACCAGAGCGTGTTCCGACAACCAAACCACCCAAGATCTGGGATACAACTGTTGGTTGGCGATTCAATAATCCTGCCTTAGATGCGTTATATCCTATTATCAGTCTTGGTGAAGGCGCCGAAGTTATTGCTGATGAAATGAATATTAGCAGAGCAGAACAAGATGCGTTTGCGCTTGAGAGTCATCGCCGCGCAATTGAAGCAATCAATTCAGGTAAATTCGAAAAAGAAATTTATGGTGTAGCTGTAAAACAACGACGAGGAGACCCACTGATTGTCGATACAGACGAGCATCCTCGTTATACTAAAACTGATTCTGGATATGAATTAGCGGTAGATATGAATAGTCTTGGCAAATTACCTGCGGCTTTCAAAAAAGACGGAACCGTAACAGCTGGCAACTCAAGTGGCATTAATGATGGCGCTGCTGCCCTTTTATTAGCAAATGAAGAAGCTGCAAAAGCAGCAGGCTATTCGCCAAAACTTCGATGGATAGGTTCAGCTAGCGCTGGAACAGCACCAAGCCATTTTGGCTATGGTCCAGTTCCAGCAACGCAAAAATTATTAACGCGTTTTGGTCTAAAAATCGAAGATATTGGTCTTACTGAATTGAATGAAGCATTTGCCGCTCAAGCAATTGGCTGCATTAAACAATTAGGATTAGACCCTGAAAAAACAAATGTTAATGGGGGAGCGATAGCGCTTGGTCACCCAACCGGATGCTCAGGGGCAAGAATTCTTGTTTCTCTTATGCATGAAATGGAGAGACGTGCTCCTTCTATGCCAAAAGATAAACCTTTTTATGGCCTTGCAACATTATGTGTTGGCGTGGGAATGGGATCCTCAACCTTGGTAGAATGGATAGGTGAAAGATGATTAAAAGACCATTAGAAGGTATTCGAGTAATCGGGCTTGAGCAATATATGGCAGGTCCATATTGTACGATGCTTCTAGCTGATGCTGGCGCAGAAGTTATAAAAATTGAACGTCCAAAACAAGGTGACCCTAGACGTTCTATGCCACCTTTCATTGAACGCGACGGCGTCAAAAAAGCCGCTGGTTTTCTTGGATATAATCGAAACAAAAAAAGTCTTGCACTCGATGTGTCAACTAGCGAGGGACAAGAAATATTCAAAGATCTTGCCAAAACAGCAGATGTAGTTGTTGAAAATCTGAGACCTGGTTCAATGAAAAAACTTGGTCTTTCCTATGATGATTTAAAAGCAGATAATCCACAATTAATCTGGGCAACAATTTCTGGCTTTGGTCAGCTGGAGGGCTATCTTGGCCCATACGCAAAGCGTCCTACTTTTGATATTGTTGCTGAAGCAATGAGCGGTATTATGAACCTTGTAGGATTTAAGGATAAGCCGCCATCATGGACCATCTATGGAATGGCTGACGTGTATAGCGGATTAACCACAGCTTACGGCGTGATGCAGGCGTTATTTATGAGGTCGCAAACTGGTGAAGGTCAATTTGTTGATTCTGCTATGTTTGATAATATGCTGTCTTTAAACGAGGCGATGATAACCTCCTATGCTGCAGCAGGTCAAATCGGAGAGCGTGGTGTTCCTAAGAACGTCTTTCCTAGAGGCGCATTTAAAACCAAAAATGGATATATTGCCCTTAATGTGCCTGATAACCGCATTTGGACACGATTATGCGAGGTTATGGGTCGGGCTGAACTTGCGGATACACCTGAAACACGCAGCGGTACAGAGCGTGCTGCCAATGCAGACACCCTGCAGCCAATAATAGAAGCTTGGCTTGCTGATTTTGATAGGGACAAGGTAGTTGATATTCTTAATTCAGCTGGCGTGCCAACTGGACCTGTTTATAATGCTAAAGAGGTGTTTGAAGATCCGCACGTAAAAGCACGAGGTATGCTAATGCCTATCACTGATAAAGAAGTGGGCGATACTGTGTTTACACGTTCACCTATCCATCTTTCAAAGGCACCAGAATTACCTAAAAACTCTGCCCCTAACCTTGGTGCTGATACAGAATATGTGCTCGCAGAGTTGCTTGGATATTCAAAACAGAAAACTGAAGAGCTGCTATCTAAAGGTGTGGTTGATAAAGACTGATATTAGTCTAGCCTGCAAATATTAGCAAAGTTAAAGGAGGTGTGAAATGGGCTTGAAAACAATTAGGCTTACCAAGGAAGAAATGAGTGCCAGGGTTGCAAGATTTTCTGAATTAAATGGGTTTGACGGAGGTCTGCCAGATAGCAAGCATCCAGATAGTTTACGAACATTAATGAATGTGATTGGCTTTCAGCCTCCTGAAAATCAAGATCCTGCTGCAACCTCCCCAGTTGGCGCTCAAGCAGCAGAAGCAGCAGCTATAAAAATTTCGGAGGGATTTAATCTTGGATATTGCAAGGCAAAACCTGGCAAAGGACCAATGATGCATAATCATGATACCAATGAAACTTTTATCCCAATGACAGGTAAGTGGAGATGTTCTTGGGAGGTTGATAATACTATTGAATATTTTGATGCTGACCCGCTTGATGTTGTATCTTTTCCAGCAGGGGTTCAAAGACGTTTTGAGAATATTACATTTGATGAGCCAGATACTGAACATGTTCTGATGTTTGTTATCGGAGGCAATGCGCCTCAAGCAGAATTTTCACCAGACGCCATGCAAGAACTATCTGACCTCGGGTTACTAGATTAAATCTTATCATTTTAGGCAGATATGTTCATTTGCTAGCTATGGGCAGCAACTATTTTACGAACTAAATTAGTAGAAGAATAATTTTGTTTTAGTGGCACGAGTTTAAGCTCTATGTCATCTAGCCCTTTTAAATCTGTATCCCTTAACTGCTTTTCTGAATAATCGCCCCCCTTCACAAAAATAGATGGGTTTAGTGCTTTTAAAAGAGTGAAAGGCGTATCTTCGTCAAATAAAATGACGCCGTCTACAAACCTTAAACAAGCAAGAAGCCCAGCCCTATCTTCTGCACCAACAAAAGGGCGCGAGGGTCCTTTCTCAAGCCTTCGTGCAGAATTATCAGAATTAACGCCAACTATTAACGAGTTGCCTAAATGTCTGGCTGCTAACAAATATTCAAGATGTCCTGCATGCACTAAATCAAAAACGCCGCTGGTAAAAACTATCTTGGGCTTACATTGGTTTTTTACTTCTAATATCTGTTTCATTCCATCTGAATGCGAGAAATTAACAATTCTAGCAGGCTTCATACGCCTTATCCCTTCACATCTGATAAAATATCTAAACAAATTTGATTGTCTGACATTATGGTGGATAATTCAGCAATATTCATTCTAGCACATCCAATTTTTGTTACAGCATAAGCAGCACAATAATTAGCAAAGAATGCAGCATCTGTTAAACTAAGTCCTTTATATCGGGCATAGGCCAATGCGGCTATCACTGTATCACCAGCGCCAGTTACGTCATAAACTTCACTTGGTATAACTTCGAAATCAAATCTGCCATCAGTGCTATATAATGACATTCCTTCTGCAGATTTTGTAACAAGACATATATCTGCCTGAGCCTGCTGCATAACCCAATTTGCCTGCGCGTCTATATCAATATCAGGCACCGATAAAGTGGCTAGCTTTAGCTCCTTTAAATT
>JABJAN010000071.1 GCA_018666135.1 Alphaproteobacteria bacterium | reverse complement strand
TTCATCAAATAAAATTACAGTGATTTCATCTGCATTTTCAATCACATGATTGTTAGTAATTATGATACCACTAGCATCAGTGATAAACCCTGACCCCAAAGATTGTGCTTTTCTTGCCCCTTGTTTTTGATTGAATTCCTTAAAGAATTCTTCAAAAGGGGACCCTTCAGGAAATTGTGGAAGATTAAATTCATTATCACCCTGCACCACTGTTGAAGTTGAAATATTCACAACTGCAGGTGATAGTCTTTCTGCCAAATCAGCAAAACTATCTGGGCGCTCTGCTGCGTGTAAATTTGAAGAAACAAACAGAAGCCAGAAAAAAGCAGCACATCCAATCGAAGACAAAAACAAGTAATTAAACACCCCTTGTCTTTGCGCATATGCAAATGGTTGAGACGATTTTTCACCTGATACATTACCTGATATGTTACCTGGTACATTAAAATCTAATATCATTACCTAATCCTTTAAAAAACAATGTCGAATAGTCAGAAAAAATGGGCTGACTTAGCATCGTTAAATCAGCAAAAGATGAGAGATTTATGGTCCAAATATGGTAATATTTTGGCCCTATAATACAGGCCAAAATATATTAATTATTTACCAGATTTATTTTTAAAGAACTTAAAAAAATCTGAATCTGGTGATATCACCATTGAAGTCTCAGACTCACCAATGGATTTACGATAGGCTTCCATTGACCGATAAAATGAGAAGAATTCTGGATCTTTGCCAAAACTATTTGCGTATATATCGATTGCTTGGCTATCTCCAAAACCTCTGTTTTCTTGCGCTTGACGCGCTGCTTCTGCAACAATAACTGTTCTAGTTTTTTCTGCATCAGCTCTTATTTTTTGAGCTTCTTCTTCTCCTGTTGCACGAAATTCTTTAGCTTCTCTTTCACGCTCAGATTTCATTCGATTAAAAATATTTTGACTAGTGGATTCAGGATAATCTGCTCTACGCAACCTGACGTCGATTATTTCAATCCCAAGAGAGGTAACAGAATCCTCAACTTCATCCCGAATATTATTATTAATCGCCCCTCTCATTCCAGTAAGAATAGACGCAAGAGTCTCACTACCTAAAACCCGTCGAACAGATGAATCAATAATAGATTCCAAGCGTGCTCTTGCCCCAAATTCGTTACGAACTGTTTGATAAAACAGTAAGGGATCTGAAATGCGATAACGCGCATATGCATCTACCAAAATTCGTTTTTGGTCAGCAAGAATAATTTCTTCTGCATCCTGAGGGATAAGTGATAAAACGCGATTTTCGTAATATTGAACATCCTGAACGAACGGCAATTTTAACGCCAGACCAGGTTCTTGAATGATGCGTTTTGGCTCACCAAACTGCAGCACTAAAGCTTGTTTTGTTTGGTCAACGGTGAAAAGAGATGACATCAACGTAAAAAAGAGTAACGCTGCGACACCAATAGATATGTTTTTAACGCTCATTTTCCTAGTTTCCTTGACCATTCGATCTGCTTAATTCTTTTAACGGCAGATAAGGAACAACCCCATTACCGCCGTCACTATCAATGATAATTTTTTCAACATTTATGAAAATATCTTCCATTGTTTCAAGATAAATACGCTCCAGCGTGATATCCTTATTCTTCAGATAGGAGCTATAAACTTGGTCAAAGCGAGACGCATCACCTTTTGCTCGGTTAACCACTTCTGCCTGATATGCTTCCGACTCAGCGATAAGCCGAGCACCTTCACCTCTGGCTCTTGGTACTACGTCATTTCTGAATGCTTCAGCTTCGTTTTTAAGCCTGTCCCTATCCTGTCGAGCACGTTGCACATCATTAAAAGCATCAATAACATCTGCTGGCGGATCTACCGCCAACAACTGCACTTCACGCACCCGAATTCCAGTACCATATTCATTCAATAATTCCTGTAATTTTTCTTTAACATTTATCTGAATTTTTTGGCGACCTTCAGTAAGTGCTGTCTGAATTGGTGTCTGGCCGATGGTCTCTCTCATAACTGCCTCTGCAGCTACTTTAATTGTATCATCTGGGTCTGCTAGGTTGAATAGATACTCGCCTGCATCAGAAATACGCCAGAATACCACGAAATCAATATCGACAATATTCTCATCTCCCGTGATCATCTGACTTTCGTCTGGAATATCTCGTTTCGAATTAGAACGACCTGCAATCTCTCTAAAACCAACCTCAAGCCGGTTATCTCTTGTTACTTCGGGTGTAATAACAGTTTCGATAGGATAGGGAAGATGATAATGCAGACCAGGAGGGGAAGTTCTGACCCATTCTCCAAATCTTAAAACAACCCCTTGCTGCTGCGCATTCACACGATAAAATCCGGTTGCAAGCCATAAAACAGCCGCTATCAGCAAAAAGATGATAAAGAGCCGTCCTGAGCCACCCCCGCTTGAGAACCCGCCAAGATTTCCAAAACGGCGTTTTGCATCCTTAATCATCTTATCTAGATCAGGCGGCGTGGGCTGACCTGGCTGTTTTCCGCCACCGCCCCATTGCTTTCCGCCATCAGAGCCACCGCCCCATGGTCCGCCTTCGTTTCCGCCACCTTGATTATTCCACGGCATTCGTTGCTCCGTTCCTTTAGTGTTTAATTTTATCTATCTTGTATTTATTTTTTCAATTATAGCTTAAAGTTTATTTATTAATAAACCAAACCTTTTAATTTTAAATAATAAGTTTACTTCTTTAAAAACTACGTAACAGCATCCCAATCAATTTTGGGTTACCCCTATATATTTGGCGTTATAATCGGAAAATCAAGAATGCAGTCAGAAATAACTTCAGAAAATGTAAAATCTGCCCTTAGAAAAATTAAATTTCCACAATCCAAAAATAATATCGTTGATGATGGGGCAGTATCAGGCATTGTTATTAAAGACGGTCATGTTGGGTTTTCAATTGAAATTGATCCAGCACTTGCGGACAGTTCTGATGCGCTGCGCAGAGCAGCAGAAGATGCGGTAAGTGCCATTTCTGGCGTTCTTTCTGCCTCCGCCATTTTCACAGCTCATAACTCTGCACCTGCGGCGAAGACAAACAGCGCTCCTGCATATAATGAAGTGGCAAACGCCCCCTTAAAACCAGCCAAATATGTAATCGCAGTCGCTTCTGGCAAGGGCGGGGTTGGCAAATCAACAACTGCTATTAATATCGCATTGGCATTAAAACAACAGGGGTTAATGGTTGGTATTTTAGATGCTGATATTTACGGTCCATCCCTGCCTCGCCTTCTTGGCATTAATCGAAAACCAGAATCATATAACAAAAAACTAATCCCTATTGATGCGTGGGGATTACAAGCAATGTCTATTGGTTTTTTGGTAGAGCCTGAATCCCCAACAATTTGGCGGGGACCAATGGTTATGAGTGCCATTGAACAAATGTTAAGAGATGTATTATGGACTGACTTAGATGTATTGGTAATTGATTTACCTCCAGGCACAGGAGATGCCCAATTAACCCTTTCACAACGCGCTTCATTATCAGGGGCAATTATTATATCTACCCCGCAAGATCTTGCCCTCATAGATGCTCGCAAAGGACTTAATATGTTTCGTAAAGTAAATGTGCCAATTTTGGGTATTGTTGAAAATATGAGCTATTTTATATGCCCTGATTGTGGCAATAGGCATGAAATATTTAGTAATGGCGGGGCGCAAAAAGAAGCTGCAAAACTAGATGTTCCATTCTTGGGTGAAATCCCCCTTGATATGACCATTCGTCAAACGTCTGATTCTGGGGAGCCTATTGTGGCAACGGCGCCTGATAGCCAGCATTCACAAACATATGCCAAGATAGCTTCTGATATTTGGAACACACTCACATCCAGCACAGATTCTGGACCTTCTATCGTGATTGATTGATTTTTTTGTAAAACCATCCCTTGCCTCTTAATCTTGCCTCTTAATATGGTTTTAATCGATTTTTACAGATATCTTGTACCACCAGAATAGTGGTAGCGATGATACCCAAATTCAGGATGTGTTGCACCAGCGGCGTGGGTTTGAGAGCTTACTCTCTGCCACTCCTGCCAATTAATTTTAGGAAATAAAGTACCTCCATTTGGGGATATATTAACTGTTGTTAATTCAATCCACTGACATAAATCTATTCCAAGATTGTAAATCTCTCCCCCACCGAACAAAATTAGCCTATTTTCCTCAGTTTTTGTTTGGGCTAACCATTTTTTTCCTTCCGCTATTGCCTGTGATAAACTGTTCACTGCAATGCAGCCATCTGCGTGCCATTGCGTATCTCTTGTCAACACAATTGACAGGCGTCCAGGCAGAGGTCTTCCAATTGAATGCCAAGTTCGCCTTCCCATTATCAACGGACACCCCATGGTAATTGACTTAACCCTCGCCAAATCACCAGGCAGATGCCAAATAAGGCTATCCCCATCACCAATCACCCGATTATTAGCCATCGCAACAACGCAGACCATCTGAAATTTAGAAGTACCATTTTCACTATTTGACATTGAGTATATCCTTCCAAATTAGCCTTAAAAAGCTAAACAGAAATCGGTGCCTTGATGGTTGCAGCTGCCTCATAATTTGTAATTTTGATATGCTCAAACTCAAATGCTTCTAATGAATCTGGTGGAGAATCAAATGATAAGGTTGGAAGCTTTGTTGGAGAACGCTGCAACTGTAATTTGGCTTGCTCAATATGGTTTAAATAAAGGTGGGCGTCCCCAAATGAATGAACAAAATCACCGACTTTTAATCCACATATATGAGCGACCATATGGGTAAGTAATGCGTAAGATGCAATGTTAAATGGAACACCTAAAAAAATATCTGCGCTACGTTGATATAGCTGGCAAGATAATTTTCCATCGGCAACGTAAAACTGAAAAAGACAATGACATGGCGGCAATGCCATATCTGGGATATCTGCTGGATTCCAAGCGCTTACAATTAAACGTCTTGATTCTGGATTGTTTTTAATTTGATTTATGACATCTGTTAGCTGGTCGATGGCCTGCCCTTCATAAGGTGATTTCCATGCCCGCCATTGTCTTCCATATACAGGTCCGAGATCGCCGTTACTATCTGCCCACTCATCCCAAATCGTAACCTTATTATCTTGCAAATAGCCAATATTTGTATCACCCCGAATAAACCAGATAAGTTCATGAATAATTGAGCGTGTATGCAACTTCTTAGTAGTCAATAATGGAAAACCTGCAGATAAATCAAATCGCATTTGCCATCCAAATACAGACAAGGTTCCTGTTCCCGTTCTATCTTCCCTTTTTGAGCCATGGGTTAGAACATGAGAGAGTAAATCCAGATATTGCTGCATGGTAATTGTATCCTTTAAATCACTATTTAAATTATACTTTATTTTTAGTTACACACAAAGTTAAGATTAATCTTTCCACCTGCCTCATTTCATCCTATAATTCGTTTGTCGATGCAAGTCGACTATAGCGATAAACGTATTATGGAATAAGCAGAGCGGACCCGGGGGCGGTACCCGGCGCCTCCACCATATTAAACAAGCTTTGAAGATATAAATTTATTACTTGTCATATCAAGATGAATATTTATCTCATAGCTCTATTTGGGGGCGAAATAGGATCGACGCATGTAGTAAAGATTGTATTTTCGCTCGGTATGATATCCGCCGTTATCGGGTCAATGTAGTAGTTGCAAATGACAACACTGCTCCGGTTGCAATGGCTGCGTAATGCAGTTTGAGTAACCAACTTTAAGTCCTGTCGGATTGAGCTCTGGCAGGCGGGGTTCGAGGGTGCACCTGGCAACAGAAGCCCCTCACTTATACCATGGGGAGTTATTTTGATGAGCAATGATACAGACAATACATCAACTGGTATTGACTATGAATTTTTGGTGGAAGAAGCATTGCGGAATGTTGTAAAAAGTGCCTTGAAGATAGCAGGTAGCGATGGGCTACCAGAAGATGCACATTTTTATATAAGTTTTAAAACACAATTTCCTGATGTTAAAATAGATGATAGCCTAAAAGAAATTAATCCAGAGGAGATGACGATTGTATTACAACATCAATTCTGGGATTTACTTGTATCAGATGAGCAATTTAGCGTCACACTCTCATTTTCAGGCGTAAAACAAACACTTATCATTCCGTTTGCAGCTGTTACCCATTTCACAGACCCATCCGTAGGATTTGGCTTGCAATTTAGCACCAGCGACGAGCCCCCAGCTTCTGAATTAACAGAAGTTATAACCTCAATAGAAGATAAAAATAATCCATCTAAGAGAGATGATACAAAAGTTGATTCTGCTGATATCGTTTCTCTTGATGCATTTCGCAAACAACCCTCAAACCCCTCGTGATAAGATGATTGAATTTACCTATACCCCTTTACTTCCTGTCGGTGATGATAAGACAGAATACAGAAAATTGACATCTGACTTCGTAGATACTTTTGAAATTGACGGTGAGACATTCCTTAAAATTGACCCTACTGGGTTAAGTTACTTAGCACAGGCAGCATTTGCAGATGTAAGCCATTTATTTAGAGCATCTCACCTGCAGCAATTAAGAAATATATTAGATGATGATGAAGCAAGTGCGAACGACGATTTTGTTGCATTAGAAATGCTCAAAAATGCTGTGGTTTCAGCAGATAGGGTGCTGCCAATGTGTCAAGATACAGGCACCGCTATTGTTTCTGCTGTTAAAGGAGAACGCGTAATTAGCGGCGGCAGTGACGCGAAAGCGTTATCAAAGGGAATTTTTGATACATATCAGTCTAGTAATCTTAGATATTCTCAGCTAGCCCCTATCTCTATGTTTGAAGAAAAAAACACAGGTAATAATCTTCCCGCACAAATCGACATCTATAGCGGTGCAGGAAATGAATATAAATTTACCTTCATTCAAAAAGGCGGCGGCTCAGCTAACAAATCATATCTTTATCAGCAAACTAAGGCTGTTCTAAACCCTGAGGGTTTGCGTGAATTTTTATCTGATGCCATCATAAATCTTGGGACTGCTGCTTGCCCGCCATACCATTTAGCAGTAGTGATTGGCGGCACATCAGCTGAGACAACGCTAAAAACAGTTAAAGCTGCCTCGACGAAAGATTTAGATACCCTTCCTACCAAAGGCGACATGACAGGTCATGGATGGCGTGATTTGGAATGGGAGCAAATAATTCTTCAGATGACACGCGAAATGGGCATAGGCGCGCAATTTGGAGGAAAATATTTTTGCCATGATGTTCGCGTAATTAGGCTACCAAGACATGGTGCATCCTGCCCTATTGGGATTGGTGTGTCTTGTTCTGCTGACCGTCAGATACGTGCTAAAATAAATCAGCAGGGATTGTTTCTTGAAATACTTGAAACCGATCCTGCGCGCTTTCTGCCTACAATAGATGATACTAGCGACACCCCTGTGGTTGCAATTGACTTGCAACAACCAATGACACAGATTTTAAAGACATTATCTCTTCATCCTATTAAAACACGAGTCAATCTTTCTGGCACCATGATTGTTGCCCGTGATATTGCTCACGCTAAGTTACTTGAGGTATTAGAGCAAACTGGCAGTCTACCAGACTATGTAAAAAATCATCCGATTTATTATGCTGGACCAGCCAAAACACCAGACGGAATGGCATCTGGGTCATTTGGTCCAACTACCGCTGGCAGAATGGATTCTTATGTTGATAGGTTTCAAGCTGCAGGAGGCTCAATGGTGATGTTGGCAAAGGGCAATAGAAGCGCCTCTGTAAGACAAGCCTGTGCAAAGCATGGTGGTTTTTATCTAGGCTCAATCGGCGGCGTTGCTGCTAAATTGGCACTAGAGTCAATCAAGCATATAGAAGTTTTAGAGTATCCTGAACTTGGGATGGAAGCTATCTGGAAAATCGAGGTGGAAAACTTCCCAGCCTTTATCGTTATGGATGACAAAGGGAATGATTTTTTTAAACGAGATTAATATCCCATATTAACCTACAAAATTTGATTACTGTGCTGCTTGAATAGCTGGCAGCATCTCTATTGATTGTGGTATTGGACCACCAGATAGATAATCTAACAACTGCACAATGTGACATATTGGAGCTTTGGATTCAGAAAGCTGATTTATGCAACCAATATTTCCAGCAACAAACAAATCAACATCTAATTTATTCAATGTTGTTATTTTACGTTCTTTCAACTGTCCAGATAACTCTGGCTGCAAAATAGAATAAACACCAGCAGAACCACAACACAGATGCGGGTCTTTTGGAAGCGCAACCTGAACACCTGCTTTAGCAAGAAGCATCAGAGGTGCTTGTGTTATTTGCTGACCATGCTGCAGTGAGCAAGCTGAATGATACCCTACCATCAGATCTACATTTCGTGAAAATGAAAGTGAGGGGTTATTTGCCAGAAATTCAGTTACGTCACAAGCAAGCTGTGAAATGCGGGCAGCGACATCTGATAATTCAGGGTCCTGTTTTAGTAAGTGTGCGTAATCTTTAAGCATCGTACCGCAGCCAGATGTATTAACAATAATCGCATCAATTTTATTCTCAATAATTTCTTGAGACCATGCCTGAACAACGTTTTTAATTGAATTTTGTGCTTCAGTTGGCCTGTCTATATGATGCGCAAGACTACCACAACACGCTGCCTGCTTACGAACAATAACATCCACACCAATCCTATTTAAAATACGGATAGTTGCTGCATTTATTTCAGGCTCTATTGCTCTTTGAGCGCAGCCTGCGAGCAAAATCACTTGTTTTTTTGTCTGTCCTTCTGCTTTATAAATTATATCTTGTGAGCCGACAGGGTCCAATTTTTTTATCTTTTTTGGCACTGAATTTATCAGTGCTTTGATTGACACTGGCAAAAATGCTTTAAATGGTGTTGCTAATTTTGCTGTCTTCATTGCAAGTGAAAACCACCCTGCCCTTGGCAAAACCAAGACTAACATATGCCGAAATATTCTGTCTATTATCGGTCTTTTTGTTGTTTTATGAATATAATCTCTGCCTATTTCAACCAGATGCATATAATCAACCCCTGATGGACAGGTTGTCATGCAAGAAAGACAGGTAAGGCACCTATCAAGATGAAAAGAGGTCTCCTGACTTGCTGGCGCGTCAGATTCTAGCATATCCCGCATCATCCAAATACGACCTCGCGGACTATCACGCTCATCGCCTGTAATCACAAAGGTAGGACACGTGGCTGTGCAAAATCCACAATGCACACATTTACGAAGTATCTCATCTGCCTGCTGAATTTCAGGTCGTTGATATTGCTCTTTTGAAAATTGTGTCTGCATATAGCTTTCTTACCTTATATCTCAATGCTAGGTTGCGTGCGCATAGGGTTTAGAATTTGACAGGGATCAAATGCATTACGCACTCGCATTTCAAGTGCATGTAAGGCTGCTGGTAATGGCTGAAAAACAGATAGTGTAGAACGCAGGGAAATATCTGCTTTAAAGAGTGTTGCATGACCACCGCCATGAAATGCTATCTGTGAGCGAATAATCTGATGAAGCTCTTTATTATTTCCCGCAATCCAAACAAGACCGCCAGCCCAATCAAGAAAACCCGATATTTCTGTTGATCTGCTAACAGCATCAAACAAAGCTGGACCTTTAGATGGCGGCACCGAAATCCGCCAAATTTGTTCTGCATCTGCAAGGGGCAGGCAATCACATACAGACCGCCACAAATTCCTACTTTCGGTATTTTCTAAAATATGAATTTCTTGTGTAGTTGGCATCATAGACTTAATTTGATTTATTCTATCTGTTACTGAAACCTGTATACCTTCAATGCGAATAATAGCAGCAGCATGATTGCCTATATCTAATGAAACAGCCAACGCACTTTTTTCAGGCAACACAACACCGCCAGATGCCTCTACTGGGCTTGCAAAAACCTGGCTTATAATTTGCTGTGCAGATTTTAAATCAGACGCAGCAATAACACAGCTATTAACTATCTCAGGTGCAGGCAGAACTTTTAGGGTGATCTCATCCATAATAGCTAATGTACCAAAAGAACCGCTCATTAATTTGGATAAGTCGTATCCAGTAACATTTTTCATCACACGGCTGCCAGATTTAAACACCTCCGCGCGCCCTGAAACAGCTGTAAATCCAAGCAAATAATCCCTTGCGCTTCCAGCAGATACACGTCGTGAGCCTGCTAGTCCAGCACCAACAACACCGCCAATTGTCTGAGATGTTGAAGTAGATTTATTATCAAACAGTTTATTAAAATGGGGAGGCTCAAACGCAAGAAATTGATTTTCAGATGCCAGCATTGCTTCAATCTCTATTAGCGGCGTTCCAGCGCGAACCACAAGAACAAGCTCTGCTGGATCATAATCAATGATACCTCTACATTTGTGCATATTGACAGAATATTGTGCCATTACAGGGTGACCCACGGCATCAAGTGTTGCAGCCCCTTCTATCTTCAGCGCTGTTTTATCTGCTACCGCATTTGCTATTATTTCTTGCAGGTTTTCAATTTTTTCTGGATAAAAAGACTGCATTTACAAACGCTTTCCAATAAAGGGATATATATCTTAAAATCTAGGTAAATCTGGGTGTGGTAAGCGCCCATGATGCACATGCATTCTGCCAAGTTCTGCACATCTATGAAGTTGCGGGAATACTTTTCCTGGATTTAACAGATGTTGCGGGTCAAATGCGCATTTAAGCCGTTGTTGTTGTTTTAAATCAACTTCGTTGAACATTTCCCCCATTAAATCTCTTTTTTCAATGCCAACCCCATGTTCGCCTGTAAGAACACCCCCTAATTTAACACAATGTCGCAAAATATCCGCGCCAAAGGCTTCTGCACGCTGCAAGTCACCGTCAACATTCGCATCAAATAAAATAAGCGGATGCAAATTGCCATCTCCTGCATGAAATACATTGGCAACTCGCAATCCATATTGCTGAGACAAAGATGCCATTTTCACAAGCATTTCTGGTAATGCTTTTCGCGGTATCGTTCCGTCCATGCACAAATAATCAGGCGAAATTCTTCCAACGGCTGGAAATGCCGCCTTGCGACCAGCCCAAAAATCAATACGCTCTTGCTCAGATTGAGATAGCCTAACAGAATTTGCCCCTGCCTTTTGCATTATTGCTTCCACAGATTGCAGTAAGAAATCTACCTCAACTTTGGGACCATCCAGCTCAACAATCAATAAGGCGCCTGCGTCCCTTGGATAGCCAACATTCACAAAATCCTCAGCTGCTCTTATCGCAGGATTATCCATCATTTCCATTCCTGCTGGAATAATACCCGCTGAAATAACATCAGACACAGCCTTACCAGCATCTAACGCAGATTCAAACCCAACCAGCATTGCACGCTGTGTAGATGGTTTGCGCAAAATTCTAACCGTAACCTCAGTTACAACGCCCAACAACCCTTCTGAGCCTGTTAATACACCAAGCAAGTCAAGTGAACCTGAGTCAAGGTGCTTGCCGCCTATGCGAATGATCTCCCCTTCTATTGTCACTATTTGAACGGCAAGAACATTATTGGTGGTAAGACCATATTTTAAACAATGAACACCACCAGAATTCTCCGCAATATTACCACCAATAGAACAAGCAATTTGACTTGACGGGTCAGGCGCATAATAAAAACCAGCATCTTCTACTGCATGGGTAATGGCAAGATTAGTTACCCCTGGCTGAGCTACCACACATCGGTTCTCATAATCGATATCCATTATTTGATTAAATTTCGCAAGACTTAATAAAATGCCGTCTGCCAGCGGTGTTGCGCCTCCTGAAAGAGAAGTGCCAGCGCCTCTTGGTACAATTTTAACCTGATTATCCTTGCACCACTTCATAACAGATGCAACTTGTTGAATTGTTGTCGGTAGCACAACTGCAAGAGGTACCTGACGATAAGAAGATAAACCATCTGCATCATAAGCCCGCATCGATGTCAGGCTATCGAGTATGGTTTCTTTTGGAAGAAAGGATTTCAGTCCAGCAATAATATCATCTCGTCTCGATAAAATTGCTTCTTCTGGCGCTGGCAAACCCATATGAACTTCTCCTGAAACTTAGATACCAATTGTAATATAAAGAGGTTTGTCTAGAAAAATCAATGCTGAACCTATTACAAAAGGCGAAGTTTTTCACATACAGCCATGTCCTACAAAAACTAAAAGCCAGCAAAAGGGGCTGGCTTTTCATATGCCTGAAATCGGCAAAAAATATATGATTCGCAAGGTAAAAGGATTACCCTTGGCGCGCCTTCAGTCTAGGATTTTTCTTATTTATAACATATAAACGTCCACGACGACGCACTACCTGACAATTACGATCACGCGACTTTATTGTTTTAAGAGAACTAACGACTTTCATAGGAACTTCCATAATTGAAGAAAAAAACGTGCTGTTGTATAAACTGCCCTTCGCCAAAGGTCAAGAGGTGCAATCATAAGAAACACCACACCCAGCTAAACCGCAATACCCGTTTGGCACTTTGTGCAAATATTGCTGGTGATATGTTTCTGCATAATAAAAACATTTATGAAGTTTTATCTCAGTCACGATTTTTGATTTTCCAGCCTTTGTTAACGCTGTTTGATATTCACTAGAAGAGGCAACTAGCTGTGCAAGCTGGTGTTCATTAAACCCATATAAAGCTGAGCGATACTGTGTTCCTTTATCATTACCTTGCCTCATAAATTGGGTAGAATCATGTTCTTCCCAGAAAATTTTAAGCAACCTATCCAAGGATACTACTTGTGGCTCATAGACAATTAAAACTGCTTCTGTGTGGGCTGTAAGACCAGAACAAACCTCCTCATAAGTGGGGTTAGGCGTGATACCGCCTGCATAGCCTACAGCCGTAGTGTAAACCCCTTCTTGTTGCCAAAATAATCTTTCTGCGCCCCAAAAACACCCCATCCCAACCACAAGTTGATGCAGGTTTTCAGAAAAGGGCGGATGTAAAGGCGTGTTCAGAACAGCATGATGAGATGATGTTTTGATTTCTTCTTTTCTGCCCGTAAACGCTTCTTTTTCGTCTGGCAGTCTTGTTTTAAACGGGCTTTCAAAAAACATATTTGGACCTTTCCTAACAGCTGGTCTTAACAGCTGGATTAATTATACCCTATAGAGTATCTATTTATTACGATGGTCTTAATGCTTCAATACCTGGCAGAGATTTTCCTTCAATCCATTCAAGAAATGCGCCGCCAGCAAGAGATAAGTAACTTAACTTATCCGCAACACCTGCTAGATTTACAGCAGCAACAGTATCTCCTCCGCCAGCAACACTAATGAGATGGTCTTGACTGGTTCTCATTCCGATAAATTCACCAAGTGATTTGCTTGCCGTATCATAAGGTGCAATTTCAAAAGCACCCGCAGGACCGTTCCATAATAATGTTTTGCACTGGCTTATATGCTCTTTGAACAGTGCGACTGATTCTGGTCCAATATCCAAAATCATTTCATCTTGTTTTAGCATTCCATTCGCCCGAATATGATGCTCTCCACCTTCTTTGAGACTTGTGCTAACCAGTCCATCTATTGGTAGTATGATCTCACAGCCCTTAGACTCGGCTAACTCTAATACCATTTTAGCAGTATCTATTAAATCAGGTTCATATAGTGAAGCTGCCACTGGCACTTGCTTTGCGGCAAGAAATGTATTTGCCATTGCCCCTGCAAGTAATAATTTATCTACTTTAGAAATGAGGTTTTCTAACACTGAAAGCTTAGTTGAAATTTTTGCTCCACCAACAAACGCTGCAACAGGACGCGCTGGTTTTTCCATTGCGTTTGCAAGAGCCGCTAATTCAGCTGCTAAAACTGGCCCTGCATAGCTTGGCAAAAACTGCGTAATTGCCTGAATCGTTGCGTGCGAGCGATGAGAGCAAGAAAAAGCATCATTTACATAAATATCAGCAATATCAGCATATGCTTTAGCCAATTTTATATCATTTTGTTCTTCGCCAGGATAAAAACGACAATTTTCTAATAACCATATCTTGTGACTTACATCTATGCTGTGTGAAAGTGCAGACGGTGTTTCTGAATGAGGCACAAATCCGACAGATTCATGTAAAGCAGAAGTTAGATAATCTTGCAATGGGAGAACAGAAAGCGATGCAGTAACATTCCCTTTAGGTCTTCCCAAATGAGTGACCAAAATAATCTGTTTAGCAGTGGCAGCAAGGGCTATTATACCTGGGATAACCCGTTTTAATCTAGTATCATCCTGAATAACCCCATCTTGCATTGGAACATTAAAATCAACGCGTATCAAAACCCGCTTGTTTTTTGCATCCTGCGGTGTAATCACCTTATAATCATTGGTTATTTCGGAATAAACAGCGGTCATTTTAGAATATCCTTTATAGTTTGCTGATGCTAAGGGGTTACATAAATAGATGGCTGAGCGCAAGATAGCTTCCTAAATTAGGGCTATCAAGTGAAGATTAAGTTAAAGTATCAGCCAAGGGTTTTGAAAAATACAATTATGTTGATTAATTCATCGCAAAATAGCTCTGCAATAAGAGAATTTTTAACAGGAATAAAAGACGGCATTCCATTACAGATAGGCGTCATTCCTTTTGGTATTGTTTTTGGAATAATAGGCGTTGATGCAGGCCTTACATCACTTCAAACATTTTTTATGTCATCAATTTTGTTTGGGGGTGCCAGTCAAATTATATTCACCCAGCTATTTTCAACAGGTACCCCATTTGCAATTCTAGTAAGCACAGTCAGTGCTGTGAATCTTCGTCATTTGCTTTATGGTATGGTGATGTCAGAATATCTGCGCCATCTGCCTTTGGGATGGCGAATATCTCTTGGTTACTTGCTTACAGATGAGGCTTTTGCGATGTCTCACCTACGCTTCTCAAAGCAACCATTTTCTGAATATCAACATTATCATTTATTAGGCGGCGGTCTTTTACTTTGGTTTAGCTGGCAGTTTTCCACTGCGATAGGCATTTTAGCAGGTCCAACAATTCCAGATAGCTTTCAGCTTGAATTTGCTGTGCCACTTACTTTCATCGCGGTGATAATACCCTCTCTTACTCAGTTTCCCTATATTATTGCTGCCATTTGCGCAGGATTAACTGCTTTGATTTTTCAGTTTCTGCCATTTAATCTCTGGCTTCTGGTTGCTGCATTTTGCGGTGTAGGAAGCGCCATGATATCTACTTACTTTATGAAACCTGAAAATAGCCAAAAACAGGAACCACAATGAGTGTTTGGATTGCCATTATTTGCACTGGTTGCCTTACCTTTGCAACACGGTTTCTTGCGTTATCTTCATTAATGCCAGATAAACTTCCAGATTGGTTGCGACTAGCAATGCGCTTTGTTCCTGTGTCTGTTTTAAGCGCTATGATCCTGCCCTCTATTCTTATTTCAAATGAAACCGGCGCCATCCATTTTCAAGATAATATGAGAATTATCGCAGCTCTGGCAGCTATCGTTGTTGCCTATTATACACGGTCAACTGTAATCACCATTATTTCTGGTTTGTCTGTTATTTGGCTGCTAACTTTTTGGCAATAAACTTGATGACCCTGCCATCAATCAAGGCAAGACCTAAACTAATAATAAAAAAGCCGCCTAAAGTTTGCAGGGATATCCATTCTTGTAGTAACATTGCGTCAATCATAACCGCAAAAACAGGAACAATTATGGTTACTAGCATCAGATTTGATGCGCCTGCTAATTCCAATATTCGAAAATAAATAACATAAGCAAGCGCTGTTCCCCCTATGCTTAATCCAATAAGTATCAGAATAAATTTTAGGTGAAATATGTCTACTCCAGGCATCCCATCGACATATACGACAATCGGCGCCGCCATCAAGGAGCCTACCAGCAAAGTACCACACGCTATATCCAATGGTCCATAATCTGCCAATTTAGTTTTCCCCCACACACTTCCAAAGGCATAGCTGACAGAAGCAAGTAACACAGCCATTTGGCTAAGTGAGGTAAGCGTGAGCGACATCAAAGACTCCCAGCCAATTACTAATATAACACCAAATATTCCTATCATTGTGCCTATCAAGCGTCTTGCATCTAATCTCTCAGAAGGAATGAAAAACGCTGCTATAAAAACAGCTGCAAATGCAGTGTTTGAGTTTAAAATGGCAGCCAAGCCACCATTTATTGTTTGCTGCCCCCAAGCTATCAGCGTAAATGGAATAATATTATTTAATAGTGCCATAACAGATACTCGTATCCAAAATGCGCTTTGCTTTGGCAGTTTTTTTCGGCGCCAAGAGATGAGGATATATAAGCAAAGACCAGCTATAAATATTCTGAACCAAACGAGTGTAAGAGGCGGAACAACTTTTACGCCCTCACCAATGAAATAAAATGAGCCTCCCCATATGAATGATAAGAACAATAATAATAGCCATGACTTATTGTTCACCTGCTATCTCCTTTTTTAAAAAAGTGATACAGCTATCATTCTCATTCCCATAACAAAGAACATCCACAGTAATAATTTTCTGAATAGCTCTGTTGAAATTTTATCCCTAATTTGTTGACCTAAAACAAATCCTACAATTGCAAAAATTGTTGCTACCATACCTGCAATCCAAATCTCAGAGAGGATAAATATTTCAGTTGAAACATACCCAAATATTACTGGAACACACCCTACCAGTAGCAAAAATCCCATGGTATCTACAAATTCTCTTTTTGAAATTCTTGCAGATATAAGATAAATCGTAAGCGGTATAGCCCAAAGAGCAGTTGGGCCCCCAACAAAGCCTGATATAATGCCAACAATTGGATCCCAAAACCGCGTTTTTTTAGGAGGGACATACCATCCGCCTGTGCGAATATTAGTAATAAAAAAGCTCAAAATACCAACACCAATCCAAAGTTTAATTACTTCGTTTGACAGATGGACAGTAACAAATGAAAAGATGCTAAGACTTGCTACCATCCAGGCAGCCAGCCGCCAATATTTTTTAACAATAAAAAGATGATCTTCTGCTTGATAATATTGCCAGCTATTTAATATAAGAACTGGAATAACATTCATCATCACCGCATCAACTGGCGGTATAAAAAAAGTTAAAATAGTAATCGCCACTGTTGGCAACCCAAGACCCAACACGCCTTTAACTATTCCAGCAACAAAAAACGTGGCTGCTACAATTGCCCAATAATATTCTATTGTAAACTCAGACACTAGATACTATCTGCACCCAATTTAAGGGCAATTTTATCAATGGTTTTTGCTAGGTTTTCATCTAATTCAGTAATGCCCCCAGCATCATGCGTGGTAAGCTTGATCCACACAGAGCTATACACATTTGACCATTCTGGATGGTGTTTTATAGCATCTGCTGTAATGGCTATTTGCATCATGAACCCCATTGCTTCAGAGAAATTATTAAATTTCAACCCTCTGCTCATCGCCTTATTATCACCATCAAACTTCCAGCTATTTAAACCAGATTTTAGGGTATTTAATTCGTCATTATGGAATAATCTAGACAAAACTTCTCTCCGTTAAACTCGATTTTTGCAAATGTTGAAACAATAATATTTATAATAAAAATATACCTTTTGTTGCTTTAAGACGCATCAACCAGCCAAAATCCAATGATTTCACATATAGTGTCTTTAGGCTCAACAACCATAGCAGAAAACGTCAATTTTCCAATTCAAAATAAATCATTTATAGTTTTATTGGCTATTTCTTCTCCGCAAATGCAGATTATATAATGCCCAAAATATGAGTTAGGAAACCTCTTTAAAAAATGCGCCCTTTTTTATCCGTTTTATTAGAAACATTACCTTTAATTGCGCTTTTCGCAGGAACGCATTTATATTCCCTTTTCATTGGCGCTGGAGCTGCAGTGTTCGTGTCAGCAATTCTAATTATCATTCAATTTGCTAAAGATAGAACATTATTATATTTTCCCTTATTTTCCACCCTGCTTTCTGTTGTGTTTATAATTACTGCTTTCATTACAGGAGAAACGGTATTTATTAAAATTCAGGCTAGTTTATTCAATATTTGCTTTGCCTTTATTCTCTTAACTGGCTGGACGCGAGGCTATCCGATAATGAAACTTTTTTTTGGAAAACAATTTATGCTTACCCAAGAGACTTGGATGAAATTATCCTTTCGCTGGGGTATGTTTTTTTGTGTGCTTGCCATTGCCAACGAGATTGCGTGGAGATCTCTTGATGATAATGGTTGGGTAAACGCAAAATTATTTGTCTTCGCGCCAGCAACTGCTGTTTTTATGGCTTTACAAATACCTCTTACACTTCGAGGCAGAATATCTCATACAAAAATAAAGTGACCCTATAAATAGCTATAAAGACGATATTTGATACCCAAGCACAGGAAAATGAATGGCAACTAGACCAATGTCTGGGTGCTCATAATCAATGGCAATTGTAGAATTATCAAGATACCTCAAAATACCAGTAACATCTGGATCCGATGTTGTGCCATGTTGCCTAATAGAGATCATCTGACCTTGTGTTAATCCGCCTAGATAGTTAAAAAATATGCCTTTAGGTGAGTGTGGGATATGGTCTTTTGCAATTTGCAATGCCTGCTCTGCAGATAATTCAGTTGGACTGCCATGGCCTATTGCTGTTATCAGTTCACGGTTTCGACAAATAGCTTCAAATGGTTTTACTAAATTTTCTCCGCCATCCCAGCGTTCGCATAAAAACCAAACGCAATGTTGTATTACGGCATCTGCATAGCTAGGTCGTTGCCCGTTCATATAAGGACCATGCGCGAGAAGATGATCATTTATTAAATCAAATGTAGATTGCAACTGCAACAAGGTGCTCGACAATGTATTTTTCATTTCATCCACTGTCCAGCCTGGCTCAAAATAAAGCGATGCTCTATCTTGGATAAATTCCTCAGGCGCTACCCCCATCGAACTAGTTAAGATGACCCTCACTGTTAGATTAAACAATACTGTCTCACCAAACACGCCAAATATATGCTCCAGTCCTTTTTCTGCTGGCTGATATGCACGGTGCCCAGCTTGCAAATTACATAAGCGCCGAGCAATTGACTGACTATCACAATATATATCTGCTCCAATCTGCAAAACAGGTGTTCTGCGATACCCCCCAGTAAGGGGCATCAACAAAGGCTTAGGAGGTATACGAGGTATTTGAACAGACTGCCATTCTTGTTCCATCATGCCAAAAACCATCCGTATTTTTTCTGCAATAGGGGATTGTGGATAATGATGAAGGGTTAGTAATAACATAAAAACACCCTTTTTGAGGTATGAATTAATCTATATAATCTATCCTCATTGTGATGCCTGACTTAATATAAAAAATCAATATCTGTGCCTTTTTGAATAGCACTTATTGAGGACACGGCGCCCCACAAGGAGCACAAGCATCAGCACCATCTGCTGGAGCCGCAAGATTTTTTGTTGTTGGGCTCGTTAAATGATCTATTGCGAGCAAAAAAAACAATATACAAAAAAGAATTAACTGTATGTTTCTAGGAGAGATACTCATCTGTCTTGAAATCCAAAAAAGGGTCTCATTTTGATACCAATCCAGCTTCCAATCAGTGCGAATATTGCCCAAAGCCAGCCATGTAGACTACCAGATGAAACACCTGCAATAAAGGCACCTATATTACATCCAAAAGCTAACCTAGCGCCTATTCCCATAAGAATTCCGCCAATCACCGCAGCTAGCAATTGACGTCTTGGAGGCCATGGCTGTTTGGCAAAGCTAGACGAAATACACGCCAACAAACCAGCGCCAATAATCATACCAAAATCCATTAAACTACTTACATCAGCAAACACGGATTGCTTTAATGCTAACGCCGGTCCAGACCATTGCCAAAACTCTGCTTGATCAATTGGCATACCGGCAAGTAAGGCAAGCTTACCTCCCCACACGGTAAAACCAAATGTAATGCCCCATGGGTGTCCAGAGATAATAAAAACCAAGCTACAAATAATTGCAATTATAGCAGTCCCAACAAGCCATTTTACGCTAAGGGAACGACCCTTCTTATATGCAATGAGAAAAAACACGCCCATTAATCCAAAAATCAAAATAAAATTGATTAATAGCGTGCCAAGCAAGCTTTGCGGAATGCCTATTGCCACAGGGTTTAATGCTCCCCAGGCAAGAACAGGAGGCAACGCAAGGCTGCCAAGAACAGAGCCAAATACAAACCCTGGAAGCGCAAACACCATTCTAGCAGAGCCTCCCCCATAAGAAAACAATACTCCAGACCCGCATCCATTTGCGAGTTGCATTCCAATTCCAAAAATAAAGGAGCCTATAATCAGAGATATCGAGATAGGCGCAATACTGCCAAATGCCCCTAATCCCAAATAATGATATGGCAGAAACACTAAGCTGCATAATCCAGCCAGTAAAAAATGATATCCTATCGGTCTTGTATCTCCGTGGGTAATTAACTGACGCCAACCAGAGGCAAAACCATATTGAAAATATAAAAATAAGGCGCCGAGTATTCCGCCCAAAAACAACAGAATTACCCCATCACGCCCTGTATCAAGTGATACCAAACCAGCAACCACTAATGCCGCGATACAAAGCAAAATAAGCATCAAATTATCTCTTTTGATGCTTATTCCTATTTGCTTATTGTGTGTTGACGTTAACATTAAAAATGGAAACCCTTACCCAAGCTTCAAAAACTCTTTGATTTTAGTCAGATTAGATTTGTCTGTAACTAAAGGCCGATTGGTATCTTTCGTCCATTCCACCATCGAGCCATCATATAAAAGAACGTCTTTATTACCAAGTATTTCTGATAATACAAACCAATTAGTTGCTGCCCAATGCCCCGTGTTGCAATAGCTCACAACAGGACCTTCTGAAGCATCATCATATATTTCAGCTAAAATTTCGGTTGGTTTTATCTGATTGCTGACTGCATCATACGCATTAGATTGCGAAATTAAGATAGCACCTGGGATATGTCCAGCTGCAGAAGCCTTAGCATGTTTTTTCTCTCCCCAGAATTGCTCCTCTGTTCTGCCATCAAGAAGAACAACAGGAGATGATTTATCTAAGGTAATTTGCTCAACCCCTGAGGTGTCTATGTACCCCTTTGGTGAGAATGAGGCTACAAAATCACCTTCGATTGGGGCTAATGGTGCCCCTTTTTCTACGTTAGATGGGTAAGTTTCAGACCAAATTTTCCACCCTCCGTTTAAGATAGATACATTATCATGTCCAAAAACTTTGAATGTCCAATAAGCGCGCGCCGAAGAACCAAAATCTGAAGAAGAAACGCCTGCTGGAATTATCACAACATGCGATGTCTCACTCACTCCTAACTTTCTTGCAAGGGATTGGAATTGGCTATCTGTTGGCAGCAAACCTGGTGTCCCATCTCTTGCCACACGCCAACCGTCTTTTGCGTAATCAGAATGTATAGAGCCAGGAATATGACCTTCAAGGAAGGTATCATAACTTCCACCATCAATAGAATTCCGTAAATCAATTATCACCAACTCTGGATTATTTAAATTTTCAGATAGCCAATCTGCTGAAACCAAGGGGGTGGCGGCAACTGCACTGCCGTAGAAAAACAGACCCGCAAGACATGCTGCAAGACTTATTATTATTTTATTGGCAATTCTTCTAAATAAAGAATATTTCATTTTTCTCTCTTTTCATTAAATTTGCTCTGAGTAAAACAGAAATAAATAAATTTTTTGACCTTCTAAAGACAAAATTAATAAAACAATCAGTCGTCTTTAAAGTGTATTAACTACTTATATAAAAGTATGTTTTAAAAATGATACATTAATAATCAAAATAAATTAAATTTTCTAATTGCCACAAAATATATTAGAAAATTTTTTCTTTTTTCTAAAAAGAACGATGAGATTTTTTCATATGGATAAATGACACCTTATTACAATAGAAAGTATTTTCATTTGTCAAAAAATATTATCAATCTCCCCTTATGCTGTATCGGTGCTGTATTAGTGTGGAACTGATTTTTAATTTTTTGCAAATGATTTACCAGATGTGTGAGCCAGATATGTGAAATAGTGCCGCATCACCCTTGAACAAAGAGACGTGTTTGGTAAAATGTAAAAATAGTTTTAATAAAATTAATGTGGGCATTCTAGATAAATATAGTTTAATGATTTAGGTGACTTTTTGCCATTTTGCACTCATTCCCAAAAGTAACAAAGCTTTCGATAGAAAGAGACTTATATGTCACCCAAGTCAAAGAGATTAATGTTATTTTTTGTTGCAACAGTTTTTCTTGCAACAGCCGCTGGGCTAACCCTATCTGCGTTGAAAGAGAATATTGTATATTTTTTTACTCCGTCAGAAATAAACCTACAAGAAATTGGCAATCGCTCTGTGAGAATAGGCGGTCTTGTGCAATCAGGCAGCATTAAAATTGAGGGGTTAACAGCGTCTTTTATCATAGAAGATGCAGATAGTCAGCAAGTTGTTTTATATAAAGGGGCTCTTCCAGATATTTTCAGAGATGGTCAAGGGGTCATCGCAGAAGGCAAATTTAATACAAATATCTTTATAGCAGATGTTGTAATGGCAAAGCATGATGAGCAATATATGCCAAGAGAAATTGCCGATAAATTAAAAGAGCAAGGTGTCTGGCAAGGGGATGCTACTAAATGATAACTGAAATTGGACATTTTTCGCTTATACTAGCCTTCATAGTGTCTTTATGTCAGGGGGCAGTTCCATTTTATGCACGCTATAAAATGGGTGAGCAAATGCATTTGCTTACGCCGAGATTAGCCATAATAAACGCATTATGTGTTTCTATTTCCTTTCTATGTTTGGTTTGGGCATTTATTGTCTCAGATTTTTCAGTTGCATTGGTGGCAGAACATTCGCATTCGTCAAAACCAATGATTTATAAAATCTCTGGGAGTTGGGGCAATCATGAAGGCTCACTTCTCATGTGGATTTTCATTTTGTCTATTTTTGGCGCTGCTCTTGCCCTCACCCAAAAAGCAATGCCTGTCTTACACAAATCTACAACGCTTGGTGTTCAAGCTATGATAAGTGCCGCTTTTCTTGCTTTTAGCTTATTTACTTCCAATCCGTTTGAGCGACTAACTTCTGCGCCTATTGATGGTAATGGACTAAACCCTGTTTTGCAGGATGTCGGACTTGCAATGCATCCACCTACTTTATATCTAGGATATGTGGGATTATCGCTTGCATTCTCATTTGCGATTGCAGCCCTTATAAATAATTCTGTAGATAAAAATTGGGCGCGTTATATGCGCCCTTGGGTTCAGATTGCATGGAGTGCGCTTACTCTTGGCATTGGTCTTGGCAGCTGGTGGGCGTATTACGAGCTTGGATGGGGAGGATGGTGGTTTTGGGATCCAGTTGAAAACGCCTCGTTAATGCCTTGGCTGGCGGCGACAGCGTTATTACATTCTGTAATCGTTGTTGAACGTCAAGAGCACCTTAAAAGCTGGACAGTTTTGTTAGCTATTATCGGATTTTCACTATCGTTACTCGGAACCTTTATTGTACGATCTGGTCTATTAACTTCTGTACATAGTTTTGCATCAGACCCGACAC
>JABJAN010000070.1 GCA_018666135.1 Alphaproteobacteria bacterium | reverse complement strand
TGAAACACTGACCCTAAATTTAGAACGTGCCATAGAAGCAGCAATACCGCTTCCCATGGCACCAAGACCAATTAATCCAACATGAGATGGTGCCATATATTGCTCCGCATATTTTGCCCCACATAAATTGATTTATTCTCTTGTGGAGCAGTACTAGATTAATTGATTTTTATTCGCCTTATAATTTTAATTTAGGATCTAGCCAGTCACGCAGGCTATCGCCAAATAAATTGAATGAGAAGACAGCTACACTTACTGCCACTCCTGGGTACAAAATCATCCAAGGAGCGGTTCTATAGTAATCTGAATTCACTCCTGAAAGCATCAGACCCCATGACGGTGTTGGCTCAACTACCCCTAGTCCAAGATACGACAAACTTGCTTCTAATAAAATAGCTTGACCAATAAATGCTGTCATCATGATTAAAAACGGTGCTGTTACATTTGGCAGCACATGTCTAAATATAATACGTTTTGCAGAAAAACCATTGGCCCTGGCAGCATCCACATAAGGCAGAGTTACAATTGCAAGAGCCTGCGATCTGATTACCCGTGCTGTTTTTGGAATAAATGGTATGGCAATCGCCACAATCACGTTGACATCAATACCAAACATCACTGTTTTTGGAAAAATAGCGATCACCACAATTGCTAATACAACAATAGGGAAAGATAGCATCAGATCAATAAATCTCTGTATCAGCAGATCGATCTTGCCACCAAAAAATGCTGATGTTGTTCCAATCACGGCGCCAAGAGAACATCCAAAAAAGGCTGAGAAAAAGCCGATTGAAAGGGCTGTTCTGGCACCATATATTAAACGAGATAGAATATCACGACCAAATGCATCTGCACCTAGCGGGTGTTCGATCGATGGCTGACCTCCACCAAGTGCGGGTGATGCCATAAAATCCACATCCTCAGGGTTGTATGGTGCTACATAAGGGGCAAAAACTGCGGCTAAAAACATGACTATAATCATTACAATGCCAATAAATCCTAGTGGCTGTTGTTTGATAAAATCTAGAACTGTGCGGCGGTTAGGCTTTTCAATCGCCTTATCATTTGTTTGTGTTTTAGTTGTCATTTCTGATACCTAATTCTTGGGTCAAGTGCAGCATATAATAAGTCAACGATTAGATTTACAAATACGAAACAAGTCGCAACAGTCAACACTAATCCTTGCAGTAGATTAAGATCGTTTCTCACAACGCTATCTACAAACAACTTGCCTATACCGTTAAGATTAAAAACAGATTCTGTTACAACTAATCCACCTAGCAAAAAGGCAAATTCCAATCCAATAACGGTAACAGTTGGCAATAAGGCATTACGCATACCATGTTTGACGATTACAAGGCGTTCCAAAACACCTTTTGCACGTGCGGTACGAATATAATCCTCAGACAGCACCTCTAAGATGGAGGAACGAAGCATTCTTGCAACGACAGATGAGTATCTGTATCCAACTGAAAGTGCTGGCCAAATCAATTGATAAAGGTTAGTAAGTGGGTCTTCAAATAAACTAACCGTTCCCAATGGAGGCAGCTTGCCAAACACTGAAATAGAGCCCATTATCAACAACATGCCAAGCCAGAATGAGGGGACTGCTATTCCCCCTATCGTTAGTAATCGAATTACATAGTCAAGTCCTGTGCCTCTATATAATGCGGATATTGTTCCTAAAGGGAAGGCTATTAACACGGCTAAAATTGTCGATAAAATTGCCAACTCGAATGATAATGCAATTCGGGAACCAATTTCTTGTGCTACTGGTCTTTCCGTCCATAAAGAGATACCCAAATCCCCTTGCGGCAATCCTACCATATAGCTAATAAATTGTTTATATAACGGTTCATTCAAGCCAAGGCGTTCACGTTCACGTTCGATTTCTTCTTGTGATACGATTCCCCCTTCTGCTGTCATTTTTATTTCAACGATATCTCCTGGAACTACGCGTAGAACAAGAAATACCAAAATAGCAACCGCTATCAAGGTTGGAATCACAAGTAAAATTCGTCTTAAAGCATATTGTAGCATTTCCTACCCCGCATCCAATAATATACATGAAGCCAAATGATCAGTGCCAACACGCAACAG
This sequence comes from Alphaproteobacteria bacterium, assembly GCA_018666135.1. GTDB lineage: Bacteria > Pseudomonadota > Alphaproteobacteria > Puniceispirillales > Puniceispirillaceae > UBA5951. The sequence continues at coordinate 923 of JABJAN010000070.1, read as the reverse complement.
CTCTGGTCTAGTATTTGAACAAGAAGCAACCGCTTTTGGACATCTAGTCGAAAACACACATCCAGATGGTGGATTAATCGGCGATGGCAACTCCCCTTTTAAAATTGAGCGTTCCCGTTTTCTCTCAATTTCTGGATCTGGAATCGGCGCTGCATCTAACAGTGCTTGAGTGTAGGGATGTTTAGGATCGCCATATAGCTCTTCTCCTTCACCTACTTCCATTATTTGCCCAAGATACATAACCACAACCTTATGAGATATATGTTTTACCACAGCTAAATCATGCGCAATGAACAAATAGGCAATACCCAAATCGCGTTGCAAATCTTCAAGAAGATTAATGATTTGTGCTTGAACAGATACATCCAATGCAGAAACAGGCTCATCACATATGATGAGTTTTGGCTCCATTGATAATGCTCTTGCAATACCCACTCGTTGTCTTTGACCACCAGATAACTCATGCGGATAACGATTGCTCATATAAGGATATAATCCAACCTTAACAAGCAGCTCACTAATCCGCTGAGAGCGTTTTTCGGCATCTGATTCTATATTATGAACCTTAAGTGGCTCTTCCAGAATTTCTCCAATTGTCATACGTGGATTAAGAGAGGAGAACGGATCTTGGAAAATAACCTGCATATCTTGACGTACAAGCGCTATAGAATTTTTGTTCAATGATATATTATCAAACATTATCTCTCCGCCAGTTGGATCATTCAGGTGCAAAATTGCTCTACCAACTGAGGTCTTTCCACAACCAGATTCACCGACAAGTCCAACAGTCTCACCTGGATAAATATCAAAAGACACGTCATCAACAGCCTTCACGCTTCCATTATAAGAGCTAAACCACCCTGTTCTAAAAGAAACGGCAAATTCCTGTTTTAAAGAAGTCACACTCAATAAGGGTTCGCCTG
>JABJAN010000069.1 GCA_018666135.1 Alphaproteobacteria bacterium | reverse complement strand
GCTGCCGAAGCACCAACATTATTTACCGCATTCACAATTTCAGACAGCTCCACACCTGGATCAAATACAAATGCACGTGCTGTTTCTGCATCAAAACCAAGTTCTGAATCAGGTGTCTGAATCACATCGCCACCAGCAATAATGGCATTTTCACCATTAGCGACGATATTTTGACCTTGTGTTGTCGCCATATCTTCAGTTACGCGAACAGTTAAAGAGCCGTGGGTGACAACTGCGGGTGTCACTCTTACATCACCTCCTATTACAATTGTTCCAGTGCGAGCATTAACCACAACTTTAGCTGAGGGGCTTGCTGGCTCTACTTGAACATTCTCAAGAAGACTCATAAAGGCAACTTTTTGTGATTTATCAATCGGCGCTCGTACCTTTATCGACGAAGAATCCAAGGGAACGGATACTTCTGGTCCAAACACCTCGTTGATTGCTTCTGATACACGGCTAGCAGTACTAAAATCTGCCTGATTTAAATTCAACACTAATACATCACTATTTAAAAACGGTGATTCAACCAATTTTTCAACAGTTGCGCCTTTGGGTATTCTGCCAACAGTTGGGATATTAACAATAATAGAAGAGCCATCGCCTCCTTCAACACCAAGTCCGCCAACAACAAGGTTGCCTTGCGCAATTGCATATGTCTCTCCATCGGCTCCTTTTAAGGGGGTCATTAGCAATGTGCCACCTCGAAGAGATTTGGCGGCACCTAGCGTTGATACCGTAATGTCAATATCTTGTCCTGGTTTTGTAAATGCAGGTAATTCTGCTGTGACCATAACCGCTGCTGCATTCTTGCCGGAAAGACCAGCAGTATTTGTAACCAAACCAAATTGAGAGACCATTGCTTGCATTGATTGTAACAATAATCCTGAATTTCCATCTCCAGAACCTGCAAGACCAACCACAATTCCATATCCTACTAGGGGGTTATCTCTTACACCGCTAATAGTGGTTAAATCTTTAAGTCGATCTGCATTTGCGTGGGAAAAGCACCCAAAGGTGATGCCTAGGATAGAGATTACGGAAAGAAATTTTTGTATCATATGCATCATCGTTATTTTCCTTAAAATGGAGAAATCGTTCTCATTGCATTACTTAACCACCCTTTTTTGCCAGTATCTGCAACCTGACCAGCGCCAATATAAGTAATTTCAGCATTTGCAATGCGGCTTGAATCAACCAAATTTGAAGCCGAAATATCGTTAGGTCTGATTATCCCTGTAAGACGAACATATTCATCCCCATTATTTAGGTTCAGTTTTTTCTGACCAGCAATTTCCATATTTCCGTTGCTGTGTACCCTTACAACTGTTACTGCCAGAAATCCAGATAAGGTATTAGACTGCGCTGCTGCACCAGAGCCTGAAAAAGACTGTTCTGTGCCGCTTGTTAGCGCTCCAGGTTCGGAGAAGCCGCCAGTTAGCACATTTGGAAGACCAATTGGCATTGTTACATCAAATGAATCTGATTTGCTGGAAGAGGCTGTCTGAGCCTTAGTTGCTGAAAATGATTCAGCTAAGTTAACAGTTAATATATCACCAACAATGCTTGCCCTTTTATCTGTTGCGAAAAGCCCGCCCTTAGCTTGTGAGTATATTCCGCCTGTTGGTCTTGATGGAGGTACCATATTAAGTTCAGTTGGATAAATTGGCTCAAATTCTAAGGCTGCTTTTTTTTGTATATGCGTGCTACACCCAGATAGTCCAATAACACAAAAGCTTATCATGGTAATGAGGGATACATGAAAACGCATTTTTATTTACCTATTTTCTACTTACAAATTCTGGGATAAGAAGCGAAGCATTTCATCAACAGAGGATATTGATTTAGAGCTTACTTCATAGGCGCGCTGTGTTTCTATCATGTCAACCAACTCTTGAACGACGTTTACGTTAGAAGATTCAAGAGAGCCTTGTACTAACTTGCCAAAACCTTGTTCTTGCGGATTTGCTATTATGGCTGGACCACTTGCCTGTGTTTCAGCAGAAAAACTTTCTCCAATGGGCTGAAGTCCTCTTGGATTGGCAAAATCTGCAAGTGTTAATTGCCCAACTTCTTCTGCTTCAACAGCACCTGCTGCTACGATGGATACAATGCCGTCACTGGAGACATTAATTTGCGTTGCACCTTCTGGTATCTGGATTTCTGGTTGTACTACATAACCGCTGCCAGTAGTTAAAACACCCTCTGCATTGCGAGAGAATGCGCCGTTTCTAGTATAGCCAATTCGGTCATCAGGAAGCAGTACTTGAAAAAAGCCAGTTCCTTCAATGGCAACATCCAATGCATTATCAGTTGTGACTAGACTGCCTTGTGTAAATAACTTTTGTGTATTTAAAACACGCGTTCCTGTGCCAACTGCAAAGGCAGAGGTAAGGTTGGTTTCTGCTGATGTTTGGTCACCAGAATTGCGCCGAACTTGATATAGCAGGGATTCGAAATTTGCACGGTCTTTTTTAAAACCAGTTGTATTCACGTTGGCAAGATTGTTGGCAATAACTTGCATTCTTGTTTGTTGTGCGTTTAGTCCAGTTTTGGCGACATGCATTGAGTTAGTAGACATTCGTGCTTCTCCTGCAAAATATATTACAAGATATAATAAGCAATTGCCGTGCCAATGAAGACAGAGTGATAGAAGGAAGGTTTATTTTACAAGAAATAAAATAGACAAGTTAGGAAGGCATGCGTAATAAGCTGCTTCCACTTTGATCTATAGATTCAGCTGATTTAATCATTTTTACATTTACCTCATATCGACGTTGTTCCTCGATAGAGCCAACAAGCTCTTCTATCATATTCACATTACTCTCCTCGATAAACCCTTGGGTAATGCGAGGCTGCTGGTCAGCTGCAGGAATGCCGCCATTTTTGGTTCTAATTCGGCCATCTATCGACTTAACAAGCGGTTCTTCGCCGCCTAATGTTAATCCAATTGTTGCAACCTCAACAATTGTTCCAGGAGGACTATTAATAGGCTCGATTGAAATATTTCCATTGTCAGAAATCGTCATTTTTCGGTGGGCTGGCACTTCAATGGGGGCTCCAGCATCACTTAAAATAACTTCGCTTGCGGCGTTTGTTAAAATATTTTGATTATTGATTTGCATATCACCACGACGCGTTAGAAAAGGCGTAGTACCTTCTTTTTGAGCAAGAAAAAAACCATTGCCACGGATAGCAATGTCAAGATCTTGACCTGTCTGCCGCATCTGACCAGGAGCTGAAATAAACGCACTGGCTGAATCAACAATAGGAAAGGCTCTGGTATATAGCGTATCAAACTGTTCAAGATAACCTGAGCCAGCACCGCCAACTTGCATATCTGCTTTAAAACCAGGCGTATTGGTGCTTGCCATATTTTGTGTTCTAATTGCTTTATTATCCAATGCATTATTGATTGATTGAAACGCGGTATAAATCAGCTTATCCATCTTTAATTCCTCAAATTATGCTAACTAATCGGTTACTACATTCTAATGTTAATGATAGTTTGTGTAAGACCAGTTGTTGTCTCAATGGCTTTTGCAGATGCTTGGAAGTTTCTTTGTGCAGTAATAAGGTTGACCAGTTCTTCTGTGATATCAACGTTAGAGCGCTCAAGTGAACCAGATAAGATATTACCAAAGCCCTCTGCGCCAGCTTCTCCAACCTGAGGTGTCCCTGAAACTGCAGTTTCAACATAGGTTGCGTTACCAATCTGTTTCAGACCATTTTGGTTGTTAAAGTTTGCAACCACGATTTTACCTAGCGGATTATTCTGACCATTTGTATAGTTCGCACGAATAGTTCCAGAGGCGTCAATTTCCAATCCGTCCAATCGACCAGATGTAAAACCATCTTGTTCAACCGACAAAACTGAAAACGGCTGTGAAAGCTGTGTTGACTGTCCAAAATCCACATCAAGTGCAATCGAAAACCCTTCTTCTTGTTTTTCATAATGAACATTATTCTTAGGCGACACTAATTTACCTGTTTTATCAAAGGTCAGCTCGCCTTCATCAATATAAAGAGGGTAATAGCCATCTACTAAATTCTCTGGCGGTGTTTCAACAACATTACCCTCAGAATCGACATATAAGGCAACTCCTTGGGCATTTGTTGCTTGTACGAGGTTATAAATTTGCGGAACAGAGCCAACACCCAATGCCACATCATCTAAGCCAAGGCGAGCTGTGCCTTTCACTTTAATAGTTGATTCAGAGCCTGTTGTTCCTGTTGTAAATGTAAAATTATTTGTACTTGAGTTATATTTTACAGTTACACCACCAACTGTCTCACCTGTATTGGAGTCTACAATTTGGTTTATTCTTTCTTCTAATGCTTCAGCAAGCGTGGAACCTACATAGAATTGAGAAGGAATTTCAATTAGACCATTAATACCATTAACAGAAACGTTGAAAATATTCTCGTTATTTTCAGTTCCAAGACGAAATACCTCTGATAAGTCTTCACGTGCTGTTGCTCCTTCAGAGATGGCAGCTTCAGAGCGCAAACCAGTGCCTTCTGTAAAGATGGTATCCGCAGTTGAACCGATACCTATTAGCAGATTATCTCCCAAGAAATCAGCACTGCTCTGTGACGTTAGTATTTCGTCATTAGTCAGAGATGTTCTGCCAACTTGAATGAAAGATGCTTTTTGATCAGCATTAACTCCTAATGCGCCGTTAGCTGCAATTTCCTCACCAGAGGTACCACTTGCAAAGGTGAAGGATTTAGTGTCTGAATTATATTGGGCAGAAATACCGTAGCTCTTATCAGCAGAAATTTCGGCACCAGAGGCAACAAATGTCCCTGTCAGAATTCGCTCGCCACCTCTTATTAATCCTGTTGTTGAATCATCACGTGCAGGAATGCCAAGATTATTTGTTTCCTGTGCTTCATCACTTCCAAATACAGTGAAGGAATTAAAGTTACTGTCTGTACCCGTGCCAAGCACCGTTCTATCAACAGAAAATTCTAACTTTTGAGTAAGGGCATCATAATTTACTTTTAGAGGCGGGTTTTTCTCGTCGACCCAAACTGTTTTTGTGTTACTTTGTGCAAGGTTTCCCAAGCCAAGAATATCAATCGAATCTGTGGCTGTGCTGTCTACATCTTGAGATAATTCAAATACAGAATTAGTGATTTCAAAAATCCCGTTGCCACCAGTTATATTTGCAATATCATCGTTGGTATAAGCGTGTTTATTGGAGGCGCCTTTTTCACGTAGGATAATTTTTTGACTATTAAAAGTTATAGGTGCGTCTTCATATACATTTTCTGCCCCTTCAAAAAAAGCTTCTACGTTAGAAGATTCATCACTTAACACATGCACGTCAGTTGATGTGAATAGGAGTGTTTGAGCGTTTGTCTCAAAGCCAAGACCTTGAGTTGAAATGGTAATGTAATTATCTGTCGTATCAATGCTGGCAATGGTAAATTCACGACCGTTAATTAGATTATCAGCACCGCTATCTATATCATCATCACTAAAATTTCCTGCGACACGAATAGTTTCAAGCTGGGTGAATCCAGAGGCATCATTTACGTAAATTTTCAAAGTATCTGTGCCATCATATTCAATTGTTTGTCCATCATCTGCTGCTGCAACAGCAGTTATTGAATCATAAACGCTTAATTCAGGACGTGAGCCATAATAAGAATGAACCATATATTTATCAGCAACAGATATATCATTTGTTGAGTTATCAGATTTTGTGATAGTTGCGCCTGCTTCAATGGTTGTCCCATCCGCACTTGTTAAAGTCAGTTCAGCTGAGTCTGCAGTCTGGGTTATTGTAAAACTTGTCGGATTTAAATCAGATGATATGGCGGTGGCAATAGCTAATGCTGTTGCAGCATCAGTAGCTCCAATATCGTCATCTGTTACTGTATAAGAAATAGTTTCCTGCACATTATTATTCATTACTGAAAATGATATTTGGTCGCCAATTATATAACTAGCTACTGCATCTGTTTCTAAATTATATACAGAGGAAGTGGTAGTAGATGAAGTGGCAGTATAGTAAGTGTTAGTAGAGGTGTCCTCAAGATAATCAGAGAAACTAGCTGAAAAATCAAAATCAGTATCAAAGTCATCAGAGGTTACGATCAGATTTGATAATCCAGCTGAATCCTCTGTTGTTGTGATTGTAAAATCACCATCTAAATCTGTTCCGATTAGGCTGACAAGACCAGAAACTACTTCATTTCGGGTATCTCCAGAATTTGCAGTATATGTATAGCTATTATCGGCACCAATCGAGATGGAGAATGTATCCCCTTGATCATAGATTTCATCTGATACAGTCCAGTTATAGCTTGCCGCAATTGCCGTGTCAGCAGCCGTTGCATTAATATCATCATCTGCAGAAATATCGGTATTGTCGGTGACAACAAATTTGCTTGGACTGTCGAGTGAAGATGAATAATGTTTAAATTTTACAATTTCTGTTGCCTCAAGAACATCTAACATCTGAGAGCCGCTGGTTCGTGCGAATAATTTATCATTTACGCCTAATGCACTTGCATATTGAACTGTGTCATCTGCTGACGAAACCGCATATTCATTTAAAGCATCATTCATTCTTGATTGGGCATGGGCAAGAAACTCCTCTTTAGTAAAGTCAGGAGAAGCGCCATCAAGGTCAATGCCATTTACGTCTGTTACAAAAGAGCTTGATAGCAAGTCAACTTCAATTTCACCATTGGACAATCCAGAAGAAGTGCCGTCTGCAAGTAATTTATAAAAATTAAAATTAAGGGTATCATCAACGTTTTGTACAATTTGGAATTTTCTATCATCCCCGAATTTATAATTAATAGCGCGGCTAACCTCGGTTGCAAGCTGTTCTGCATTATATTTACCAGGGCGAATATCAATGTTCACAGGTGTATCAATATCATCCACTTTAATGCTCATAAAGTTTTTACCCCAGAACACTTGGCTATCTGCGACACCTGATTCACGCGTTGCATTAAATAAAACAGGATCTGTTACAATTTCTACTAATTTATCCCCCTCATCTCCAAAATCAAAAGTGGAGACTTGCCCGCGAACTTTGGTAGGCTCTGAATCAACCAAGGATTGCAGATCATCTAATTTATATAGAGGTGAGCCTTTACCCTCAAGGAAGTAGTTATCATCAGGCACTTCAGTTGTTTGTGCTCCAAATCGGTCGATATAGATTTGGTTACCTGCGTCGTCAACAGCGCTAACAAGGTCTGGGTCAATAACAGTATCATTGATAACAAGACGGGTATCATATTTATTTGTTGGATCTTCAGCAGAGGCATTCTGCGTTTTAATAAAATAGATAGTAGCGATTGTTGGGTTACCCAAATCGTCAAATATCGTGATAGAGGTTGAGTTAGTATAGGTTTCAGGATTTGATGGGTTGAAAGAATAGCCATCAGCAAATTGCGCTTTATCAGGCACTACTTCAGCAGCAGCTGGCACGTTTACACCAAGTTCGATATTTCCCGTCGCTTTAGGATCTCCTGATGTAACAGGTAGTTGCATAGGAAGGGCGCTATCTAAATCTTTTGCTGTAACAGAACCATCCTCGTTAACTGGGTAAACAAGAAGGTACTGACCAGCTGAATCAACCACATAGCGGTCGTTATTCACGTTTAAAGATCCGTTTCTTGTATATACAGTTTGAGTAGAGGTAAGAGATGGTTTTAAGGCAAAAAATCCCTGACCAGAAATAGCAAGGTCAAGAGCGTTTAGAGAGGCGGCAATGTTACCTTGAGTAAACTGCTGCTTAATCCCTTTCAAAATAGTACCAGAGCCAATAGAGGAGGATGCGTTCTGCAAGGGTGATGTTGCAAAAATATCACCAAATTCTGCTCGACTTCTTTTAAAGCCCGTTGTTCCAACGTTTGCAATGTTATTTGATGAGGCTGATATATCTGCCTGTGAGCCGTTCAATCCTGTAAGAGCGGTATAGAATGACATTTCATCTTTCTCCTAAATAATTTTTTGATAGTCTATTTTTTTAATTAGCGTCTGAATTTCTGAACATCTGATGCAAGAATCTCGCCATAATCACGTACATCCAAAACAACCCCATTTATTTCATCTCCTTTTGAGGCTGCTAGAACCTCTGCAAAGATAGATGGAGTAAGACTTTCCATGCCATTTCCGAAATCTGCAAATGCTTCAATTCGAATAGGCTCATTCTTGTCTGAAAATTCTGCTGGAATATCTTCCCAGCTAAAACCGGTAAGCCCAGATGCTTGAGCGCCTAACTCTTTGCTGTGTAATATATTGCCTGTTGCATCAGTAAAGCGAACTTCTGTTCGCCCAGATGCTTTTGGCAGGTCTATCATACCGTGAATGGCTTGTTCTTGGTCAATGCGCGCATAATTGCCAGGGATCATAACAGAGCTTCCCAACATATTTGATGCGGTGGCAATCCGAAATTCATTTAACTGAGAACTAATAGATTTTAGTGCTTGCCCCATTTCTGCAATACCTGTGACTGTCGAAAACTGTGCCATCTGACCAATGAATTCCGCATTTTCCATAGGTGCGAAAGGGTCCTGATTTTGAAGCTGTGTGGTCATTAGTTTCAGAAAATCTTCCTGACCCAAATTATCTTTAGATGCCGGCTTTTGTGATTCAGCGTTTTTTACCCCTATTTTATCAAGAATAGAGTTTAATTGTGCCTGGCTATTTGAGTCTATGCTGCTCATTGCTGTTCTCCGTTTAAATTATTTGCCCATGCTTATGGTTCGCATCATCAATGTTCTAAGGGTAGTGATGACTTCTACGTTATTTTGATATTGGCGACTTGCCTCCATCATCTCGACATATTCTTCTTCAATATTAACTGCTGCACTATATACAAACCCGTTCTCATCAGAACTTGGGTGGTCTGGAAGATATAGTTTTTCTGGCATCCGATTGGATTCTACAATGTCAACTGCCTGGGCAGTTGACATCCCGTTTCTATTCATTTCATCAGCGTATTTTGTCTCAAACACGGGTTTTAAGGAACGATAAGCCTCTTTTTCAGAGGAGGCGAGGGTGCCTGCATTCGCAAGGTTACTGGCAATGGTATTAAGACGCACTAATTGTGCTGCCATTGCTCTGCCAGAAATATCAAATACATTTTTTATTTCTGCCATTATTCGCCCCTGATAGCTGACATGAGACCAGCTATTCGATTATTTAAAAATTCAAGAGATGTTTGATAGCGAACAGAGTTCTCAGAGAATTCTAGTTGTTCAACACTTAATTCAACAGTGTTGCCATCAAGTGATGGATTGAGTGGTTGACGATAAAAAAGGGTTTGATGCGGATTTTCAACGGCCACTTTGAAATGTTTATTATCTGTTGCAGTAAGAGGTCCAGAACCGTCTATTTTACGGATCTGCTGGTCGTAATTTAAGTCACGCGCCTTAAAATTTGGTGTGGCAGCGTTTGCAATATTAGATGCAAGAATATCATTTCTGCGTGAGCGAAGTTGCAACGCAGAAGCATGAAAATTCAAATGATCACCAATACTTTTCATTTTCTCTCAAACCTCTTAAACTGAAATCAAAAACGGCATAAATAAAAGCGAAATTGACTTTATGTTGGTGTAGAAATTGCAAGTAAGATGCCAAAATGAATTATTGAGGTTAAAAAATGGAATTCACCCTAGATGATAATCGTGCTGGAGCTGGCAGTTCCACATTACTCTCGCCAGAGGTAGTTGCTATTCGCACGAAGTTAATTGACATATGTGATGGAAAAACATTCCTCGAAACAATCGACTTCTTAAAACAGCTTATAGAAAAAGAACAAGATGAACAAAAACGCCTTGGTATATTGGCAGCACGTGTTTATGTCCTTCGGCAGAGAATTTTGTACATTCAAGAACAAGAAGACGCATCCTTATTAACCCGCGTTAAGGCGTCAAATAGCGGGAATCTCAATGATGCAGATCAAAAAACCTATGATGACGAACCAGATGATTCAGCATTTGGGTGGGTAAGACTGCGAATAATTAACAATAGTATCGTAAATGGAGTCAGATTTCCAAAAGGCGTAATTGTTGATGTCAGTAGTGAAGAAGCGGATGCTCTTGTTAGTGCTGGTAAAGCAGAAATAGTAGATGTATCTAGCGATGATCTTGAAGAAATTGAGAGGGATGAATTAGAGGCAACTGAGGATAAGGCGATACAGCCTGATAGTGAATTAGAAGAAAATATAGAAATATCAGATGAGCTTGAAGAACAACCAGAAAAGGAATAACAAATTACTGTTATTTTTGAAAAACCGTGAAAATTTCTAAGTGAAGGCAATATGAGAGCGTCAAAGAATATATTATTCATATTATTATTGGGGTCTTTAACATTTTCGGCCTGCGATAACTTAATCAGATTTAGCTCTGAAAAATATTCCTGTGAGCCAAGGCGAATACCTTTATATGAAGTTTCTATTGGAAATTTAAGCCAAGGTAAGAGTGCCATTATTCAGCTTTCTTCAAGACAAATAACCGGGGAAATTATATCTCTGTCTGAAGAAAAAATAATGATATCAGCGGATGGGATGGAAATTACAACTAATAGACTAACTGGTACAGTAAGAATTAAAGCAGGCAATAACTATGAAAAAATTGACTGTGTAGTTGATAATTTTAGAATGTAAGTTTGACACTCGTTTTGCTTATTTATTAGGGTGGTCATTATTCCCATGGAATCTAACAACAGCATCTGCCTCTTCGGTGGAAAGCCCAGTTTTTTCTACAATTATTTTATTTGTTGCACCTTGGCGAGCGAGCGCTATTGCTTCAGCAACTTGTTGATTGTCAGAATAATCACTAGATAACAATGACAGCTCTTGCTGAATAGATATTAACGTCTGTTCTAGTTTATTAACATCAGAATTCAGTTTCTCCACATTGGTAAATACGGATACCAAGACGTGTTGGTATTCTGATATTTTATTATTAATTAATAATAAATCTGATGTTTGGTTGTCTGATTGCCTGGTTAATTTATGTAACGCTTTTTGAATGATTAACATAAACGCAATTAATACAATCGCAAGGATAATTAATCCTGCAAATTGAGTGATTAAATAATATGTGATATTTGCGCTTTGTTGCAATTCATCCCCCTTAAAGTCTTATAATATGACCTTTTTTAGATGTCGTTGGCAAGTGTTCGCTTTAAATGTTTGTCCAAATCTTGAAACCAATTAAGTTTTGCATTTGAACCAATTTGAAGCTCATTAATAAGTGAAATTATTTTTTTGATTTTCTCCCCCTGGTCTGGGGTAAGTGGGTACTTCTTGATTTGTGAAATTAAGTCTGGGGATGAATTTAATAAATTAAGTTCGATTTCAGTGATTTTTTGGTGCAAAGTTCTGCCATCATTTAGACATGACAAGGCACCTTCAAGACTAGTCTCAAAGGTGTCTAAAAACTGATCTAAACTAGCGCTAGACATCTAACTCTCCTTTTAAAGAGATATATGTCTAGGATTTCATGTCACGATATGCGTCCATCAACGCATCTGAAACCGCATCTATATCTATAGGGTATTTGCCATCTGCAATCGCGTTTTTAATGCGCAAAACTGCTTCTGAGTCAATTGGCGGCTGTTTTGCCAAATTAGCAACTTTATCAGAAACTTCTAATTCGCTTTTATCAAGGCTTAGGTCTTTGCCAATGGCACTCCCTTTAGCCCCTTGTTTTGCATCAGACTCATTAACTCGTGCCCGTTGTATATCGATACGGTTCATTGAATTTGTAATAGAATCAACCATTTTTTACTCCTCAATCATAATAACGACCAAACATCTATAAATGTTAGTTAAATATTCACTTTTTTTTCATCAACCACTTTAGCTAAAATTTGCCTACCTGTTTTACTATTTTCAACCTTAATCCAATCGCCATACTGACCATCTTCTAACGCAATTCCTTCCATTTGTACAGAAATGGACGTGCCCTGATGAATTATCGTAACCTGCATATTTTTTTCAATCATGAAATCTGTATCTAATTGTCTGGAAAAAACTGGCGTCAGTGCTTTTATTGTTGTTTTCGCTCGTCTTCCAATCAAATCTTCTGAATTTGGAAACACATCAGTTGCTTTACTAAGCGGTATTTTAATTGCGATCACATCTGTTGGCAATATAACGTCGCCTCGCCTGATACTGCGTTTGATAGCGCCTACCTGTACCTGATTAAGCAAAATAGGTGCAGGGGTAGTTTTTTTAATGGCTGGTTTATTGTGAGCTTGTTTTTTTGAAAGGGTATCAAATTTATTTCTGACAATTATTTTCCAAGGTGATTGACCTTCGCATTCAACCACAACTGTTTTCCAGCTTTTATGATTTGGATTAATAGATAAATCTTTATCGCATTTTGGGAATATTTTTTTCTCATTAATTAAGGGAGTCGCACTAACATTATGCATCGATAATGAATGCTGAATAGCTAATTTTATGGCATGACCATTAAGAATGTTTTCAGCCACAAGTTTGGCTGGTGATAAAAAACTTAACCATATGAAAAAACAAGCTATGCAGCGAGCCATTTTTTAACCTCCGATAAAGTAGATTTCCTGATTTCTTTTAGAACCAGATTTATGATTACTGTTTGATTCATGTGCGTTATCCCCTAAAAGCAAGGATTGAATCTGATTCAAAGAAGGAAGTTTTAATGTCTTGTCAGCATATAAAAAATTAGGATTATCATTCACAAATGCTTTTTTGTTATGGGCGATAATAGCCATTTCAACAAACTTCATATTCAGACCACTATCTGAATAATAATCTTGCAAAATATGGCTCAATGTTTCATTCGGTTGCACCTTGTGGGTAGTGGTGTAATCATAATCTTGAATAAACAAGTTGTTTGATAGGCTATCATTGCCACCATTAAAATACGGATATTCCAATACAACAATTGGCTGCGATTGTGCTGCGACCTTAAGGGATGCAAACAGCGATAACGCGGTTGCCAAAACGATACTCAAAATGCGGTTAGTGTCTTTGAGAAACATTAATTTAACTCCATAAATTCAACTGTCTTGCCGTTAAGTTCATTTAACTGGCGTGCTTTATCAAGTGGCTCCAATATAGCTGTGTTAGCAGATACTGAGACAACTCGTAATACTGTCCAAGGCGTATGTTTACCTGAAGTGATAGCAAGCATATTTGGCGTAATTCCCTGATTGCTGCCGATTTGAGTAGTTAATTGTTGTGCTTCAAAATTCAGAACGTCTTTTAAAGATTGACAGCCAAGCGTGTCTATCATGCTGTTTGTCAGAGGCGCAATCAAACCACTCATGATATCAATCATATCATTTCTAGAGGATTTATCTAAATCTGCAAAGGTTTGGAATAGCGCTATTTTATCTGTCTCAAAGGTAATGGATTGCTCAAACTCTTCAACTAAATCGTAACTTGAACCATTAAAAACCTGCAGACCTAATGTAATTTCAACCTGACGTGACGTGACAAGTTTTGTTGGT
>JABJAN010000068.1 GCA_018666135.1 Alphaproteobacteria bacterium | reverse complement strand
AATTAGTTAGGGTAATTAAAATGGTAACAAATAGAATTAAAGAACGCATGATATCTTTCTCATTTTTTTCTTATGAAAATTAGTTTGTTTTAGCTTTATTGCCAAATATTAAAGGTATATTGCGCTTAATTATCGCACCCACGGCTAAAATTATTAATTCAGATGCGCAAAAAAAGGTGAATTATCAATTCAGTTATATCTGATTAATAATAAAAGATGGGTGTTTCTAAAATAGATTGTAAAACACAAATATTATCGACATCAACGCAATTGCACAGATGATAAAAATATGGCGTGAACCTGTTATGTTACGAGAATAATCTGCCGTAAGTGCATTTTTTTATAAAGGAAGAGTATAATTCTCCTTTAATTAGGGGCATTTAGAAATTTAAGCTGATTAGATTATTGAGAATCAAGTTATTATTTTTATAATTGGTAATGTAATATCTGGTTTATTTTTCGGCTAATTTCTGGCTAATTTCTGGGTAATTTCTGGGTAAATTTTAAGCCCATTTTACAGTAGCCCCCTCGTGCGCTCATAAGCAGTAAAGCCGAATAGAGGATTAGGAGAATTGTAGTTTTTAAATATGAGCGTATGGTGGTCAGACTGTTTTTGTATCTTGTCTAAAGGATTAATTATTTGAAAAATGTTAAGGGAAGCATCTTTATGACTTTAGCAATGCTGGCATTCACCCTGGGAGATTTGTTTCTTAAGAAGGCAACGTAAGCTGTACCACTTGGTTAAATATTAATTATTTGCGGCATAATTGGATGCCTTTTTTCTTAAGCTGTTCAAGGCTTGCAAATCAGCCTATGATCTATAAAGATTCTTTTAATCCTATTCTTATGGTTCGGTCCATTTTTGAGGTGGCTGGGCGCGTATTTTATGCTCTTGCAATCGCTCTGATACCAATAACCAATGCATCTGCAATTTTACAGTCAACACCTCTTGTTGTGGTAATGGGGGCTGTGTTTTTTTCTGGGTGAAAAAGTGGGCTGGCGTAGATGGACAGCTATAATCGTAGGTTTCATCGGTGTTTTGCTGATTATCCAGCCTGGAACCGATGGCTTCAACCTGTTCTCCATTTTTGCTATTTTAGGAATGATAGGCTTTGCAGGAAGGGATTTAGCCACCCGCATGAGCCCAAATAATATGTCTAATTTACAGCTTGGAAGTTTTGGTTTTTTGATGGTGTTTATAGCGGGTATCATAATTACCGTTTGTAAATTAAACTTCTTTCCTTCCTCACCAGTATGGGTAACCATATCTAGCGCTGCTTGGGGGTATGTTTTAGCAAACGGCATTGCTGGAATTGTCGCGTATCACTGCCTTACTATTGCAATGCGAAATGGGGATGTATCTTTTGTAACGCCATTTAGATATGTGCGGGTGTTATTCGCCCTGTTTTTTGGAATGATTTTTTTGAATGAAGAGCCAAATGCGTTGGTGCTAATAGGCAGTTTGGTAATTGTGCTCTCTGGCATTTATATTATTATTAGAAGAAAAGCGCTGACTTCTGTATCTGACTAAATAGGAAAAAAATATATTTTAATTGCTTTGGTGGCAGGGATAAAAGATTTTTTTGCCTGTTTTTAATGTTTAATTTTTGTGCTGGGGAAGGCAGGTTACCTTGCTTGTTGCATTTTTTTATATAAAAGCAGTTTTTGCAAAGGGTTTGTACACATATTCGGTGTTTTTGTTTTTCCAACGAGGCTTTCCTGCGCCAAGACAATCTGCTATGCACCTTGTATATAGGTGACTAAATAGGAATTAGAATGCAACTACGAAACAAAACAGTTAGCGTTATTGGTGGCTCTGGGTTTATTGGAAGAGCGTTAGTAGAAAAATTAGCTCGGGCTGGTGCAAGAGTTACAGTTCTTACCCGTAATACAGTGCGCTCTAAAAATTTAAAGCCACTTGGTGATGTGGGCCAGATTACAGTTATTGGTGGGGATGCTCTGGTAAATGATGATTTAACATTGGCAATTCAATCAGCTGATTATGTGGTGAATTTAATTGGTATTTTTCACCCATCAGGCAAACAGAATTTTGAAAATGCGCAGGCACAATTGCCGCAAAACATAGCAACAGTCGCACAGAAAACAGGAATTAAGAAGATTATTCACCTATCTGCAATTGGTGCCGATCTTAATTCTTCTAGTAATTATCTTAGAACGAAAGCAGAAGGGGAGAGAGGATTATTATCGGTTGCGCCGAGTAGCACAATTCTGCGCCCTTCTATCGTATTTGGACCTGGAGATGGGTTTTTTGATCGTTTTGCAAAAATGGCAATGATAGCGCCTGCATTGCCATTATTAGGCGGAGGAACGACAAAGTTCCAGCCTGTATTTGTTGGTGATGTGGCGGATTCTATTCTTTATTGTCTTACGCATCAACAAACAGATGGACAAATTTATGAGTTGGGAGGGCCTTCTATATATAGCTTTAAAGAATTACTTGCTTATACGCTCTCATCGATTGGCAAAAAGCGAGGGTTAATACCGGTGCCTATTTTCGCAATGCAACTGCCAGCCGCGCTAGCCTCTATCCTGCCAAATCCGCCAATCACCCGCGACCAATTACGAATGCTGAGTAGCGATAATATTGTAAATGAGAAAATGCCTGATATTACCTCTTTTGGTATCATACCGCAACCGATTGAAGCGCATGTTCCAAATTACCTTTCTTGTTATCGACAAGGCGGAATTTTTGCTTCTAGCTAAAAGCTATTCTGGCTAAAAGCTATTCTGGTCAAAGGCTGTTTCAGCTAAAAGCTAAAAGCTAACGGCTAGTAGGAGTAAACCTAGTGCGATGCGGTAATATACAAATAACCTAAAATCAGCGCGCTGAATCCATCTCATCATGCCATGAACCGCCAACAGCGCAATAATACAAGATAAAACCGCTACCAATAAAGCAGATATGCCGATGAGTGCATCTTCTGCCCTGTAAAGTTTGAGCATTTGTAAGAAGCCAGCTGCAATAATCACTGGAATAGCTAGCAATAACGAGAAACGTGCAGCACTAATACGCTCAAACTCTAGATATCTTGCTAATGTCATAGTGATGCCGCTTCTTGATGTGCCTGGAATTAAGGCAAGCATTTGCGCACACCCTATAATTAGCGCGTCTTTAATTCTTAAATCGCTTAATTTTCGGTCTGTTTTGGAGGTCGTGTCCGAATGCCAAAGAAAAGCGGCAAAAACTAAATTGGCAAGGGCAACAGTTTGGATTAATCGCAGAAAACTAGGCTCGAAAAGAGAGATAAAAAAACCTGCAATGATTACAGGTATTGTTGCAATAATTATAAGTTTTAACAATTTTAATGACTGTGTGTCAGATGTTATTTGTGCGTCTGAGATGGATATGTTGGGATTTAATTTTTTGAGTATTAAATTTTTAATCGCACCAACTATTGTTCTAAGTTCGGCTCGCACATAAATCAATACCGCTACCAATGTTCCTAAATGTGCAGCTACATCAATAGATAAACCATGATCTGCATGATTAATTAGTTTTGGTAGTAATATAAGATGACCAGAAGAGGATACAGGCAGAAATTCGGTGATACCTTGAATGATGGCAAGCAGAACAAGATAAAAAATTTCAGAAAGAGAAAAATCCATTATATGCAAAAACCTTTTCTACTATTTATAATTGCAATTCATCATCTTAGTAAAATCCTCTCAAAAGTAAATAAAAGAAGCAAAAATGAGAAGCACTGAAGGTGTTTAAATGATAAATAGTCCCGAAACGGAACTATTTAGAACAATTTTATCAAAAATTTTATATAAATATATTATGAAGTTGAGATTTTGTGTTGATTATGGTAGTGTTGTTGACCATTTAGATTCGTAATCAACAAAGATATGTTATGAAATGAGGAGGCGGTTATGTCGTCCAAGATGCTAAAATTCGTTAATGTCGAAAAAGCCATGCCCCAAAAGCGCGAAGCAGAAAAAAGAAAATTTGATTTTGATGAAATTTACGCAGAATTTAGTGAGCAAAAAGCAGAAGAGCAGGCAAGTAGATGCTCCCAATGCGGTGTTCCATTTTGTCAGGTAAATTGTCCCCTTCATAATAACATTCCAGATTGGCTAATGCTGACAGCAGAAGGGCGTATGCAAGAAGCATATGAGGTGTCTTCTGCTACGAATACTTTTCCAGAAATTTGCGGCAGAATCTGTCCTCAGGATAGATTATGTGAAGGTAATTGTGTTATCGAAAAAGGTTTTGAGTCAGTGTCGATTGGTGCTGTTGAAAAGCACATTACCGAGACTGCGTTTGATAATGGATGGGTAAAACCGATAACTGTGAAAGCAGAAAAAGAACAGTCAATTGGCATTATTGGTGCTGGTCCTGCTGGTCTAGCAGCAGCTGATTTACTTCGCCGCAAGGGATATCAGGTGGTTGTGTATGATAGGTATGATAGAGCTGGGGGATTGTTGATTTATGGTATTCCGGGGTTCAAGCTTGAAAAGGATATTGTAACCAGACGCCATGATTTATTGGCGCAGGGAGGCGTTGTTTTCCGTCTGAATTGTGAAATTGGCAAAGATATTACGTTTGACGATTTGAGAGCAAAACATGATGCCGTTTTAATCGCGACAGGCGTTTACAAAGCGCGTGATATCGAGCTACCAGGCAGTAATCTAAATGGTGTTGTGCCAGCGTTAGACTTTTTAATAGCATCTAATCGCAAATCGCTAGGCGATTCTGTGCCTGAATTTGATAATGGTACTTTAAACGCTGATGGTAAAAATGTTGTGGTGATTGGCGGCGGTGATACAGCTATGGATTGTGTCAGAACAGCGATTCGGCAAAATGCTAAATCTGTTACGTGTTTATATCGCCGTGATAAAGCGAATATGCCAGGCTCGCAACGTGAGGTACAAAATGCAGAAGAAGAAGGTGTTGTTTTTCAATGGTTATCGGCACCTCAGGAATTCATAGGACAAGAACAAGTAACTTCTGTTAGCGCACAGCGAATTCATCTTGGTCAGCCAGATGCGACTGGCAGACAGGTGCCAAATTTGCTTGCTGGTTCTGAATTTACGGTTTCTGGTGATCTTGTGATTAAGGCACTTGGGTTTGACCCTGAAGATTTGCCAGGCATGTTTAATCAGTCAGAGCTTGGCGTTTCCAAATGGGGTACTATATCTGTAAATTGGAAAACAATGGAGACTGGTATCGACGGCGTATTTGCCGCTGGTGATATTGTAAGAGGTGCTTCACTTGTGGTCTGGGGTGTCAAGGATGGACGAGACGCTGCAGAACATATTGATACTTACATTGCAAAAACCGAACAACAAAAAGTTCAAGCAGCTGAATAAGCGCTTTATCAGAATAATTTAAAAGGTTAGTCACATGACATTTAATGCACAAAATTATATTAGCTCAAGAAAAGCGACTGAGAAGCTGTTAAGGCATGCAGGCGCTTATGATCCAACATGGGAGCATGATAATTGTGGTGTTGGTCTTGTAGCAGCGATTGATGGAAAGCCATCACGTGCCGTTGTAGAGGCAGCCATCAAAGCGCTTCAGGCGATTTGGCATCGTGGCGCAGTGGATGCAGACGGAATGACTGGGGATGGTGCTGGCTTACATATCGCCATTCCACGCGATTTCTTTATCGAACATGTGGCAAGAACTGGACATAAGGATAATGGAGATAGATTGGCTGTTGGCATGGTGTTTCTGCCTAGGCTAGATTTAGGTGCTCAGGAAATATGTCGTTGTATCGTAGAACGCGAAATCTTGAAAATGGAATATAAGATCTATGGGTGGCGTCAGGTGCCTGTTGATATCAAGGCACTAGGCGAAAAGGCAAATGCAACGCGTCCTGAGATAGAACAAATAATGTTTACCATGCCAGCTTCTTTATCAGATGCTGAAGCAGAAAGAGCCTTATTTATCGTTCGAAGACGCATCGAAAAAGCCGTTTTAGCAGAATTGATAAATGATTTTTATATCTGCTCTCTATCCTCAAGATCAATAATTTACAAAGGAATGTTCTTAGCAGAACAGGTAACTGAATTTTATCCAGATTTAGATAATGAATTATTTATTTCTGATTTTGCAGTCTACCATCAACGCTATTCAACAAACACTTTTCCTACTTGGCGATTAGCTCAACCATTTCGAGTGCTTGCGCATAATGGTGAGATTAATACCGTTAGAGGCAATATCAACTGGATGTCCTGCCATGAAGATAGGATGGAAAGTGCCATTTTTGGTGAAAATGTAGATGATATTAAACCAGTTATTGCTAAGGGTAGTTCTGATTCTGCTGCTCTTGATTCTGTGTTTGAATTGCTTTTGCAGGCTGGGCGTGACCTGCCGATGGTAAAAACAATGATGATTCCTCAGGCTGTAACACCAGAGGTGTCTTCTGAATTACAAGGATTATACGGGTATTGTAATGCAGTGATGGAACCTTGGGACGGTCCTGCGGCTATCGCTGCATTTTCAGGTAATTGGGTGATAGGTGGAACGGATCGTAATGGTCTGCGTCCCCTGCGTTATACGATTACGAAAGATGGGTTGCTTCTCGCTGGATCTGAAACGGGTATGGTATCTATACCAGCATCTAACATTCAAGAGTTAGGAAGATTAGGACCAGGTGAGATGATAGCTGTTAATTTAGCAGAGGGAAAGCTGGTAAAAGATGCAGACCTGAAATCTGAATTATCAGGACGTCAGAACTGGGATAGTTGGATTAGTAAATCACATCAGTTAGATGATTTATTACCCGAAAAACAGGATAGTGCCCCGAAACGTCCATCACCAGATGCTATGCGTCGGCGCCAGTTGCTGGCTGGATGGAGCATGGAAGATATGGAACTTATCCTTCAGCCTATGATAGAAACAGGCAAGGAAGCAGTTGGCTCGATGGGAGATGATACCCCGCTTGCTGTGTTATCATCTCATTATCGGGGATTGCATCATTTCTTTAGACAAAACTTCTCACAGGTAACAAACCCGCCGATTGACTCATTGCGAGAGCGTCATGTGATGACACTTCGCACACGTCTTGGCAACCTTGGAAATATTTTGGATGAATCTGCAGAACAATGTGACCATTTACTTCTAGATTCACCTGTTTTAACAAATTCTGAATGGGCCTATTTAATTAACGATTTAGGATCAAAAGCAGTTGTTATAGAGTGTCAATTTGATGCAAATGGGGGCGAAAATAGCCTTAAATATGCCCTAGAAGAAATTCAGATTTTAGCTGAAAATGCGGTGCGCGGTGGGTGTGAACATGTGATGCTGTCGGATGTGAATATTTCTGACAACACAGCACCAATTCCGATGATATTAGCAGTGGGTGCTGTGCACTCACATCTAGTGCGCCAGCAACTTCGCACCTTTGCTTCTGTTAATGTGGCAACAGGAGAGTGTTTAGATGTTCATCATTTTGCCGTTTTGGTAGGTGTTGGTGCAACAACAGTTAATCCATATGGAGCTGAATGGGCAATTGCAGAGAGAAAGGAAAAAGGACTGATTGAGTCACTTTCTCTTTCACAAGCAGTAACAAATTATAAAACAGCCGTTGAACTTGGTTTATTAAAAATCATGTCAAAAATGGGTATTTCTGTACTTTCATCTTATCGTGGGGGATATAATTTTGAGGCACTTGGTCTCTCCCGCTCATTAGTTGTGGATTATTTTCCGTCAATGTCTTCTAGAATATCTGGTTTGGGTTTAAATGGTATTCAGACGCGGGTGCTGGAAATGCACAAACGGGCTTTCGCAAGTGACGTGACTTATTTGCCTGTTGGCGGGCAGTTTAAATATCGCAAGTCAGGTGAAACGCACGCATTTGATGGCCAAATAATCCATGCTATGCAACATGCTTGCAATACTGGCTCACATGAAAGCTGGAAAAAATACGTATCAATGGTAACTAGACAAGGACCTGTCAATCTAAGAGATTTACTTGATTTTGCGCCAAGCAATTCTGCTATTTCAGTAGAAAAAGTGGAGAGTATTACCGATATCAGAAGGCGTCTTGTTTCACCAGGGATTAGTCTTGGTGCATTAAGCCCAGAGGCACATGAAACACTTTCCATTGCAATGAATAGGATTGGAGCAAAATCTGATTCAGGTGAAGGGGGAGAAGATTCTGAAAGATATAAATTGCGAGAGAATGGGGATGACCCGTCTAGCGCCATCAAGCAGGTTGCTTCTGGTAGATTTGGCGTTACAGCTGAATATCTTAATAATTGTAAGGAAATTGAAATTAAGATTGCGCAAGGGGCAAAACCTGGTGAAGGGGGTCAGTTGCCAGGCATTAAAGTCAATAGTCTCATTGCAAAATTGCGTCATTCTACGCCTGGTGTAACTCTTATATCACCACCACCGCATCATGATATCTATTCAATTGAAGATTTAGCCCAGCTAATTTATGATCTTAAACAGATAAATCCTGAAGCAAAGGTATGTGTAAAGCTTGTTGCCTCTACTGGCATTGGTACAATTGCTGCGGGTGTTGCCAAAGCCAAAGCGGATACTATTTTGATATCTGGGCATGGCGGAGGAACAGGTGCAAGCCCGCAATCTTCTATTAAACATGCTGGAATGCCATGGGAAATGGGATTAACTGAAGTGCATCAGGTGTTAACTATGAATGGTCTTCGTGATTCTGTTGTGTTGCGAACAGACGGTGGTTTAAAAACAGGACGAGATGTCGTTATGGCTGCCATTCTTGGGGCAGATGAATATGGTATTGGAACATCTTCGCTGTTGGCTATGGGATGTGTAATGGTAAGGCAGTGCCATGCAAATACGTGTCCCGTTGGCGTGTGTACCCAAAGAGATGATTTGCGCGCCAAATTCGAGGGAACTCCTGAAAAAGTGGTGCAATTATTTACTCATATTGCTGAAGAGGTAAGAGCAATTATCGCCTCACTAGGGTTTGAGAATATTGCTGATGTGATTGGCAGAACAGAATTGTTAACACAAGTTTCAAGGGGTGATTCTGCATTAGATGACCTTGATTTAAACCCAATCCTTGTTCAAGCAGATGCACATTCTAAACATCGTGGCGGCAACCGAGATGCCGGCAGAACCGAAGTGCCAGACACACTAGATGCACAAATGGTTAAAGATACACAAAAAGCCTTGGCAACTGGCGGTAAAATGCAACTATCCTATAATATTGAGAATACTCAGCGTGCCATTGGTACAAGATTATCTTCACATATTGTACGTAAATTTGGTTTGACTGGAATGAAACCAGGTCAAATCTCTGCTAGATTGCGAGGCTCAGCTGGTCAATCACTGGGTGCATTTGCAACTCAAGGTCTTCGTCTTGATATTGTTGGTGATGCAAATGATTATGTTGGCAAGGGATTGTCTGGTGGTATGATTACAGTTAGACCATCTGCTGAAGCGTCTTTCATAGCATCACAAAATACCATTATTGGTAATACTGTATTGTATGGTGCTACCAGTGGAATGCTGTTTGCTGCTGGTCAAGCAGGGGAGCGTTTTTGTGTGCGCAATTCAGGTGCCACGGGTGTTGTTGAGGGCTGTGGGTCGAATGGATGTGAGTATATGACAGGCGGTAGGGCTGTTATTCTTGGGGCAATCGGTTCAAATTTTGGTGCTGGTATGACAGGTGGGATGGCTTTTTTATATGATCCTTCAGCAAATTCGTTAAAAGATTTTAATACAGAAACACTTCATATAACACGGCTTCAATCTGGTTTCTGGAGTGATGAGCTTCTGGATCTTATAAAACAACATGCGCGGGAGACAAATTCTGCCCTTGCTAAACATTTGGTGAATGATTGGGTTAGGGAACTAGGAAATTTCTGGCAAGTGGTACCATTTGAGATTTTGCATACGCTAGAACATCCTGTTAGCAGTGATGCTGTTAATGACAAAATTGCGTAGGGTATTAATCTGATGGCACAGCGGTTCGTAACACGGGCCTATGTTTTGCAAGATAAACAGGCAGTAATTCAAATTACGCAAGATGCATTTGGTCCAGAACATAAACAACGGTCGGTATGGAATTTACGTAAGGCAGAGCCAATTGATTCCCTTACATTAATTGCTGAAGATAAGTCATTATTAGGTGAGAATGAAAATGCTGAAACGCAAAAGATCGTTGGGAGCTTGCAATTCTGGCCTATTAAAATAGGGTCGTATCGCTCTTTGCTTCTTGGACCACTTGCTATTAAATATTATCTAAGAGGTCTTGGTGCGGGAAGATTGCTTGTCACACAAGCTTTGAGTCAGATCAAAAATAGGGATTGGGAATTTTGTCTGGTTTCTGGGGAGCCTGATTATTATCCTAAATTTGGATTTAAACCTGTTCCCACTAATCTTGAATGGCCAGGACCAATTGAGAGGGAAAGAGTGCAATTTATAAATTTGCGTTCTCTTGATTTAGAAAAATTAACAGACATATCATTGCCTGTCTTGTCAGATGTAGAATGAAGGCATAAGGTAATCTATCTTCAATCAGCTAGATTTCTTATATGCAAAACACCCCACTTTTACATCATTTTCCGTTGTCTGCGGCTAGTAGATTTATTCGTCTGCAACTAGCCGAATATGAATATGATTTTGAATTAATTAATCATGTCCCATGGCAACGAGATGAATCGTTTTTATTACTTAATCCGGCGGGTTCTCTGCCGGTTTTTCAATATAATGAAAATAGTGTGATCTGTGGTGCGCGCGCTATTAGTGAATGGGTGGAAGAGTCACGAGTAGACGCAAAATTACTGTTTGGATCAAGCGTGCAGCGTGCAGAAATTAGACGCTTATTAGAATGGTTTGAGGATAAATTCTACTATGAGGTTGGATTGCCATTATTGCATGAACGCGTAATTAAACGATTTCAAAATGGTTCTGGGGCTAGCTCAGAAATAATTCGAAAAGCGCTTTCAAACGCTCAAGTGCATCTTGGATATGTTAACTGGTTGGCAGAACAAAATAGTTGGCTTGCAGGGGGTAACTTGTCGTTGGCAGATTTTGCTGCAGCAGCGCAAATATCTGTGTTAGATTACTTTGGAGATATTCAATGGGAACGCTATCCAATGGCTGCTTCGTGGTACATGAAGCTGAAATCACGCCCTTGTTTTCGCTCCTTGCTTGCAGACCAATTGACAGGTGTTACGCCTGCCGCCCATTATGCAGATTTAGATTTTTAAAACAGATTTGTCTTTTTAAATAATTTAATTGCTTCTGCTGTGTTTAGCAAAATGAAACTAAGCTATGCCAAAAATATATATGATTACGAATTATAATCTGTCACTAGCCCTCTTATACTGGATATCAGGGAATTTAATTGTTCATATTCTGAATAACGGTGGGTAGCAGTCTTATCAAAATGAATAGTTACCTGGTTAGAGGATAATTTTTCAGCAATTTGAATAGCTGTTTGCCATGGAACTTCAGCATCACATAATCCATGATGCAGTATTACAGCCCCATCAAATCTAATATCGTGTTCTAAAACCAAGTGGTTCTCTGCTTCACAAATAAGTTGATACGGATACAGAGTATCAGTGTCTCCATATGGATTTGGCGCAGAATGTAGCCCGTTTTTACGAAATGCTTCTTGCTCTGATTTGTCTAATCTTTCCCAAATTAGATGCTTTGTGAAATCAGGAGCAGCTGCAATTCCGACCATGCTATTAATTTTTTCATGTCTATATTTGCTTAAGGCAAGCATTATCCAACCGCCAAGAGAAGAGCCGATTATAATTTGTTTTCGAGATGTTACCTTGTCAAGAATATCGCAGGCATCTTTTAGCCACTGACCTACCGTAGCAGTCATGATATCGCCGCCAGTTACCCCATGTCCAAACAAGTCAAACCGAGTGAATTCTATGTCCCTACCAACAGCCCAATTCATAATCGCCTCTGCCTTGCCGCCAAACATATCAGACCCATGACCATGTAGAAAAATAATGCCGGGCTGATTTTGGCTAGATTGTTTTGGTGTGTAATGTTGATAGGCAATTGAATAGCCGCGTTCTGTTTGAAGCATTTCTGTTTGAAGAGAATTTGAATATTGCATAATGATTGTTTTGTCCTTGTGATGTTTCTATTAGTTAAGGATTTTGTGTTTCTGTAACATTCATATTGCCTAAAAAGATGACTAAGCTTACACATACATAATAAATTAATAATATATCGTTATTTTTGTAATAAGAAATTTATACAAATATGTCACAAAAGAATAATTTGGTTCAACCTGTAATTGTTCAGGTGCTTCCCTCGTTAAATAACGGAGGTGTAGAAAGAGGTGCCATAGAAATATCACATGCTATTCATAAAGCAGGTTGGAAATCTATTGTCATTAGTTCAGGCGGAATACTTGAAGCACAGCTGAAACGCACTGGTGCTATTCATTACACATTGCCTGTTCACAATAAGAATCCTATCTCTTGGGCAGTGACTAGAAGTAAATTAAAAAAAATACTTAAAGAAGAAAATGCAGATTTGGTTCATGTGCGATCTAGGGTGCCAGCTTGGATAGGGTTGCCTGTTGCTAAGATGCTTAATATACCTACTATTGCAACTATTCACGGTAAATTCGAAGCACAAAATATTTTTAAACGATTTTATAATCGTAAGATGCTAACAGCGGATAAAATAATAGCCATTTCAGAATATACCAAATCTGTTATAGAGCGACAATTTCCTAAACTATC
The DNA here is from genome assembly GCA_018666135.1 of Alphaproteobacteria bacterium. Classification (GTDB taxonomy): domain Bacteria; phylum Pseudomonadota; class Alphaproteobacteria; order Puniceispirillales; family Puniceispirillaceae; genus UBA5951. The sequence goes on along the minus strand of JABJAN010000068.1, from coordinate 8,745 downwards.
AGAAAAAATATCATTAAATATTGTTCATAGAGGTGTAGACACCTCATTGTTCAACGCGTCGAACGTAACCCAGCAACGTATCGTAAATGAAGCAGATAGAATTGGTTTGCCAGATGATTTGCCAGTGGTGATGTTGCCAGCGCGTCCAGCAAAATGGAAGGGTCATGTTATTTTATTGGAAGCATTGTCTCTTTTAAAACATATGGAAATTGCCTGTGTTTTGATGGGGGCAGGTGACTCAAAAAATGGGTATTCCGAATTTTTAGAAAAAAAATCAATTCAATTGGGTCTTGGTGCCCATGTTCGAATCTCCACCTCCACCAGGGATATGCCAGCAGCGCTAATGCTTGCAGATGTTGTCGCAATGCCGTCAGTAATGCCAGAACCATTTGGCAGAACATCTATTGAAGCGCAAGCAATGGGAAGACCTGTTGTTGCTTTTGATCATGGCGGCGCAAGAGAGACTATAGCTGTTGGTAAAACAGGATGGCTAGCAGAACCAAATAATGTTGAAAGCCTTGCCATGGCAATAGAAAAGGCACTCAATTTATCGCAATTAGAGCGGGATAAATTATCCACCTATGCACAATCATATGTTAAACGAAAATTTAGTGTTAAGAAGATGACAAATTCCACATTAGATATTTATAAAAGCCTTCTGCTTAAAAAGGGGTTTTCCCCTCTTGTTTTAGGCAAGTGAACCAGTTAAATTCTGGCAAGTATGCACGCTTACTAAAATAAGGATATTAATTAATGCCTAAAATTGCTCTCCCTGATGGGTCTGAGCGGGTCTATGAAAACCCCGTTACAGCTGCGCAAATTGCTGCTGATATTGGTCCTGGTCTTGCAAAAGCAGCACTTGCTGCTGTGGTGAATGACGAGAATTGGGATATTAACAGAGTAATAGAAGAAGATTGCACCCTTCGATTGATAACGGCAAAAGATGATGCATGCCTTGAATTAATTCGACATGATTGTGCGCATATACTTGCAGAAGCTGTATTGGAATTATATCCAGAAACCCAAGTTACGATTGGACCTGCAATTGAATCTGGTTTTTATTACGATTTTTACAGAGAAAAACCATTTAGCATTGATGACCTTGATGCCATCGAAAAACGAATGCATGACATAGTTGATCGAAATGAAGAAATTATCAGAGGTGAATGGAGCCGAGATGAGGCGGTAGAATTTTATAAGAAAAGAAATGAGCCATTCAAGGTTGAATTGGTTGAAGCAATACCAGCAAATGAGACCGTTAGCTATTATGCGCAAGGGGCGTTTATTGATTTGTGCCGTGGTCCTCATATGGCATCTACTAAAAAAGCAGGCCATGCATTTAAGCTAATGAAAGTAGCTGGTGCTTATTGGCGGGGGGATTCAAACAACCCAATGCTGCAGAGAATATATGGAACTGCTTGGACAACAGAGGCAGACCTTCAAGCATATTTAACAATGCTAGAAGAGGCTGAAAAAAGAGACCACAGAAAATTAGGTAAGGCTTTAAATCTATTTCATATGCAAGAAGAAGCAACAGGATCTATATTTTGGCATCCTAATGGATGGACTTTGTACCGTGAAATTGAAAATTATGTAAGACGACGACTTGACGCTGCAGATTATCAGGAAGTGAAAACGCCTCAGATGATAGATAGAAGCTTGTGGGAGGCTTCAGGTCACTGGGAAAAATTTGGTGAAAATATGTTCACTGCCAATACCCAAGATGATAAAACACTGGCACTAAAACCGATGAATTGTCCTGGTCATGTTCAGATTTATCGACAGGGTGTAAAATCTTATCGTGATCTGCCTCTGCGTATGGCTGAATTTGGCTCCTGCCACAGAAATGAGCCATCAGGGGCATTGCATGGTATCATGCGGGTCCGCGCTTTTACCCAAGATGATGCACATATTTTTTGTACTGAAGAGCAAATTAATTCAGAATCCGTTGCATTTTGTAATCTATTAAAGGAAATATACAAAGATTTTGGTTTTACAGATATTCGCGTTAAATTTTCGGATCGCCCGGAGGTGCGTGCAGGAGATGATGCAACTTGGGATAAAGCAGAACAGGCACTTACCGCAGCAACACAAGCTGCCGGGATAAAAACCTCCCATAATCCTGGGGAAGGGGCTTTTTATGGCCCTAAATTGGAATTCGTATTAACAGATGCAATCGGACGTGATTGGCAATGTGGCACGCTGCAAGCAGATTTTATTCTACCAGAACGGCTTGGAGCAGAATATGTTGCAATAGATGGTCAGCGGAAGCGACCTGTCATGTTGCATCGTGCTATTTTAGGCTCCCTTGAGAGATGGATTGGTATATTAATTGAACAATATGCTGGAAAAATGCCGCCATGGTTATCCCCGGTTCAAGCGGTGATAGCGCCAATTACGGAAACCACAAATGAATATGCAAATAGCATTTATCAATCCTTAAAACAGGCTGGTATCCGCGTGCAAACTGATCTTAGAAATGAAAAAATTGGCTACAAAATTCGTGAACATAGTACTTCTAAGATTCCGTTTATCCTTGCTGTTGGAGCCAGGGAAGCAGAGGCTGGAACCGTTGCGGTACGACGGTTAGGCTCGCAAAATCAAGAGGTGATGAGCGTCAATGAAATAACTAGTTTGTTGCAAGCTGAATGTATGCCTCCAGATTTGGCATCAAAAGGGAAATAACAAATATAGCTTACTTGCAATCATTTAAATTTCAACGTATGACTATCCGATGGGAGCCACAGTTTGTGCTAGGGCTCTTTTTAAAAAATTCACTATTATGGAGATTTCAATAGTACGTCCAAGACAAGAAATGCCAAATTCCTCAGATGGTCCACGAATAAATGAAATGATAAGTGTTCGTTCAGTTAGATGCATAGATCCTGATGGAGAACAGTTAGGAATTTTATCTATTGATGATGCCCTAAGTAAAGCTGTTGAATTAGGTCTTGATTTGGTGGAGTTGCAACCAAACGCAGAGCCACCCGTTTGTAAAATTATTGATTATGGTAAACATAAATATCAGGCTCAAAAACGTGCCAATGAAGCCCGCAAAAAACAAAAGATTATTGAAGTAAAAGAAATTAAGTTGCGGCCTAATATCGATCAACATGATTATCAGGTTAAAATGAAAGCTGTTCATAAATTTTTAGACGGAGGGGATAAGGTTAAAATCACCCTAAGGTTTAGAGGCAGGGAAATGGCGCATGTAGAATTAGGGGCAGATTTATTAACGCGAGTACGCCAAGATGTGGACGAATTTGCAAAAATTGAATCAATGCCTAAAATGGAAGGTCGTCAAATGACCATGGTTCTTGGTCCAAAATAACCAGATTCTTCTGATTAGTGCAGACCCCCCAATTATCGAGTCTTTTAATCTGCAATTGAACGGATAATTTTTCGTTGCTTTTATTCAAGACAGCTAGTATAAAACTACGACTAAAAGTCGAGCAAAGGCCATGATAGGGCATGCCTTGCCGGCAAAGATAAATCTTTTATAGATAAAGTGAGGATGAAATGCCCAAATTAAAAACAAAGAGTGGTGCAAAAAAGCGCTTTTCTCTTACAGCTAAAGGAAAAGTGCGCGGTTCAGCTGCTTTTCTAAGTCATAATTTGCGTAGGCGCTCTCAGAAGATGAAACGCCAAGCCCGTGGAACGATGATATTGCATCCTGCTGATGCAAAAATCGTAAAAGGTTTTTTACCCTACGCCTAAAACTAGCTAGATAAGGAGAAGTGCTATGGCTCGTGTGAGCAGAGGTACGACGACACATGCTCGTCACCGTAAAGTAATAAAGGCGGCTAAAGGTTATTATGGTCGTCGCAAAAATACATTCAAAGTTGCAAAACAGGCAGTAGATAAAGCAAGACAATATGCTTATCGTGACAGGCGTGTTCGCAAACGTGAATTCAGAGCATTATGGATTCAAAGGATAAACGCTGCAGCGCGTCTGCATGGCGTTACCTATTCTTCCCTTATGGGTGGTTTGATTAAAGCAGGAATTGAAGTAGACCGTAAAATGCTTGCAGATCTTGCAGTTCATGAACCTGCAGCATTTGCAACATTGGTTGAGCAATCGCAAAAAGCCGCAGGCTAGATAGCTAGGCCGTGATATACTGATGGCAGATATAGATTCTCTTCGAGAAAAATTTCTGAGTGATATTAATCAGGCAGAAAATTTAGACCAGCTCACATCTGTAAAGGTAGACGCCCTTGGTAAAAAAGGCGCTATCTCATCAGAGCTGGCTAAATTAGGGCAGATGGATGCTGATTCCAGAAAGCAATCGGGTCAGCTTATTAATGCTGTAAAACAAGAAATTACATCAGCACTTGCCATAAAGCAGGAAACACTTGCTAAGCAGGCGCTAGAACTGAAATTAAAATCAGAAAAAATTGATGTAACTCTGCCATCAAGACCCGCACCCCAAGCAAAAATGCATCCTCTTTCAAGAACAATGGAAGAGATATCAGCTATTTTTGCAGATATGGGATTTGTAATTGCTGAAGGACCTGAAATTGAAACAGATGAAAATAATTTCACGGCACTTAATATTCCAGCAGAACATCCAGCAAGACAAGAGCATGATACCTTTTATTTAAAGCCAGATGCGGATGGCAATAGACCAGTTCTTCGGACCCATACATCACCTGTTCAGATCAGAACTATGCGTTCTACTTCGCCGCCTATTCGAATTATCGTGCCAGGTCGTACCTATCGTTCTGATCATGACGCTACTCATTCACCTATGTTTCATCAATGTGAAGGGCTGGTCATCGGACCAGATATTCATATGGGGCACCTAAAGGCAACATTAATTGATTTTTGCCGCAGCTTTTTTGGTGTTGATGAACTACCTGTTCGATTCCGTCCCAGCTATTTCCCCTTTACAGAGCCTTCAGCTGAAGTGGATATAGGCTGTAGCCGCGAGGGAGGCGGCCTTAAAATAGGAGCTGGTGATGACTGGTTGGAAATTCTCGGAAGCGGAATGGTAAACCCACGTGTATTAGAAAATTGTGGGTACGATTCAACAACAACTCAAGGATTTGCTTTTGGAATGGGTGTTGAGCGTCTAGCTATGTTGAAATATGGCATACCTGATTTACGCACTTTTTATGATTCAGATTTGCGTTGGTTGCATCATTACGGATTTATGCCGCATGATATTGCTGGGCTTCATACTGGTATTGTGTAAGGGATGAAATTATGAAATTTACCCTTGCTTGGCTTAAAGATCACTTAGATACACAATGCACGCTGCAGGAAATCTGTGATGGGCTAATAGCGCTTGGGCATGAGGTTGAAGAGGTGGTCGACCCTTCACAAACCCTAGCTGACTTTCGAATCGTCCAAATTAAAGATGCACAGCCGCATCCAGAAGCAGATAGGCTGCAGGTGTGTTCAGTAGATGATAATGGCACTATAATACAGATTGTCTGCGGTGCCCCTAATGCACGAGCTGGATTAAAAACAGTTTTAGCACCTATTGGGGTTTATGTGCCTGGTATTGATATTGTCATAAAAAAAGGCAATATTCGGGGTCAGGCATCTAATGGTATGCTATGTGCCTATTCTGAATTAGGAATAGATGGCAATAGCGATGGTATTATCGAGCTTGAAACAGATGCTCCGATTGGTGTTTCTTATATTACCTATGTTAACAAAAATGACCCAATGATTGAAATAGCGATTACGCCTAATCGAGGCGATTGTCTTGGTGTAAGAGGTATTGCGCGTGATTTATCAGCTGCGAATTTGGGTATATTAAAACCGCTTGATATGAGCGAATATGAGGGGGAATTTGATAGTCCCATCAATTGGCAGATATCACCTGACTCACAAGATATCGTGCCCCGCGTCACAGGGAGATATTTTCGAAATGTTGTGAATGGTGAGTGTCCAGACTGGATGGCTGCGAGACTTAACTCTGTAGGTCAGCGGCCAATTTCTGCGTTAGTTGATATAACAAATTACATCATGATTGATTTGGGTCGTCCGCTGCATGCGTTTGACGCAGATAAAATAAAGGGAGATACCCTGTATATCAGACGTGCCAAATCTGGTGAGAAGATACTTGCACTGAATGAAAAAAAATATGAATGCACGCCAGAAATGCTGGTAATTGGTGATGAAAATGGTGCAGATGATATTGCTGGGATTATGGGAGGTGAGAGAACTGGGATTAGCAGCGAGACAAAAAATTTGTTTCTTGAAATAGCTGTGTTTGATCCTGTTAGTGTGGCCGCTACAGGTAGAACACTTAACATACATTCAGACGCACGTTATCGATTTGAGCGTGGATTGGACGGCGAATCCCCAGATCTGTTAGCAGGATATATTGCCAGATTTATTCAGATGATTTGTGGTGGCAAGGTAAGTCATAAGGTTATCGCAGGAAGTGGTGTCGTATGGCAACGACACATAACATTCAATCCATCACTTACACAGCAATTAACAGGTATCGATTTACCCCATCAAGAACAAAATGATATCTTAGATACCCTAGGGTTTGTTATTGAGCAGCAGAAAGATGGTGTCTGGCAGGTTATGCCGCCATCATGGCGAAATGATATAGACGGGCAAGCAGATTTAGTTGAAGAGATTATTCGCGTTGCTGGTTATGATAAGCTGCCAATGGTGCCACTGCCATCTTTGAGTGTTGTTGCGCAACCTGCTTATTCTGAATCTCAATCAAGACCGATTTATCTGCGCCGTATGCTGGTTGCAGCAGGGCTAAATGAAGCAGTTACATTTTCATTCATGTCACAAGAAGATGCCAAATTATTTGACGGGGGAGATGAGTCCCTAACGCTGGTAAATCCGATTAGCAGCGAGCTTGATTGCATGAGACCATCTATTCTTCCAAACTTACTGAACGCGCTTACCCGAAATCTTAATCGTGGCGTGAAAAATGTACGATTATTTGAAATTGGTCCTATTTTTCAGGATACTTCTGAGAAGGGTCAATCTCTCTCATGTGCGGGTATTTTAAATGGAGATTTTCAGCTTGGTGATTGGCAAGATAAGGCGCGCCCTGTTGATGTGTTTGATGCAAAGAAAATGATGGAACAGATATTAGAAACACTTGGTGTCTCATCTCAGTCTGTTCAAATTCAAACTCCAGGACCTGCGTGGTATCATCCAGGACAATCAGCAATAATGACTCTTGGTAAAACAGTTATTGGCAGCTTTGGAATGATACATCCAGAAATCCTTTCTGCATTTGATGTTAAAATGCCAGTCGCTGCATTTGATTGTAATGTCAGTGCAGTGCCTTTGCCACGCAAGAAAAATGTTGCAAGGCCTTTATTAAAGCTGTCTTCCTTGCAGCCAGTGGAAAGAGATTTTGCGTTTATTCTTAATCATGATGTTAGCGCCGCAAAATTAATACGTGCTGTCAAAGCAGCTGCTAAAGAGCACATAACAGATATTAGTGTTTTTGACATATATGCAGGGGCTGAGATAGGAGAAGGTAAAAAATCAATTGCCGTGAAAATCCACTTAACGCCTAAAGATACAACTTTTAATGAAGCAGAGCTGCAAAAAATCAGCGGCGATATTATTGCATCTGTAGAAAAGCACTGTTCTGGTATTTTACGCGGCTAATCAGTATCTATTATTGTGTTGCTATAAGATCACTTTTAAAAGAATAAATGATATTCTCCTAATAAATGATATCTAAATTCGGTTAATGGCTGAAATTAGCGCCTTTATAGGTGCTTGGGTAATGGAGGTATCAATTCCTGCGCCAAAAACAGAGCTTCCTGCATCATCTGGAACTTTCAATTCAACATAGGCAGCTGCTTCTGCTTGTGAGGTACTAGAACGCGTATTTTGCCCAAAATCTGCAAGTCGGAAGATCACATCAAAGTTTTTGCGAAAGCCGTTTACAAATGCTGATATAGGCCCGTTGCCTGTTTCAACAAAGGATGTTTCCGTCCCATTGAAACTAACTGTTGCTGATACTTGTTCTGTTCCCCCTGAGCGTGATACCGGGTGCGATTGAAACGAAATTAATTTATAGGGTGTCACTAGATTAACGTAAAATTTATTATAAATTTCCCAAATCTTATCAGCGGTAATTTCAGCACCCGTTTTATCTGCTTCTGTTTGAACTAATTGGCTAAATTCAACTTCCATGGATCTGGGTATTCTTATATGATGTTCAGTCTCTAGCAGCCAGGCAGAACCTGCTTTTCCAGATTGTGAATTTACCCGAATGATTGCCTCATAGGTTCTCCCAATATCAGCAGGGTCAATTGGCAAATAAGGAACCTGCCATAATATATCATTTGATTTGTTGGCTGCTTCAATACCTTTGCGAATAGCATCCTGGTGGGAGCCAGAAAAAGCTGTATGCACTAGTTGACCTGCATAGGGATGGCGTTGATGCACTGGAAGTTGGTTGCAAAATTCTGCTACGTCTACTAGCGATTGAATATCTGACATATCAAGTTGTGGGTCGGTACCTTGGGTTAACATATTTAGCCCTAGAGTTATTATATCAACATTGCCAGTACGCTCACCATTGCCAAATAAAGTGCCCTCAACTCTATCTGCGCCTGCCATCAAGCCTAATTCAGTAGCAGCAATACCAGTGCCCCTATCATTATGAGGATGAAGAGATAATATTACTGCCTTCCGGTTAGAGAAATTCCGATGCATCCACTCAATTTGGTCTGCATAAATATTGGGAGTGGACATTTCTACTGTCGCAGGAAGATTAATTATTACTTTATTATCTT
>JABJAN010000067.1 GCA_018666135.1 Alphaproteobacteria bacterium | reverse complement strand
TGTCCTGGATGTGGGATTATTCTAGTTTCGTATAAAAGTAAACCAGCAATAGTTGATGCATCATCATCTGGCAGAGATATATCCAAGATTCTATTTAAATCCCGAATAGTAACATTACCATCTACCACATAAGAGCCATCTGCTTGTGCAGTGCAACCAGCTAATTCTTCGTCATGTTCATCATCGATATCGCCAACGATTTCCTCAATAATATCTTCAAGTGTTACGATACCTCTAAAATCTCCATATTCGTCTACCACGATAGCAAAATGCTCTCTTCTTGTTCTAAAAGCCTGAAGCTGATTTGCGAGCAATGTTGTTTCTGGAACGAAATAGGTAGCCGTTGCAATATTAGCTACATCAAGATTTTCCTTTGTTTCAGCGTTTGAATTATGCAGTGCTCTAAGTAAGTCCTTTACGTGCAACACGCCAATGATATTATCAGGTTTTTCGGAATAAACAGGTAACCTTGTATGAGGAGAATTTAATACAAATGAAACAATATCTTCTGGTTTATCTTTTGCATTTACCATAGATACAGAACCACGATGTGTCATAATTTCATCTACTGTTAGCTCAGATAAATCCAGCACAGAGGATAACATTGCCTTCTTTTCACGCTGTTCTAAATCAGCATTTTCAGAATGAAGTTCAATCATTCCTCTTAATTCTTCTTCTCTGTCTTCTTGTTGCTCTCGTGATTTTCCAAAAGCAAGCAACACTAGCCAGCCAATCGCGATAGAAAAAGGACGAAACAGCCAAACAACAATACGCACAGGCGTTGCAACCAAAAGTGCATATTGATTTGCATGATTAAAGGCGTATGTTTTTGGCAGCACCTCGGCAAATAAAATAAGCAGAATAGTCATCACAAGGGTTGCGATAAATACGCCATTATCGCCAACCAAGGTTATAGCAGCAGATGTAGCAACAGCAGAGGCAAGTACATTTACAGCATTATTGCCTATTAATATGGCCCCAATAAGCTCTTCTCTGTCACTACGTAACTTTTCGACCAGCTTGGCGTTTTTATTTCCATTCCGTGCCAGTTGGCGCATTCTGGCATCAGATGCCGCTGTAAGCGCGGTTTCTGAGCTTGAAAAAAATGCAGACATAATAATCAGCACTGTTATCCATAAAATCAATCCAATATGTTCAAACATGGTTGACCCCCTTATTTATAAAAAACGCAGTAATTTCATCCTCATGGATATTCGGAACTATGCAAGCCTCGCCAATTTTATGTGCCAAAATAAAGGTCAGGTTGCCAGCAATAACTTTTTTGTCTTTTTTCATATGCTTTATGAGAATAGAAACAGCGGCTTTCCCAGCTGGCAGTGATGCATAATCTTCTGGCAAACCTACTTTACTGAGGTGCGCATGAACACGTTCTGCATCTGCATAAGAGCAGAGATGTTTTGCAGCTGATAAGTCAAACGCTAGCCCTAATCCAGCCCCAACAGCCTCGCCATGTAATAAGTCTCCGTTATAATTAGCAACTGCTTCAAATGCATGGGCAAATGTATGCCCAAGGTTAAGTAGCGCGCGCGTACTTTGCTCAGTTTCATCTGCAGCAACTATCTGTGTTTTCATTTCACACGACCTTTTAACAGCATAGATTATTTTATCCTGTTGCAACGATAAAACATCTGACCAGTTATCTTCCAGCCATAGAAAAAAATCAGCATCTCCAAGCAAACCATATTTCACTATTTCTGCATATCCAGAAAGCATTTCCCGTTTAGAAAGAGATTTTAAAAGATGAGTGTCTGCCAGCACTATTTTAGGTTGATGAAAAGCACCAATTAAATTTTTGCCAGCTTTAGCATTTATACCTGTTTTGCCACCTACTGAGCTATCGACTTGGGCAAGAAGACTTGTTGGTATTTGAATAAAGTCAAGCCCTCTTAACAGGCTGGCAGCAACAAACCCAACCAAATCGCCAATAACACCGCCGCCTAGTGCAATAAGAATGGTTTTTCTATCAATCCCAATATTAAGTATTTCTTCACAGAGTGTATTGAAGACAGTACTTGATTTGGATGCCTCGCCTGCTGCAACCCGTAAGTTTTCTACTTTGGAACATATGGGAGATATGGTTCTTGTCAACTCACCTTGATATAAAGGACCAATGGTTGAATCTGAAATAATGATAACCTGTTTATCTGTTATAAATTCGGCTAGAAATTGATCGGCGTCTTTTAATAATTCAGGACCAATAAAAATAGGATAGGATCTCTGTTCAAGTCCTACTATAATTTTTTCAAAATTGTTCATTTTGATGCCTCATCAGATTGCGTCTCTTCTATCAGAACATTGCGATCTTCAAGTGCTGTTGCTAATTTATGTAATGCCTGCGCTGAAGATAAGGTGTCTGTATCAATAATAATATCTGCTTTTTCATAAAAGGACCTGCGCTCGTTAGATAAGGTAGTTAGTGTTAACACAGGGTCCCCCGCAGCTAAAAGAGGGCGAGTATGTAAATTATCCATTCGTGATATTAATGTTTCTGGTTTTGCTCGTAGCCAAATTGTCGTGGATTTATTATGCAAAATTTCGCGCGTTTGAGAAGAAATAAAAGCCCCCCCACCGGTAGATAATATACTTGGTTTGCGGGTTAAAATATCTGCAATCACACGCTGCTCAATATCCCTGAATTTTGCTTCTCCACTAAGCTCAAATATTTCTGGAATTGATATGCCAGCACGGGTTACAATTTCCTCATCACTATCCACAAAATCCACAGAAATATTTTTGGCAAAATGTCTACCAAGAGTAGTTTTTCCAGCACCCATTAGCCCTATTAAAGCAACTGTTTGTATTAGACGATAATTTTTATTTTGTTTCATAATATACTTTCTAACGAGGTTATCTTTCCTCGGCAAATAAGAACTGCTCATAAAATCTAAAATTAGAAACTATTAGAAGAAAATAAATTGCCGCATTACCGCCATAATCATTAGTTAAAGCCTTCATCTTAAATTAAAACTCTAGTTCAGTTTGGAATTTATTTTGCGTAATGGTAGATTATTCCAAAAACTAAAGGATATGAGGGCGGAAATGAAAATATTTCTCACGGTAATAATTCTAATTATGGTCAGTACGATTATTGGCGGCATTTTCCTATCGAATTGGAATATACCAGCCCCAACAAAATCAGTGTCTCAGGTGATTGATGATAGTAAATTTAGGAATTAATAGGGTGCATAGGACAAAGAGTTTACTGATTGGGTTTTTGGCGATTTTCTTGTCGCATACAGGGTTTGCACAAGATATAATTTTTGATAGTGGTTCGTTAACTAAAGAAAATAATCTAACTTCTGAACATCCCTATTATTCCCCAAAAGCTCAGCCATCAACAACAGATATGCCTTCTGTTGTTTCTGATACAGCCAACCAGCCAGAATCACCCCTATTTGATTTAACAGCAACCATTTCCGAAGATGAGATAGAAGTTGCTACCCCTGAATCTCTGCCAGTAATTAATAATGAAAATGAGCTGCAGACACCCTCTATATTGACGCAGGGTGGGCGAGGCGAACTCTCAAGCAATAGTAGCGATTTGCGTGATGAAAAAAATGTTTCTACAAAAGACAATAATTCAGAATTAGAAAAGCAGATTGAAGCAATTTTTGCAGCAGAGATAGACGATGTTGATGCCGCTACTAGCCAGCAAATAGATACTGCTTCAACCCAATTCAGGCAAGACGAGAGCTATGATGAACCAAAAGTGAGTGTTGGTTTGCGGGATTTGTCAGGGGTAGGGTTGCTTACAACAGGCATTGCTGACTGGCAACAACGAGAGATGCCCTTTAGCACGCTATTATGGAGTGGATCTGAGCCAAAACACATTCAATATCTATTAAAAATGAGTGAGCCTTATAGTGAGTCAATAACGATAAATTCTCTGGTTTATTCCTCTATCATTAGAAAGTCAGCGCCGCCAATTGGTGTTGCTGGTGATAGTGAATTATCACATTCTTTAATTATTGAGCGAATGCAATGGCTGGCGCGTGCAGGTCAATCAGAGGCGCTTGCTGATTTAGTTCGAAAATTGCCAAAAGATGATGAGAGATGGGATGAATGGGAGCGCTGGTTGGGTGCTTATGATTTGCTATCTTATAATGATTCTGTGGTCTGCACCCAAGCAGATAAGAAAGTATCTCAAGAATTTGATGCATTCTGGTTAAAAGTTCAGATTTTATGTCAAATTATTGAGGGTGCATATGAGGATGCTTTGTTTTTAGCCGAATTAATGAATACTAGCGGCGTTGATGATCCTCTGTTTTTTGCATTATTAGATAATTTTCAATCCACTCAATTCAGTAAGGATGTTTCTAGTCAGTCATCTCTTACACCTCTTCATTTGATTTTGATGGATTTGGCAGAAGCACCTATTGAATGGCATCAGGTATCAGACCTTCCAGTTTCCATGACGCAAGCAAGTAACGTAATTAAAAATACAACAAGGGAAGCACGGCTAGCATTTGCGATGAAGCAAATTCTGCAAAAAAGGGAGAAAGCAACAGCTGCTGCAGCCCTTATTCGAAGCCTATATGATGTGGAACGCCCTTTGGAAACCGCCTATAGTATCTTGCAGAATACCAAAGGTGATTTACGACTAATTGCTAGCGCAGAAATTTATGCAGCCCTTGCTGGAGGTATGTTTGCAGCAGAGATTCAACAAGATTACGACCTTCTTTTTGTATCTGCCTTTAAAGAAGAGGTTGAATTTGGGAATGGTTCTGCCTTATTGCCATTCTATGCTGATTTAGCAAGAACACGCCTTGCAGCAGATACATTGCCTATTATTGACTCTGATTTATATTCTGAGTTTGAAAAAATAGTGCACCTAGATTTACTAGCAAAGAATGACGGACAAGAAGCTGTATTGGTGTCGGAGGATATTGATTCGTTAATGGTGTTTGTTAACGCTGATTCAGCGCAAAAGCCATCTATTGATATTCTGCAAGATGTTGATTTGGAGTCTCTTCTTCCAATATTTGAGCAGGCAGGCATGATAGCAGAGCCGCTTAGCTGGCTTGAGGTTGCTTCTAGTCAGGATAAAGCCTCACAGGTTTTACAAAGCTTGGAATTAGACCCCATTTTAAAAAGGGCATTAATAGAAGCAGCAGCGGGGCAGCGCACTGCTGAAACGATTTTAATTATATCTGCTCTATTCGAAAAACATAATCTGGTGGATATATCAGCAACTGATTTAGCCTTGGTAGTTGCGGCTCTGCAAGAGATTGGTTTTAATAATGCTGTTGAAGATTTGGTAAGAGAAATCGTGGTTGCCCATTTATTAGACAAATACTGGCTAGAAGAAGCTTAGATGCTTTACTCTTCTTGTTTGGGTGACAGGTAAAAGCTAAAGGCTGTTTGGTTTGCATTAACGCAGGATATCGGTATGCCAGAAACTGAAAAAAAAGACCAAAAAATATTCTTGTTTTTACAAACGCTTTCTGCAGAAACAGGGGCCTCAAAAAATACGCTTGATGCGTATGAAAGTGATTTGAAAAAAGCTGATACTCATATTCAGGCATTATTTTCACATAATTTATCCTCAGCCAATCAAGATGAGTTATTATCCTGTTTATCTGCTTGGCAGATAGAGGGGCAGTCACCAAGAACAGTTGCCAGAAGAATAAGTGCGATAAGACATATGATGAAATGGCTTGTTTCTGATGGTTATAGGCAAGATAATCCTGCTATTTGGCTAGATAATCCAAAACTTCCTCAATCAATACCAGCCAGTCTTTCTGAGAATGAAATTGACGCGTTGTTAAACGCAGCAGAGCAAATGCAAGCGCCTGATAATATGCGTATGTCGGCTGGGATGGAAATTTTATATGGTGCTGGATTACGGATTTCAGAATTATTACACTTACGCAGAGGGGATATTGTATCTGGCAGGAAGTTGATAATTGTACGAGGTAAGGGCGGGCGCGAACGAATGGCGCCACTTACCGATATTGCTTTGTTAAAAACAGAAATCTGGTTAGAGAAAAGAGATTCAATAGGACCGGATATGCATCATGAACAGCTGATGGCACTGCCGAATGAGCCAGAATTAACACGGCAAAAATTCTCTTTAATGTTAAAAAAACTAGCGCAAATAGCGAATATTGAAACAGTGCGTGTTAGCCCACATAAATTACGTCATTCATTTGCAACACATATGCTTAATAGGGGAGCAGATTTGCGTAGTTTGCAAATGATGCTTGGACATGCAGATATATCCACAACACAAATTTATACAAAAACCCGCCCCGAACGTCTACGCGGATTAGTTTCTGAGAATCATCCGCTTGCCAGAAAAGACCAGTATGATTAGAAAAGGCGTGCATGATTGTAAAAGGCGTGCATGATTGTAAAAAGCCATCATAATGAGCAAATAAAGGTTACTTGCTATAACAAGGATTCCTCTAATCTGTTTTCCATGCCCCAATGGCGTTTCGTGCAGTAACAACCTCATTTAAATCAATTTTGGCTAACACTAGCTGGTGTGTTTTAGATGTATTTGCTTCAGCAATAATTTTTCCCCACGGATTAACAATAAGCGCATGACCATAGGTTTGGCGACCATCTGCATGAGTCCCGGATTGAGCTGCAGCAATCATAAAACATCCAGTTTCAATTGCTCTTGCCCTTTGTAATATATGCCAGTGGGCTTTGCCTGTTTTAGCTGTAAAAGCAGCGGGGCTTGTTATTATCTGTGCGCCTGATTGTGCCATTTTACGATACATTTTAGGAAATCTAATATCATAACAGATTGATAATCCAATATGTCCGATGTGTGTTTTACAGGTTACGATTTTATTTCCAGCATTAAAATCTTCTGACTCACGGTATATTTTGCCATCGCCAACATTCGCATCAAACATATGAATCTTATCATAGTAAGCTTGAATGGCACCATCATTAGTAATTAAGTAACCACGATTTAGTATTTTATCCGAGTTAGCATCCTTTAGCATTAGGGAGCCTATGGATATTGTAATGTTGAATTTTTTTGCAAGCTGCCTAATTTTCTCTAATGAAGGAGAGTGCGTTTCTGGCTCAGCTTTATATCGTAATTCTTGTTTATCTTTGGCAATCAGATTTGCACATTCTGGAAGACATACAAATTCAGCATCTTCTGCACTTGCTTTTGATACCAGAAAATCCACTATTTTTTGATTTTCCTCAATGTTGTTTGATGCGCAATATTGAGCGGCTGCAACTAGCATTTTGGTATCCTATTTAGATAATAATTCATCTAGTCTGCCATCTAATGCAATTTCAAGTAATTCATCAGAACCCCCAATATGGGTATCATTAATGAAAATTTGTGGCACAGATGTGCTACCACCAGCACGGTCTGTCATTGATTTTCTGCCTAGTCTATCAAGAGTGACATCATATTGTGTATACGGAATTTCACGACTCTTTAGAAGCTGTAATGCACGGTGACAATATCCGCAAAAACCTGCAGTATAAATTTCTACTGAATTACTCATACTTATCTCTTTTATAAAATCAAATAGCCTCTTATGTATCACATAAGAAAGCTTCGGGGAAATGACAATATTAGGTTCTATAAAATCAAATCTGATTCGTAATATCATTTCTGTTTAAAAATATCATACGAGAGTAGATGCGCTAGCAAGCAACGCTTATTTTTTTTGCGTACTTGCAAAGCAGATAGCAGAAACACCAAAGGCACCAGCCTTCAGCAATGTTTTAGTTGCTTCAGAAATGGTTGAACCTGTGGTGATTACATCATCAATAAGCAGGCAAGATTTTCCTATTAAATATGGGTTCATTTTTGCATTTATGCTAAAAGCTCCTTTTACGGTTTTGGCACGTTGGGTGCGTGGCATTTTACCAAGATGTTTTGTATTTTTCTTACGTTCTAGTAATGAGGGCTGAAATCTGTGATTGATATTAGTATCAGAGCATAATTTACGGGCTAATTCAGACGATTGGTTAAACTTCCGTTCTCGATACCTGCTCGGATGTAATGGAATTGGAATTACAAGACTATCTGGACCACAAATTTGCTTGAAAGCAGGCATTAATAGACGTGCTAGTAAATGAGTTAGCTCAAGCCTATCAGCATATTTGAACCGTAAAATAAGGGACCTAGAAATATCATTATAACGATAGGCAGCAACAATTTTTTCTATTTTTGGAGAGGTTAATAAACATCCCTCACAGCAGCCAGTTATGTTTTGATAAGGTAATGGACGAATGCATTTATAACATACAGGTTCTGTAACAGGTTCAAGTTTCTGCCAGCAATCTGCGCATAGTCCTTGGTCATATATATAAGTGTCACAGGAAGCACATAATGCTGGAAAAATTAATTTAAGTAGCTGACTTATTTTTTCTGCTGAAAAATTATGAGCTAGATGCGTGCAAATAGGGTCTAAAATGATATTTCTATCACTGCTTTTAAGTGTAAGTTTGTTAATGACTTTGACCATCTCTCTATTTGCGCTAGAAAAGATAAAATAATGGTTAAAAACTAGGTTTATAATTAGGAACTAATTTGATGTCTGAGCTCTTTGATTATAAAATGCTATCACAAATACGCAATCGGGCTGTCAGCCAATCAGAAGATACCATGTTTCTTCGAAAGGCCTCTATTTCACGATTACTTGATAGATTATATGATGTTAAAAGGGACTTTTCCTCTATTCTTGAGATTGGCAGTTTTAATGGCAATCTAGCAGATGAATTATTCTCTATGTCACCTGCCAAATACGCCCATAACTACAAGTTGTATCAGATGGATTTATCAGATGAGCTTGGTGTCTTTTCGCACCCTTCTGCTGTATACTCAAAAAGTGTTGATATGCATCCTCCACAGCAAACAGAATTATTTGATTTAATTTTGTCTTCACAGTTCTTTCAATGGGTTAATGATTTACCTGGGATGTTGGCTCAATGTCGCAGAAATCTAAAGCCAGACGGCTTGTTATTAGCCAATTTTTTTGGAGGAAGAACCTTGCAAGAATTACGCGCTTGTCTTATTCAAGCTGAAACTGAATTATCTGGTGGCGCCTATCCAAGATGTATACCTATGGTAGATATTAAGGCTGCAGGGGCGCTGTTACAACGGGCAGGTTTTGCGCTGCCAGTTTCAGATGCTGACTTGATAGAGGTTACCTATTCTTCGATTTATGCATTAATGTCTGATCTCAAATTAATGGGAGAGACAAATACCCTTATTGAGAGGAGTAAGCAGTTTACATCTGCACGGTTGTTTGAAAGAGCTGGAGAATTATATCTGGAAAATTTTGTTACAGAAGAAGGCAGAATAATAGCGAGCTTTGAGCTGATTACCCTTACTGGCTGGGTGCCTGACGAAACTCAGCAAAAACCATTGCGTCCGGGAAGTGCAAAACAATCACTTGCAGCATTTGTGGCATCAGACAATCAGCTATCATCATCTGCAGAAGTGGCTAAAGTAAATCTTGCAGATGAGAAATAAATTCTATGTTTGCTTGAGGCATAGAATATGTTTTCAAATCATCTGCGAACACCCATTTAAGCTCAGACGCAAATAAGGCGCGTGGTCGCCCTTTCCATTTTCTGCAAATATATAGTAAAAGAAGAATTTGAAAATCGGGATAGGCATAAGAACTAAAACAAACAGGCGCAAGGCAGCTTTGATGTGTGTCAATATCCAGCTCTTCTTTTAATTCACGCACTAATGCATTTTCAGGAGTCTCTTCTGGCTCAATCTTGCCTCCTGGAAACTCCCATAAGCCACCCATTTGAGCATCATTAGGACGTTTAGCAAGTAAGATTCGGCCATCTGTATCTATCAGTGCACAGGCAACAACAAGTTTCATGAATGTTATATTTCTAGATCTAACTACGATAATCGGCGTTTATACTTATATAATCATGGGTAAGGTCACAGGTCCAAACAGTAGATGTTCCATTTTGCAACTGTAAATCTACGTCAATCAAAATAGTGTTGGATTTCATATGATCAGATATCATAGCTTCTGTATAGCCATCTGATTTTTGACCATTTTCGGCAACTAAAATGCCCCCAATTTTAATGGATAGTTTGTCCCGTTCTGCTGGCTCACCTGCCTTACCAACAGCCATAACAATTCGCCCCCAATTTGCATCCTCTCCAGCTATTGCGGTTTTAACTAATGGCGAATTGGCAATGGATTTTGCTATGATGTGCGCTGAATGATCGCTAATCGCACCCTTAACATTCACGGTAATAAATTTAGAAGCACCTTCTCCATCTTTAACAATTTGATGCGCTAAATCTGTCATAACCAACCGCAGGCTAGTTTTGAATTTTTCCGCTAATTCACCAGCGCCCGCATCAGATGAAATTTTAACCTTGCTGGTTGCGGTTGCAGCAAGGATTACCATATCACTTGTTGATGTATCGCTATCAACCGTAATCGCATTAAAACTTTTGGCATTTATTTGAGTAAGCATTTTCTGCAATAAAGAAGGCTCAATTTCTGCGTCTGTTACAATGAAACCAAGCATTGTTGCCATATCCGGCGCAATCATGCCTGAACCCTTAGCAATAGCGCAAATGTGAACTGGTTGGTCGTCAAAATAAATGGTGTGGCTACTTGCTTTAGCAAATGTATCTGTGGTTTTGATTGCATTAGCTGCTTGTTGCCAATCGGCTGTTCCTTTTGATTCCCAAAGTTTATTCAGATGTAAGCAAATAAGGCTATCATCAAGTGGCTCTCCTATCACTCCTGTGGATGCCATCATCATCGATTTTTGAGAAATGCCAGAAATCTTGGACAAGTAAGATAAGATAGAATCAGCTGATTGGTCCCCATTTCGTCCTGTGAACGCATTTGCATTACCAGCATTCACTAGCAGGCATCTTCCAATATTGCTCTGCACAACTTGTTTTGAGAGATGTACACTCACAGCTGCTGTAGAAGATTTGGTAAATACACCAGCTAGATTAGTTTTTGGAGGAAATACCATCAATAGTAAATCATCCCTATCTTTATATTTAACGCCAGTAGCAGCAGTAGCTAATTCAACCCCTGCTAATGACGGCATATTCGGAAATTCTGTAGGTGATAATGGGGATAATTTTAACGGTGTCATGCCGTTTCCTTTTTTTAAGCAAACAGGATATCATCTTGACGATTTTTTACTATTGAGCTGAATTCTCCTGTCTTTTTTGCCATTCAGCTTGAATGTCAGCAAGTGAATTTCGCTCAATTTCTGCATCAGCACGTAATGTTTCAATTATTCGTGCAAAAGAAAGTTTAGTTATATTTTGGGCTAGCTGTTGTCCCATTTCATCTTGTGATGGCGCATCTGAGACGCGTTTATCAAATAACTTTATCACGTGCCATCCAAATTGGGATTGAACTGGCGTTTTTGTATAGGTGCCAACTTCTAGCGCGAATGCCGCTTGTTCAAATACCGGCACCATTGCCCCACGTCCAAAAAACCCTAAATCTCCGCCGTTAGGACCAGAAGGACCAGTAGAAACCTCCTGCGCAAGTTCAGCAAAATCACTTCCTTCATCCAGCCTTTGAATTGCATTTATAGCTGCCTGCTCATCTGCTAATAGAATATGGGAAGCTTGTATTTCTTCTCGTGATGCTGTGTCAGCCACATAAGCATCATATGCTTTTGCAATTGCTTCTTTGGTAACTGATTTAGCAAGCTCAATCCGCAGCCAATTTTCAGCAAGTACTTTTTGTGCTGCAACACGCATGGCTTCAATTACAGCAGGGTCTTCAGCAACGCTACTCCGCTCTCCAGCCTTGGCAGCCAGTTTAGTATTAATTACCTCATCTACTAGCTGATCAAAATAGCCAGTTAAAGGTTGATTTTGATATTCTGCAGGCAATTGTTCTATTAGATCAAGAATTTCACTTAGTTGGATTTCTGAGCCATCAACTGTTGCTACTACTATTTCTTCACTAGATTGTGCAACGGCTTGTGTTATAAAGCCTGTCCCATTCCCACCTATGAAAAGCGAAAATAAAATCGCGAGGATGGGGGTGTGGATTAATTTTTTGTGAGTCTGGTTCATAGTCTTTACCTTGCTATAAGTGCACCATTTCAAGAAGCATTTAATAAAAACTACAGGTAGCATAAAATCCACCCCTACAGCAAGAAATCATGAGCTGAGTTTCTATAAATAAATTATTTTATGACCTATTTTGAATTTTACGATTTATTCAGGTAAGAATTCGTAATAAAATTCATTTTACGCATATTCTTAGCAAATTAAGAGACCCAATTTAACCAGCAGTGCTATGGTTTCATATATTGAAATCCCTTGCTTGAACCCCTATTTCTAGTTAATTAAGGTGAGATACCAATATGCTGGAGAATTTTTGGTCTGTTGGCAAAAAGACTTTCACATTTGGCAGGAACGGAAATCCAAATATGTTTACATCAATCGCTAAATCACTATTTGGTGACTCAAATGAAAGAGTAATCAAGAAATTTCAGCCACTTGTTGATAAGATAAATTCTCTCGAGCAGGGGTTTGAGGCGCTTGATAAAGAACATATTATTAGCACGTCTCGTGCGTTGCAAGAAAGAGCAAAAGCTGGTGAGGACCTAGATGCCTTGTTACCAGAAGCCTTTGCCTTGGTGCGCGAGGCAGCAAAAAGAACACTAGGACAGCGGCATTTTGATGTTCAATTGATGGGCGGTATAACCTTGCATCAAGGGCGCATTGCTGAGATGAGAACGGGTGAAGGTAAAACTTTAGTTGCAACATTGGCAGCCTATTTAAATGCCTTGTCTGGCAAAGGGGTTCATGTTGTCACAGTGAATGATTATCTTGCTTCTCGTGATTCTCGTTGGATGGGAGAAATTTATTCTTATCTTGGACTAACCGTTGGGTGTATTGTAAGTCAAATGAGTGATGATGAGCGCAGAGCAGCGTATCAATGTGACATTACCTATGGTACAAATAATGAATATGGCTTTGATTATTTAAGAGATAATCTTAAATTCGCCCTAACAGAAATGGTTCAAAGGGACCATCATTTTGCGATTGTCGACGAGGTGGATTCGATATTGATTGATGAGGCAAGAACGCCTTTGATAATCTCTGGTCCATCTGAGACATCTATTGAATTATATGAGCAGATCAATCTGTTGATTCCTGATTTTAGTGCAGATGATTATGAAACAGATGAGAAAGCGCGTTCAACTACTTTAACGGAAACTGGGGTAGAACATGCAGAAGCATTATTGCTAGCAGCAGGCCTTATGAAGGAAGGCAATTTATATGATTCATCGAATGTAAATTTGTTGCACCATATTTCACAAGCACTCAGAGCCCATAAAATGTTTAATAAAGATAAGCATTATATGGTTAAAAATGAGGAGCTTTTGATAATTGATGAATTTACAGGCAGAGCAATGCAAGGCAGGCGTTTCTCAGATGGTCTGCATCAAGCACTTGAAGCCAAAGAACAGCTTCCGATAAAACCTGAAAACCAAACTCTTGCTTCTGTAACTTATCAAAATTACTTTAGGCTGTATAATAAGCTATCTGGAATGACAGGCACCGCCTTGACAGAAGCAGGCGAATTTTCTGAAATTTATGGTCTCGAAGTAGTCTCAATACCCACCAATAAGACAATTTTAAGAAAAGACCATGATGATGCAATTTATCGCACGAGTAAAGAACGGGACGTTGCCATTATTGACTTAATTTTGGACTGTCGTGCGAAAGGGCAGCCAATATTAGTAGGTACTGTCAGCATCGAAAAATCAGAATCATTATCCGAAGCGCTGAAGAAACAAAATATACCTCATAATGTATTGAATGCCAGATTTCATCAAGAAGAGGCAAAAATTATCGCTGATGCCGGTATTCCAGGTGCGGTAACCATAGCAACCAACATGGCAGGTCGTGGTACTGATATTCAGCTTGGTGGTAACCTGGAAATGAAGCTGAGAGAAAATAATATAGATCCTGAATCTGAGAGTGGTCTTAAAATAGCTTCTGAGATTGAAGCAGGAAAGAAAAAGGCTTTAGATGCTGGCGGATTATTTGTTTTGGGAACAGAGCGTCATGAATCTCGGCGTATTGACAATCAATTAAGAGGCAGAACAGGCAGGCAGGGAGACCCAGGGGCGTCTCAGTTTTTTCTATCTCTTGAAGATGATTTAATGCGCATATTTGGGTCTGAAAAATTAGACGGAATGCTTCAAAAGCTAGGGCTAGAAGAAGGTGAATCAATCACTCATAGATGGATTAATAAAGCTGTTGAAAAAGCGCAATCAAAAGTAGAAGCGCATAATTTCGAGATTCGAAAGCAGCTTTTGAAATATGATGATGTGATGAATGACCAGCGTCAGGTGGTGTTTAGCCAGCGAAAAGACATCATGCAGATAGATAATGCCCATGATACTGTTGTTAGTATGCGTGAGGAGACAATAGAATGGATTGTGGGTGAGGCAATCCCCGCAGGCAGCTATGCAGATATGTGGGATTCAGAACAGTTGACATCACTTTCTAGGTCTTATTTAGGAATAGAAGTACCAGGTAATCAATGGGTTGAGGAAGATGGCGTAACTGAGAGTGAAATCCTTGATAGATTGTCGAGTGCATCTGATAGGCATATGGCGAGTAAGGTAACTATTTTTGGTCCAGATACGATGAGAAATATTGAAAAATCTGTCATTTTGCAGGTTTTGGATCAGCAATGGAAGGAGCATTTGCTTGGTTTGGATTATTTGCGTCAGGGCATTAATCTTAGAGCATATGCACAAAAAGATCCTCTTAATGAGTATAAGC
>JABJAN010000011.1 GCA_018666135.1 Alphaproteobacteria bacterium | reverse complement strand
GCAAGGCAATTTGCAGAACAAAATCATATTCTTTCTCATTTGTTAGATGAGCAAGATACAACAGATTTTGAAAAATCTTTAATGCAGGTAGATGCCCGCGGATATTTTTGTTTTGGGTTTCTTGATGGCAGGTTTGACCATACATTAGCAACTCTCCATGTTGTCCAAAAATACACACATAAAAGACCTATAATTCTATATGGTAGAGAGGATGTTATTCTAGTGGTGATGGATGATATTACTTTATCACTCCCGATAGGTGAAAGGGTATCGATACTGCCACTGGACAGAGTTAGCTTTAAATCATCGAAAGGTCTTTATTGGTCTCTTGATAATATTAAAATGGCTCCTGGGACACAAATAGGTGTGTCAAATAAAACATCAGAGAACTTAGTGCAAATTACGCTAGCAGATAATAATAGGGGGCAATATTTACTTATCTTACCAAATTATTATTTTGAAGATGTTCTTAAGTTAACTGGCGGTTTGTCAGAGCCAAAATAAGTAATATTTCGAAGAGTATCGACAAGTTTATTTCGATCATTAATATCTGCCAACATTTTGGCTGTTATTATAGGGCGCATTGTAATGTTAACAGGACGATACATTCTCTTACAAATTTCTCTAAACATTAAGGAATATCCTAAAGTTTGGCTACAGTGGATGGCAAACTGAAAAATAGGGGTATTTTGGCCCTCAATAAAGAAAGGTAATACTTGAGTTTCTGGTTGTATTGCTAATTTGGCAACAAATTTTTTCCACATTGGGTCAACAGCCTTATCTACAAACCTTTTGGCACGAGAAATAGCACCAGAAGGGAAAATAATTACAACCCCCCCATTTTGCAATTCCTTTATTGCAAGGCTTCTTGTTTCAAGGTTTGTCTTTAAGGCTTCTTCTGTCTCGTCAAAGTCGATAGGCAAAATTTTATCCATTACAGCAGGCGCCTGACGCAGTATCCTATGAGTAATTAATTTATAATCTTGCCTTACATTCGATACTAAAGCTGAAAGCGCAAGCCCATCCACTACCCCAAAAGGGTGGTTTGATATAATCAAAAGGGGGCCTTCTTTGGGTATTGACTGAGCGTCAGCACTTTTTAAATTTATGGTAATGCCTAATCTGTCTAATGCATCAATCCAAAAAAGCTCATCTGGTCTATTGGCATCGACATAATCAAGATAAATTTGTTTTATTTTAGGCTGACCAGTAACTTTTTCTAACTGCCTAATGATTTTATTTTGAAATGGTGGCAATTCACCATTTGCAAAAGAAAATATAGAGGGCGTTGATGTTTCTAAGGTGTCTTCCATTATCAGTGTAGACCAACCAGTATTAAAGGAATTGAGATATTAGATAAAGACAATATCAATTTTTTCAGATGTAGATAGCATAAATGTTTAAAACAGGAAATTTTTTTCATGAGGCGGTGTTTTATCCATAAACAAGCAATCATCAGATTGTACTTAAAACCAGCCAAATCAGAGCAAACCCCGAAATAAGCCATACACCTGCTGATAAATCCTTATATTCTCCAGCCAGCGTTTTTATTCCTACATATGTAAAGAAACCAAATGCGATTCCTGCTGCAATAGAAAAAGTAAGTGGCATAGTAAGAATAATCACAAGAACGGGTAATGCTTCGCTGATGTCATCCCAATTGACATTTTTCAAACTACTTAAAAAAGCAGCTGCAACAAATATGAGGGCAGGTGCAGTAGCAAAGCTCGGAATAGAGGCAAAAAATGGCTCAAAAAATAAGCAAGACAGAAATAATAGACCAACAGTTACGGCGGTAAGACCAGTTCTGCCACCAGCCTTAAGACCAGTTGCACTTTCTAAATAAGTTGTCATATTGGATGTTCCCATTAGGCTTCCAAATATGCTGGCGGATGTATCTGCTAGAACAGCCCTATTTAAATTTTTGATTTCACCATTGGGTTGTCGTAATTTTGCGGGGTCTGCAATGGCTGTCAGCGTGCCAGTGGTATCAAAAAAATCAACGAAAAACATAACAAAGACAACAGATAAAAATCCTGCTGAGGCTATTTGTGAAAAATCAAGTGAAAATGCAGCGCTTGCTACAGGGGGCATACTATATAAGCCACCAAATTCAGCAAGACCCATTATCCAACCAATAATACTGATGGCCAGGATAGAAAACAAAATACTTCCAGTGATACCTCTATAGCTAAGACCTGCCATAACAATTAACCCGACTAAAGATAATAAAATAGGTGCTTGTGTAAGGTCTCCCATACCAACTAAGGTATCTGGATTATCAACAATTATACCAGCGCTAGTTAAGCCTATGATGGCTAGAAAGGTTCCAATTCCTGCTGTAATTCCAGATTGAAGGGGTTTGGGAATAGATAAAATTAACCAACTTCGTGCTTTGGATAAGGAAAATAGGAAAAATAAGACAGAAGATACAAAAACAGCAGCAAGTGCTTGTTGCCAGGTAAATCCATGACCCAATACCACTACATACGCAAAATATGCATTGAGCCCCATTCCAGGTGCTATTGCAACAGGCCAGCCAGCCCAAATCCCAATAATGAAGCAGCCAAAAGCAGAAGCAATAATGGTTGCAACAAACCCCGCAGCAAAGTCTATTCCTGCATCTGAAAGAATTGCAGGATTAACAGCAATTATAAATGCAAGAGTAAAAAATGTGCTTATGCCTGCTATAATCTCTGTGCGTACTGATGTATTATGCTTTTTAAGCGCGAAAAAATTCTCTAACATAACATTATTACTTTCATATCGGGGCTTATTGAGGAATATGGAAAGAGTAATAAAATGAATTTATCTTGAACTTAATTATTACGCATTCTAAGACTTAATATAAAATTAGAGTATCATTTAACTAAAAAAAAAGGAATAGGAAATGCAGATTTTAGGCGCTTCTACCCCATTAGTTCCAGCCATAATTTCAAGTTTTTTTGGTGGTTCAGCTCGTTCAGCTTCACGAATTATACCGTATCTTTTGCTTGCTGTAATCGGGTGTATTTTGCTTACAATATCAGCAAAAATTCAAATCCCATTTTATCCTGTGCCGATGACAATGCAAACATTAGTCGTTCTTTTAATAGGAATGAGTTATGGTCCAAATTTAGCTGTATTCACACTATCCCTTTATTTGTTTCAAGGTGCGTTGGGGATTCCTGTTTTTGCTAGTGGCGCTGGTGTTGCCTATCTTGTAGGTCCGACAGGTGGGTTTCTTGCTGGGTTTGTTATCTCAGCTTATGTACTTGGGTGTCTTGCAAGTAGGGGGTGGGGAAAGACCTGGCAAAATACGGCATTAGCGATGTTAATTGGTATTTCAATTATTTTTCTAGCAGGGATTAGCTGGCTTTCTCAGTTTATTGGCTTGCAAGCTGCCATTATAAATGGGTTTTTGCCATTTATTTATGCAGATTTTTTGAAGTTGCTGATAGCAACATTGGTGATGCCAACAGCTTGGCTTGCAGCAAATCGAATGTTAAACAATCTTAACTAACATATTGTTTCTTGCTTATCAGAATAAATTTTTAAAATTCAGTCCCAATCAGCTGGCTGACTTAAGGGAAGCCGATCAATGATATCTGTTGCATTTCCAACAATATTATCTGTTTTATTGGTTATTGCGCTTGGCTTTATCCTATCTCGAAGCCTGCTTGCATCAGATGAATTTTGGTCTTGTGTAAATAATTTGTGCTATTGGATATTATTCCCAGCACTGTTATTCAAATTAATTGCGAGCACATCTTTATCAGGTGATGTTGTTGCACCAATCATAATAACTTTAGTAGTTGCTCTTACAGCAATAATTCTAATATCTATTATTATTTGTTTCTTATTTAAATTTGATGCAGCTTCGGCATCATCTGTAATTCAAGGATCATTTCGTCATAATGGCTTTATAGGGTTTGCCATTGCATCTGGATTACTTGGCACAATTGGAACAGAGCTTTCTGCAATTTGTATTGCTATTTTAGTTCCCATCACCAATATCGTCGCTGTTGTTACCATGATTATTTATAACAGACAGCAAAAACAAAATAAAATCAGTCAATTTATTTTGCGTGAGATTGCGCGAAACCCTCTGATAATCGCGGTTTTTGTTGGCTTGTTATTTAATGTCTTCCATCTAACCTTGCCACGATTTGCTTCATTTACTTTTGATTTAGTAGGTGATGGCGCATTAAGCTTGTTATTGTTATCTGTTGGCGCAGGTTTGGCACCCTCTTTTTCCTTGGCGCGTATAGCGCCTCTAGCGGTGGCAATTATAACAAAATTGATTATTTTTCCTGCAATAGTGATTTCAGGAGGATTATGGGCAGAATTACCATCTGATATAATGATTGTACTTGCGATATTTTCTGCAATGCCATGCGCTGTGTCTGCGTTTCCATTAGCTAAACAATTAGGAGGTAATGCGCCTTTAATGGCAGATATTATTATAGTACAAACACTATTCTGCCTGCCATTATCATTCTTTTGGCTATATTTAATTTCTTGATTATGTAGATTTAAAAAAGACTAAATTAAATATCTTTATTTAAAATTATCATTTCCTGGCGTTAATGTAACACTTGGTTGTGCAAAAATATCCATTTCCAGATCATCGGTCGCGTCAATCGCATCTAATATTTCAGCCTCACCAGATGCTTCTATAAGATCCATTAATTTTTCTTCTGGAATTTCATCATCATTATGAAGAACGGTTACAGCAATTATAGCAGCTATGGTTGTTACTTTTACATTTTTCTCATCAGGTTTTCTTGGTGAAAAAGGAATAATGCACGCCGTGTTACTTGGATCTCTATCAGGAATTTGCATGGCAAGCCTCCATAAAGTAGAAAAAAAGAGATTATCTGGAAAAGCAAAAGGGTATGCTAACCCCCGCCCAGTAATATGCTGAGAAAAATCTAAAAAATGTAGCGTCAGCTAACTTCATCATACTATAAATAGTATAAACATAAGTTTGAATAATCGTGAAGTAAAATTTTACTATTTACAAAAAAAAATCCAGGATAGCGCTAATATTTAATCACTAGTAAGCAGCTTTTAGGGTTTAACTACCTACTCTTCTAATCAATAAGCTACCCACAGGTTTATCATTTACGTTACGAACAGGACCAGTTATGGCGCTAGTTATTTTTGTCTCTACGCCAAAATTATCAACAATATTTGCGCTTATTCGTATTTTTAAACCAACAAGAGCCTGCCCTAGCAGCAAAGTAGGAGAATTGGCTGGAAGATTTATGATGTCCCATGTGCGACCATCTGCTGACGCTTCCCAATTAAATGCAGTACTTGCAATGCCATCATAATCAGCAAGACTACTCAAACTTACAACAAGCTCATTATTTTCAATTGCCTGACCACGAATTATAATCTCACCGGTAAGAGGGTTATCAACATTTGCAACCAATTCTGTGGGTTCTGTATATAAAGTCTCTACTGAACCGAATCCATCAATATAATTAACAACAGCTCGGTAACTATATCCAACATCTATTTGTTTCAAACTGACTGTGGTGTTAACTTTATCGCTTAACCTCTCCCAATTTGATTTAGTTGTTGAACGTTCCCAATTGATATTAATAGTGCCTATTCCATCTTCATCTGTAATTCTGCTATTATCTATTGTAAGCGAGTTATTCTCTCTTGCTTCTCCAATAATTGTTGGAACACCCACAGGCTTATCATTCACATTCTGAACTGCAGATGAGTTTGGACTTATGATTGTCTCTGAGTTTCCTTGACCATCAACGTAAGAAACGATTACACGCAAATATCTATTTACATGCGCGTCTCTTGGCGTAAAGCTTGGGGTTATAGCCCCAGGTATGATTTGCCAGTCGTCTCCATTATCTGAGATTTGCCATTGAATCTGGGTGCTACCAATACCATCACCATCTTGAATGTTAGAGGTGTCTATTACTAGTTGCTCATCTTCAATTGCATCAAAACCAGACGCTCTGCTGGACTGCGGAGGCTGACTTGGAGGGGTATCACTCTTCTGCTGGAATTTCTGACTTGTGGATACTGAATTATTTACAGCTTCAGGGTTTGTATTTGCATTGGAAGACCCTGAGAGCGAGGTGCTTGATGCCGCTGAGGACAAATTTCCGGTTGAGGCGCCAGAGCCTGCACTTGACCCAGCTAATTCAGCTGCAAGCGAATCAAACTCACTTCCATCTCCTCCTGCTATCGCAAATTGAGAGGAAACTGAAATTGCCGTTACCAAAATAAGCCCATATTTATTGAACATTTAAACTGCTCCTAATTACATTTTGCAAGCAATCATGCGTTTCTAGCTATAAAGGGTGATCACCAAAAGCAACCTTTTGTTAACCTGACTGATTTTAACAGAAAAATCAACATAAGACGAAACTTCATTGGTTTTTTATGAATTTTTTACTATCTAATAACTATAAAAATATCTAAATGGTCAGCTTTTGCTGCAAATATTTAATAATCTACGCAAAAATAGTTAACAAAAATTAGTAAACACATTTTATGCTTTGCAAGCAAATTATGCCTACCGTCAATACTTTAATCTAGAGATAATTCGTCATACATTGTTAAAAAAGTAATTTTTCATGAATATATCAAAACAGCTCCTAAAATTTAAACCATATGCTTCTAGCTGGCCGATGATTGCATTTTTAACTATCTGTGGTTTTCTGATTGGCTTAAGTGTGGATGCACCCTTTATTTTTACTTTTGCTTCGCTATCATTGGGGATTTATTTGTTTCGTGTTGACGTTCCAATTACGCCTCTAAACCAGAAAATAATTATATCTCCAATCAACGGAAAAATTATAGATATACAGGAAACCAATTCTGCTAATATATGGGGGTTTGAGCCGACAGAATATTGCACTTTTAGCATCAAGTGCGGCATTTCATCTGCTGCCAGCCTTCATGCGCCAGCTTTAATTACTATTTCAGATAAACAGGTTATAAGTGATAATACTGGGATAAAAACGTTTCTAAAGGCGACTATTAATAGGCCAGATAAAGGGACAGGACAACATAATTTAGAAGAGATAGGGTTGGTTTTGTGTCAAGCTATTACTTATTGGCAGCCACAATGTGAAGTTGAAGTTGGCGATATAATATCAGCTGGTCAGGTATTTGGGTTTTTAATGTTTGGTGGCAGGGTAGATTTATTGGTGCCTAATTATTACTCAATTACACGTATTCTTAATCAAAGCTGTATAGCTGGTGAGACACTATTAGCTGAAAAATAGTTAAATTGGTCGTGTTTTAAAAATATAACATGCATTAAAAAATGCATTTTTTATAATCAGGTGATAGCTTAATTATAAATGCTTTATGCAGGGGTGCTTAATGATGAGGTTTGTTCCGTTACTATTAGTATGTAGTGCTTGTGTTATTTCAGGAACATTATTCTTGCTATTTCCCTTTAATATTATCTTTGCATGGGGTGCCATTCTACTAATGCCTTTTGTGCTAATAGGCATTTACGATTTTATGCAGAAAACATCCCCTGTACTAAGAAATTATCCTTTAGTAGGAAGATTACGTTTTATTCTACAAGAATTTCGTCCTCAAATTAGACAGTATTTTATTGAGGGAGAAGATGACGAGGTGCCTTATTCGCGCCATCAGCATTCGGTAGTAACAGAGAGAAGCAAAGGCAGGGATGGTACTCTTCCCTTTGGCACTTTAGAGACGGTTTATAACACAAACCATGTCTGGATAAATCATTCTATCGCGCCGACTATAATAGATAATAATAATTTTAGAATTCCTGTTGGCAATGGAAAACATAAATATGATGTGTCTATAATAAACATATCTGGCACTAGTTTTGGGGCTGTGTCTTCACGGGTGATAGAGAGTTTTAATAAAGGTGCGTCTATTGGCGGATTTGCCCATAATACAGGAGAGGGCGGCATAAGTAAGTATCATCGAAAATATCAAGGAGATTTAATTTGGCAAATTGGCTCTGGTTATTTTGGCTGTAGAGATGAAAATGGTGAGTTTGATGCGGATAAATTTGTTAAAAATGCAACTATAGATCAGGTAAAAATGATCGAAGTTAAACTCAGTCAAGGAGCCAAACCTGGCCATGGCGGTGTTTTATTGGGGCCTAAAGTAACTCCTGAAATTGCGGCTATCAGGGGTGTGCCAATTGGCGAGGATTGTATTTCTCCTGCTCAGCATAGCGCCTTTTACACACCTGAAGGATTGTTGAGATTTATTGATGAATTAAGGACATTAAGTGGCGGAAAACCCGTCGGCT
Organism: Alphaproteobacteria bacterium; assembly: GCA_018666135.1. GTDB lineage: Bacteria > Pseudomonadota > Alphaproteobacteria > Puniceispirillales > Puniceispirillaceae > UBA5951. The sequence goes on along the minus strand of JABJAN010000011.1, from coordinate 74,857 downwards.
TTAAGCTTGCAATTGGTCATCCATGGGAGTTTTTAGCTATTGTTAAGGCAATTGTTGAAACAGGTCTGAAACCAGATTTCATAACAGTAGATGGTGCAGAAGGCGGCACAGGTGCGGCGCCAAAAGAGTTTAGTGACCATGTGGGTAGCCCATTGCGTGACGCAGTTGTTTACGTAGATAATGCGCTGCGTGCAGCAAGCCTAAGAAACTCGATAAAAATTGCGGCATCTGGAAAAATTCTTTCGGCATTTGACATAGCCAGAATTTGTGCTCTTGGAGCCGACTGGGTAAATATGGCTAGACCTTTTATGTTTGCAGCTGGGTGTATTCAGGCAAGAACCTGTCATAATGGGAATTGTCCAACGGGTATTGCAACGATGGATCCAAACCGCAGCCGTGCAATTGATGTTGATTCGAAAGCAGAGGCTATTTTTCAGTTTCAAAAAACAACTAGGCATGCATTAGCAGAATTAGTGGGTGCCGCAGGTCTGAACACCCCTGATGAGCTAACAAGACGCTATATTGTACATCGTGTGAACCAAACTGAAATAATGTTGGCATCCCAAATTTACCCAGATGCTGAGCAGGGTGTTGTATTTTCACAAGCAAGCTGTGGAGATGTTAGAATTGAGCGCTATTGGTCAAGAGTATCCAAAGAAAGTTTCCAGCCGCAGATATTAGGCAATGTAAATTAAGCTACCTTAGAAGCAATTTTTTTGTGTTTTTGTTTGGTAGAAATTGGTAAACAATAGTCATATTTTTTTCAAACTCAATAACACTGTATCTCAAGGAAATATAATGGCAGAAAACAGGCTCACAGTAGCTGATTTTCAATCTATCCCAAAAACGCGCAAAATTGTAAGTTTGACAGCGTACACAGCACCAGTTGCCACAGCTTTAGATCCCTATTGTGATTTACTATTAGTTGGTGATTCGCTTGCGATGGTCATATATGGAATGCAAAGCACACAAGGAGCTGACTTGGAAATGATGATACGTCATGGAAAAGCTGTGGTGTCACATTCTAAAAAAGCGATGGTGATAGTTGATCTGCCGCATGGAACCTATGAGAGTAGTGCTGAGCTTGCTGTTAAATCATCCAAACAAGTCATTCAGGAAACAGGTGCCTGCGGCGTTAAACTTGAAGGGGGTGTGTCAATGGCACCTCAAATACAGGCAATTATATCTGCAGGTATACCTGTTCTAGGTCATATTGGTTTGTTGCCACAGAAATTCAGTCAAACATCAGAATTTCGCATAACAGGTAAAGATTCTGCTGAAGCAATTCAACTGCAAGAAGATGCGGATGCTGTTACCAAAGCAGGTGCTTTTGGAATTGTATTAGAAGGAATAATAGAACCTGTTGCGCGTCAAATATCACAAAAAGCAACGATACCTCTTATCGGTATCGGTGCATCAGCTGCCTGCCAAGGGCAGATTTTGGTCACAGATGACCTTATTGGTCTTTATGCTGATTTTACGCCAAAATTTGTCAAAAAATATGCAAATGTGCAGAAGGTTATTCAACAGGCAGCAAAGGCATATAAAGAAGATGTTATATCGGAAAGTTTTCCTTCAGATTCACATTGTTTTTGGCATACTAAAAAATGATAAAATTTGTTAATTCTGTGCAAGATTTGCACGCGTGCCTTTTGCGCTGGCAACAGAATGGGCATCGCATTGGTCTAGTGCCAACAATGGGCGGGCTTCATGAAGGTCATTTGTCCCTATTATCATTAGCTAAAGCCCATTGTGATAAGGTTGTTACTACTATTTATGTTAACCCTACACAGTTTTCAGCAACAGAAGATTTTGGCAGTTATCCAAGAAACTTATCAGATGATTTACAAACATTATCTAACAAAAACGCCTGTGACTTGGTTTATTGCCCGCAGCAAATGTATCTTGATAATCATGCAACGCAAATCGTATCATCAGGCGTGGCATTGAGATTAGAGGCAGATTCAAGACCTCATTTTTTTAATGGTGTTGCAACCATTATACTAAAATTATTCAATCAAATTAAGCCAGATGTCGCTATATTTGGTGAGAAAGACTATCAGCAATTAATGGTGATAAAACAACTTGTCCGCGATTTAGATTTGCAAGTGGAAATAATAGCTGGTCACATCCAAAGAGAAAAAGATGGCTTGGCGATGTCCACAAGAAATAGCTATCTTTCTGATAATGAGCGTAAAACGGCTTCAAATATTTATCGTATTTTGCAAAAAACAGCACGTAATCTGCAAGAAAATCAGTCTGTTTCAGAAGCAATTAATGCAGGAATCTTAGAGTTGAATTCTGTAGGAATTAATAATATTGATTATTTTAGTATAAATGATCCAAATACATTAGAGCCTATAGCTAAATTTAATTCAGATGCAAGAATGCTTATAGCACTGTATGTAGGCACAACACGTTTGATTGATAATATTGCTGTTCCATTCCTATCAGAAAGCCGTATTCATAGCTGATAGATCATTTAAAAGAGAGTTAGTTAATGAAGTTATTTGACGGAGTTTCTGCCACTATTTGGCGGATGGGTCTTTCGCAAGCGTTAATGATGACGGTTATGAATGTAAACCTAACAAATACAGCGTTAGTAGGCTCTCTTCTTGCCCCTTCTCCTTGGCTAATAACACTGCCACTTTCCATCCAGTTTATCGCGGTTATGATAGCAACTATTCCAGCTTCTCTGCTAATGGCAAAATTCGGCAGACGACCTGTTTTCTTGGCAGGAGTAATCGTTGTTAGTATAGGTGCATTTGGTCAGGCTTTATCAATTCTAACGGGAAGTTTTATACCACTTGTATTTTCATCATTCTTGGTGGGGTTAGGACAAGGCGTTGCGCAATTTTACCGATATGCCGCCGCAGATACAGCAGAAGGTGCTGATAAAGCAAAAGCTGTTTCATTTGTATTATTAGGCGGGTTAGTCTCAGCCATTATCGGGCCCGAAATCGCCTTTCGCACAGTAGACCTTGTCCCCAATAGCTTATATGCAGGATGCTTTATTGTAACTGGTTTAGTTCAGATGCTTGCGATTCCAGTGATCTGGGGACTTAAATTGCCACCAATACAGAGGCTTAAAACACAAGGAAGACATATTTCTAAATTTTTAGTTATGCCATCTTTTTTGTCAGGCCTTATCGCCGCTGCGCTTGGCTATGGTCTTATGACCTTTTTGATGACGGCAACGCCGCTTCAAATTGTAGATGTTAGTAAATTATCACACGAGGCAAATGCCCGCGTAATTCAGTGGCATGTCTTTGCTATGTTTGCCCCATCCTTATTTTCAGGAATTCTTATTGCAAAATTTGGAGTGGGTAAAATTTTGTGGGTTGGGCTTGCTTGTTATGTGCTTGCCTCGATAACAGCCCTTAGTGGAAACGAGTTTTATACATATCTGATAGCATTGATTTTGCTAGGGATCGGGTGGAATTTTTTGTATGTAGGAGGCAGTTCTATAATTGCTAATTGCACAAACCCTGAGGAAAGAGGCAGAGTACAAGGAATAGCAGATTTCTGTATATTTAGTATGGTTGCTACAGCTTCGATGCTTTCTGGCATGATACACAACCAGTTGGGATGGGTGTTCATGATGACTATCGCATTTGTGCCTATTTTCTTAATCGCGGTTTCTTTGATTTTAGGTAGACCAAAACTAATATCGGAACCAACTTAAATGAACGCAAGATTAAGTCTGATTTGGAAATATTTAATTTCTTAAATATCAATAATATATTTAAAAAAAAGTCGTGACCAAAGCCACGACCAAGTTTAGGGAGGAATATTAAACGAATATTCTTCTCATATATGGATGCATTTACTTTTGAAGTCAACAGAAGAAATTGTAATTTATTATAGGTTTTTTCTAATTTATGTTTTTTGATTAAAAGTCTCTTTAATTATATTTTTGATACTTATTTCTGAATCTTTAAAAATTGATAAGGGCATAGATTTATGTGTTTTGGAAAGTTTTGTTCCATCCTTACCGATCACCAGTGGGTGATGAAAATAAGAAGGGGAAGGTAATCCTAATAATTTCTGAAGAAGGCAGTGTATATCGGTGCTCTGCTTTAGATCATTGCCTCTGGTTACAACTTCAATATTACTATCAGCATCGTCAAGAACAACACTTAGATGATATGAAGCTGTAATATCGCGCCTGCCAAGTATAATATCGCCGAATTTTTCAGGAACTGCTTTATTTACCTGACCATCTATATTTTGCCAGAACACATCCCCTACTGAGTTAATAGCTTTGCTCATATCTAGTCTATATGCTGGCTTTATACCGTGTTTCTGTCTTGTGTTTATTTGACTGTTAGAAAGTAAATTACGGGTATGGGGTTGTTTTGATAACCCAGATTCAGGAGGGGATAAGAATTCAGAAATTTCAGTTCGAGACAAATAACAAGGATAGATTAACTCTTCTTGTTGTAATATTTCCAAAGCATTTTTATATCGCACAAGCCGTTCTGACTGATATATTTCAGGTTCTCTCCAATAGATATCTAGCCAATTAAGGTCGTTTTTTATCTGTTGGATAAATGTTTGCGAAGAGCGGGTGTAATCTAAATCATCAATTCGTAATAAAAATTTATCTGGGTTTGATCCAGCAATCTGCCATACAACATAAGCAGCATATGCATGACCAACATGAAGTAATCCAGTAGGGCTTGGGGCGAATCTAGTTCTCCAACCGCCCATTTTTGAAATTTTAGAGTGCAACTCAGAGGAGATAACAAGTGGCATCTTTTCAATTAATGAAGCCGTCTGCTGGATTATATCAAGGTTATCAGCCATGGATGTATTATTTGCTTGATGCTAAAAAGATGCAAGAATAATTACATGCATAATGATATGAATAACGCATTAATTGTAAAAAGCAGTCTGTGTAAAAAGCAGTCAATTTGGAAAAAGAGAAACAGATGGCGGAAATAAAAAAAATTGGTAGATTTGAGGGTATATATCAGCCCCCAATTAAAACAGACAATCTAAGCTCACTTATAATTCTACTCCATGGATGGGGAGCAGATGCAGCTGACATGTTTGGTCTTGCGCCTGTTCTTGGACAAATGAGACCAGGATGTGGTTTTTTCGCTCCAAATGCACCCTATCCCTGTGCTGCTTCCCCACATGGCAGAGAATGGTTTGACATTCAGTTAGCAGAAAAGGGGGCAATAATGGCAAGAGAGGATTTGGATGAATTATTATCTGCTATTTTTGATGAATTTTCTTTATCTGCATCACAGATTATTCTGGGGGGCTTTTCCCAAGGTGGTATGATGACATTAACGGCTGGACCATCCTATGAATTAGCTGCTTTGATAAGTTTTTCAGGGGCACTATTAACAGAACAGGACCTCGGGCAGGCATCTGATTTTAGCCCGCCAATATTGCTTATTCATGGTGATTTAGATGATGTTGTCCCTGCTTCTGCTTTGATACATGCGCAAACCTGTTTTGAAGAGAAGGGATATGCTGTGGATGTTGTACTTGAAAAGGGGGTCGGACACTCGATAGATCAAGTAGGATTAGATGCCGCAAGACAATTTATTGACGCTCACCTTGCCAAGGAATGAAAAATTATGTGTCTGAATTTCCCATTATCAAATCAGGTGACTTATTTTATAGTCACTGTAGGTCAGATGTTTTACTTAATAAAAGGCACTTTTTCTAACCAATAAAATTTTGAAAAGTTTTGAATTTAGGCTAGACACCTACATATAGTTATGATTCAATTATAAAGATACTATATAGGCGATAGGTGATTACAAGGAGTGAAAACACAGAGATGAATGCGATTGCGCCGAAAGTGTTTTCCTCTGCAGGTGAATTACCACCAGCTTTAGTGCTGAATGCGGATTATCGCCCCTTAAGCTATTATCCTCTCTCTTTATGGGGGTGGCAGGATGTTGTAAAGGCGGTATTCCTGGAAAGAGTGGATATCGTTCAAAAATATGAACGTGTAGTCTCCTCTCCCAGCTTTAAAATAGAGCTTCCTTCTGTTATTGCTTTAAAAGAATATGTGCATCAGTCACGTAATCCAGCATTTACTAGATTTAATGTCTTTTTAAGAGATAAATTTAGTTGCCAATATTGCAGCAAGCCTTTTGCGGCAAGTGATTTAACGTTCGACCATGTTATTCCTCGTTCGAGAGGCGGTAAAACAAATTGGGAAAATGTGGTTGCGGCTTGCACAAAATGTAATTTGCAAAAAGCGAATAAAATGCCTAGTAAAGGCGGCGTGAATCCAATTAGGCCACCAATTAGACCAAATACATATCAATTACAGGAAAATGGTAGAAAATTTCCACCAAACCATTTGCACCATAGTTGGACAGATTATCTTTATTGGGATATCGAACTAGATTATGATGGGTTTAACAGCTAAGGCTATAATTACAAAACACAGTTTTAACTAGATTTTTTCAGCGACTTTAATAGCCGCTTTGCATCCAGTCTGAATGACAAATTTAAGCAATTGATAGGCAGGTGCCTTTTCACCCTCACTCGCAACGGCGATATTTTTATGTTCTAATTCTTCATCTCGGAATTGGGCTAATGTATTAACAAGCTCTGGGTCAACATCAGTATCTTCAAGAGCGTCAACTTGTTTTTGATAATGCCCACCGATTACTTCTTCTACTGCAATAGTGCATGCCATTGCTGCTTTGGGACCAAGCGCAGCGCTAACAACACCAAGGCTAAAGCCCGCAAATCCCCATACAGGGTCAAAAAGAGATGGGCGTACCTGATATTCATTTAATAAATTATCAAAAGTATCAAGATGCACTTGTTCTTGTTCCATCATATGCTGAATTTCCTCAGCGGCAGGATGGTTTTTTAGAACAGCTAATTGCCCTTTATAGATTGTTTGGGCAGCCCGTTCTCCTGCATGGTCTACTCTTAAAAATTCTGCCAGTTGTTTTTTATCGTGCATTTTAATATACCTATATTTACTTTAATTTCTGCCAAAAAGCTAATGCTAGAACGGCAAGTCCAAAACTTGCTATGCTATTCCATCCAGCCATCGAAATGCCTATCAACGACCAGACGATTTCATCACATTTAACAACGGGCATTGCTAATAATGCCTCTGTTAAACTAGAGATGTCTGCAGTGGAATTCAACTGGTTAGTGCATCCTGAAGGTCCTTGCCATAAGCCTTGCTCGACGCCAGCATGGTAAAGCCCAATTATCCCCGTGATCATAGCAGAAACCGCAATTAGTAATAACACCCATCTTGATCTGAATATGGTAAATCCTGCTAATGCTAACACAAGTATAGCCGCGTGTGGCCAGCGTTGCCAAATGCATAATTTACACGGATATAAACCAACAAAATACTCAAACCAGAATGCAGAGGCAAGCAGTGTAAATGAGATTAAACCGCAGAATAAAACAGCTTGTTTTAATGTGATTCTCACTTAGTTTCCCCCCAAATTTGATGAGCAGATTTTGCCTAAATTACTTAACGCCCCATAATGATATAGCTCAATGTCAATGCTATTCCAATAAGGCAGCTAATCAAAACAAGAATTTTAGGATCACGGTGATATCTTATAAGACCCGCAACAAGTAAAAACCTGACAACCCTGCCAAACATAGAGGCAATTAAAAAAGGAAATATAGAAAACTGAAATAGCCCAGCTGTAACAGTAACTAACTTGAAGGGTAGTGGCGTAAATGCCCCAAGCAAAACGATTAATAATCCATGTTGTGTAAATTCGGCTGAAACAGTAGCAAATTTCTCAGCTGTTAAAAAAGGAATAGTATCATTTGTTAAGATAAAACTTACAAAATCACCCATAAACCATCCTATACTCCAACCAACTAAACCGCCAATTACAGAATAGATTGCAGTCCAAATTGCAAGCTGCCACCAACGCTTTGGCGCTGCATAAACACACGTCGCCAGCAAAGGGTCGGTTGGAATTGGAATAATAATGGATTCTAGTGCTGCATAAAAATAAAGCCCCCATCGAGCTTTCTGACTATCCGCTTTTTGCTGAATAAAATCAGAAAGTTCTCCAAGCTTTGAGGCAAAAGGCACCCATTTTTTCATTTGTTACTCTCCTTGGTAAGGCAGTGAGCCAGTGGTGATAATCAGCCTTTGTCAAAAACGCAAGCCAATTTATCAAATATTTTTGTGTAAAAAAAGATTATAGGAATCCTAATGCTTAAACATGATTATGGAGGAAAAAAATTAAAGAAAAATTAAGGAAAAATTAAAAAGATTTTTTTACTATGTATCTTCCCTACATCTTCAGTAAATAACCTCAATTTTAGCACATAATTTTAAGGACAAATTAACTTGGTTAAAGAAAAAAAAGCCAACCAACACGGAAAACATGAAACAGAGAATCTCTCCTGTCATCCAGAAAAAAGACGAATAGACGTACTTTTTTGGGGTTCGTTAGTGGGCGTTACTATTTTATTTTTCATGGCTTTTTTTGAAATATCTGGGCAGCCATGGTTAACCACTTTATCTGCATCCGTATTTCATATGGTGCATTCAATTTGGTGGGGTGTTTTAATAGGCGCGATATTCATTGGTCTTTTATCCAAGGTTCCAAGAGAGTTTATTTTATCTATATTAGGTGAAGGGGGGTCGTTTAACGGCTTGATACGGTCGGCAGGTGCAGGCGTGTTACTTGATTTATGCTCGCATGGTATTTTGATGGTCGCAGTGAAATTATATGAGCGTGGTGCAAGTGCAGGACAGGTTATCGCTTTTTTGATAGCTAGCCCTTGGAATTCTTTTTCCCTAACCTTGGTATTAATTGGTTTTTTCTGGACAATTTCATTTATACTTCTCTCGCTTGTGATTGCGATAATTACAGGGTGGGTTTTTGAACTACTTGTAAAACGCGGCACCTTGCCTCCAAATCAAAATAAGGTGGTGCTGCCAGATGGATTTCATTTTTGGCAGAATGCAAAACAAGGCATATCTGCTTCTAAATTTGATCTTACATTTTGCAAAGAAGTTATTTTGGATGGGATTGTTGAATCTAAAATGGTGGTGCGCTGGTTGTTGTTTGGAGTATTGCTTGCATCGATAATTAGGGTTGTTTTGGATCCAGCACAATTTGAGAATTATTTTGGACCTACTGTTGCAGGTTTGGCTATAACCATCATAGTGGCAACCATAATCGAAGTCTGTTCAGAAGGCTCAACACCGCTAGCGACAGATATATTAAACCGTGCGAATGCACCTGGAAATGGATTTGCTTTTTTAATGGCAGGTGTTGCAACTGATTACACGGAGATTGTTATTTTAAAAGACACGACTAAAAGCTGGAAGATTGCTTTATTCTTGCCGCTTGTGACTGTCCCTCAGGTAATCATTGTCGCAATGCTTTTAAATATGTCATTCTAAAATGCAGCAAGCACCAAAAGCGGTATTTAATCTCAAAAGCGGTATTTAATTTATGGTGAATTAACAGTGGTGGGGATACTCGGACTTGAACCGAGAAGCCTTGCGGCACTGGATTTTGAATCCAGCGTGTTTACCAATTTCACCATATCCCCAAAATATGTCTCTAAATTTAAGAAATAACCTTACCCATCTCTATCTTCATAGCGAGCAAGTTGGTTTAGGTCAAAGATAATTTCATAGCATCTAAGAACAATTTTTAGGGAATAGAATTGTTAATGATTAATTATATTATTAATCAACATAATAGTGAAGATCAGCTATTATCTTATTTTTGGCAGTTAGCATAGCTTTGCGTTTCTATTCTTTAGAATCATTAAAAATTAATGTATCTTTGCGCTTGCCTTTTACCTAAAAGGGTCCCATGTTGTATTTGGGACTGGTACATAATGTAAGGATACATATCGTGCCAGATGGATTTGCAGAAAAAAGAAGCGGACATACCCAATCGGTATCTCGGGCTTTAAGTTTATTATCAAAATTAGCAGAAGAGCCAGAAGGCTTAAATCTGTCAGAACTTGCAAGACGGGTAAAATTAGCGCCGTCCACTGCACATAGGTTGCTTACAACGCTGCAGCTTGATCGCTTTGTTCGTTTTGAAGAAGGCAGATGGTTAGTTGGTGTTCAAGCGTTTAATGTGGGTTCATCTTATATGCGTTCGCGTGATATCAGCCACATGGCACGCCCATATTTGCGGATGATGATGCAGGAAACTGGGGAGACATCAAATCTTGCATTGTTAGATAATAATGGTAGCTCGCTCATGTATGTCTCACAGGTTGAATGTCCTCAATTAATGAGAGCACTATCAAAACCAGGAGCTAAGGCGCCTTGGACCTGTTCAGCTGTTGGAAAAATTTGCCTTGCTCATTTAAAGCCAACCATTGCAAATCAAATCATAAGCCAGAGTGGATTTACCCAATTTACGCGTAAAAGCATCATGGATGAGAGTGTATTTTTGCGTGAGATTGGAAAAGCAAAGCAGCTTGGTTTTGCTGTAGATGAAGAAGAAAATTCAGATGGGCTAAGGTGTATTGCCTCACCGATTTTTGATGAAGCATCTAACGTAATCGGCGCTCTTTCAGTTAGTGGTCCCTCGGTTCGAATAGAAGAGCAGAAACTCCCTAATTTTGGCAGAGTTACATTGCGAACAGCAAAAGAATTAACACGCGCATTAGGTGGTGCCTGGCCAAGTTAGGCTAGGTCTGCCCCTGATTATGCATAGTAACCAATTTTACTAATCTTTTAAGTGTGCTATCGTGAATGCCTTCAGCTGCTAAGGCAGCTTCTGTATTATATAAATATTCAGAATTAGCACCTATAATACCAGAGGCTTCCGCAATAATTTTACTGGATTGATTATCAGGTAGCGGCGCTGCAAAACTGGGATGTTCACGTCTAATAACAAATGTAAGTGCTTTTTTTTGGGTACCATCGTCTGCTCTGACCTTAACCCAGCTAGGGGTATAAGCACCGTTTAGCATTTCTCGTTTCCATATAACATCACACTCGCTAGCAGCAATAGAAGCTGGCATTCGAAAAATGATGCCTCTTGCAGATCCACCGCGATCTAACCCTAGAACAAGTCCAGGCTTTTCTGGGCTTCCCCTCGTAATAGTTGTACGAAGGCAAAAGCGTCGATGATAGCCAAATAAATGAGCTTGCTTACGTGCATTAAAATTGAAAGAGGGATTCCATATAAGACTTCCATACCCGAAAATCCATATATCATCTCCTGAATATGTGTCAGAAACATAAAGACGACGTGACTCTTTTAGTTCTTGTTCGCTTAGTAATTTGACAGGCTGAGTAGCTCTTTCAGCTGCCAGCGTTTGCAAAATACCAGCAGAAAGATTCTCTCTATTAATTTTTACAGGTTTTTTAGGATGATTAGATGACATGATAATATAATAAAAAACCTTTCTTAATTAATCTGCATTATGGAGCACCAGTTGAGCAAATGGGATTTCAATATTATGGGAGTCGAAAAGCTTTTTGATACGTTTATTCAAGTCCCAATTTAGGGCATACATATCGTCATAATCGACATACACTCGTAAACGCACCAAAATAGAGCTATCAGCATAAGAAAGCACATGGAATTGTGGCTCTGGATTTTGATGAATGCGAGGGTCGTCTGTAAGGCTTAGCATGGTTTTTTCAACGTTATCAAGGTCACTATTATAGCTCACGCCAATTTCTATATCTAACCTGCGTTGTGTGTGTCTTGAATGGTTGATAATAGTAGATGACCAAATCGTTGAGTTTGGCATTGATATAAAAATATTATCAAATGTATCTATTGAAGTGGTAAATAGCCCAACCTCTTTTACCACTCCAGAAGAACCAGCAACCTCAATCCAATCACCTGTTTCAAATGGTCTAAGGATTAATAACATCACACCAGCAGCCACGTTAGACAATGTTCCTTGCAATGCCAAGCCAATTGCAAGCCCCGCAGCACCAAGAACGGCAATAATTGAAGTTGTTTGAATGCCAAACTGACCAAGTGAAACTACTAAGGTGATTATTATGCCAGCATATCTAGTAACACTGCTGCAAATAGGAATTAGCATTGGGCTAAGGCGGGGAATGCTATCCAGCATATGTCTTACCGCACGCTCTGCTCTTCCTGATAGCCAAAACCCTATAATTAAGGTGCCTATACCAGCAAAAAAACCAGAAAAATAGGTAACAAACATTGTAAGTTCAGGTTTTGATAGAATCTGAGATAGTGAAATGCCTTCCATAGAAAAATCCAAATCTGTAATTCCTTTTAAATGTGCTATTTATATAATCAGCATAGTAAATTTAGGATAAAAATTTTCACCGCTAATAAATTACCTCATTATCTTATAAATGATAGCGGATTTATTAGTTTGATAATAGTCTGGAATTGTTGTTCCTTTCAATTGAATTTAGGTATAAAAAAGCGTTATATTCTCGCCAAATCTGTATAGGAAAATTATGGCAACTAAAATTGTTTATTGGTCTATTGGCGATGCCCCTCTTAATGAAGGGCCTTTAACGGCAGTAATTGGAAATTTTGATGGTGTCCATCTTGGGCATCAAAAACTTATTTCAACTGCAAAATCATTTGCCAAAAAAGACAGCACTGCAACTAGTGTTATTACCTTCAATCCGCATCCAAGGCGTTTTTTCAGAAAGAATGAACCTAGTTTTCTGTTGTCTGATTTAGCAGAAAAAAATCGTATTTTATCCTTGTATGGGGTGGAAAAAATTATTCATGTCAGCTTCAATGATGCGCTTCGTGAATTATCACCTGATGAATTTGTAACAAAGGTGTTGTCTCCATTAGGTATTTCTCATCTTTTGGCTGGAAAAGATTTTGCTTTTGGGCGCGCCAGAGCAGGGGATATGACATTATTATCCAAACTTGGAAATCAAAATAACATTAAGATTACTAGTATATCGTTAGAAGTTGATGATAAATCTGCAATTGTGTCTTCCAGCAGGGTACGTGCTGCACTGCAGGCAGGACATATAGATGAAGCAATAGAAATGCTAGGAAGACCTCCAACAATTTGTGGTATAATAGAACATGGAGATAAGCGTGGTCGCCAGCTAAATTTTCCGACAGCTAATTTTAATCTACAAGATTATCAGGTACCTGCTTATGGAGTATATGCAATTACGGCAATAGTTGAAACGCAACGCCAATTCTCACAAGATCACAGTGAAATATTGGATGGAGAGGAACTGCCAATGCTAATGGGTGTTGCAAATATTGGTATTAGACCAACGATTGGTGACCGAAAGGTAATGGCTGAAATTCATCTATTTGATTTTAATGAAGATATTTATGGTGCAAGATTGCGCGTTAATCTGCATCATTATCTACGTGGTGAGAAGAAATTCGATTCTATAGATGCATTGAAAGTGCAGATAGAAAAAGATGCGACAGCTGCAAGAGCTTTGCTAGTACATGAAAATAACGACAATAATCAAATTCAAACCATGAGAAATTCTGATGTCAGATAATCAACAAACACCTAAAAATTATAAAGATACAGTTTTCCTGCCAAACACGTCTTTTCCAATGCGTGGCGGGTTGCCTCAAAAAGAGCCAGAAATCATGGAGCGCTGGAAAGAACTCGATTTATATAAAAAATTACGTGAAGCAAGAAAAGGCAGAGAGAAATTTATTCTTCATGACGGGCCACCATATGCAAACGGAAATTTGCATATTGGTCATGCATTAAATAAAATTCTTAAAGATGTCATTAATAGGTCTCAGTCTATGTTGGGCAAGGATGCCAATTATGTACCTGGCTGGGATTGTCATGGTCTGCCAATTGAATGGAAAATAGAAGAGCAATATCGGAAAAAAGGAAAAGATAAGGATGAGGTTCCAATTCAGGAATTTCGTCAAGAATGCCGTGATTTTGCGGCTTATTGGATGGGTATTCAATCAGAAGAGTTTCAACGATTAGGTGTATTAGGAGATTGGCAAAATCCCTATTTCACCATGAAATTCGAATCTGAGTCAATAATTGCGTCAGAGATTGGTAAATTCTTGATGCAGGGTTCTTTGTATAGGGGCTCAAAACCTGTTATGTGGTCGCCTGTAGAAAAAACGGCGCTTGCTGAAGCTGAGGTTGAATATAGTGACCATACATCAACCACTATTTTTGCAAAATTTGCGCTATTAGAATGTCCGATAGAAGAGCTGGTTGGAAATTTTGTTGTCATTTGGACAACTACGCCATGGACAATGCCTGGTAACCGCGCCTTAGCTTATGGAGATGAGATTGATTATGTTGCTGCAAAAATCACCTCAGTTTCGGAGAATTCAATTGCTGTTGAAGGGGAGATAATACTTGTTGGCGAAGCCTTGCTTGAAAATACCTGTTCGCAATGTGGCATCATCGAATATGACATAATCCAAAAAGTAAAAGGGCATGATTTAAAGGGGTCAGTTGCAAGTCATCCAATGGTTCATGCAGGGTATGATTATGCTGTTCCTCTTCTTGCTGGCAGTCATGTGACAACAGAGCAGGGAACAGGGTTTGTGCATATTGCACCTGGTCATGGACCAGAAGATTATGAACTTGCACATCTACAGCATGGCATAGAAGTACCTGATACGGTGAATGAAAGTGGCATTTTGATGGATCATTTACCAGTATTTTCTGGGTTGCATGTATTGCGTGATAATCAGAAAATTGCAGAAATTATGATAGAGCATAATGCCCTCATAGGGATTGGAAAATTAACACATTCCTATCCTCATAGTTGGCGCTCACATGCCCCTGTTATTTACCGAAATACTGCTCAATGGTTTATTTCAATGGAAAGTCACGGGCTGCGTGATTATGCTCTTGCATCCTTGACCACAACATCATTTTATCCGCCAGCTGGACAAAAACGTCTTACATCTATGATTGAAAACAGACCAGATTGGTGCCTAAGCAGGCAACGTGCTTGGGGTGTGCCTATTCCTGTATTTGTCGAGAAGAAATCTGGCAAAGCCTTACAAGACCAATCTGTTGTAGATCGTATTGTTGAAATTTTTAAAGAAGAAGGCTGTGATGCTTGGTTTACATCGCCTGCTTCACGTTTTTTAGGGGATGATTATGACCCAGATGCCTATGAGAAAGTAAATGACATCGCAGATGTTTGGTTTGATTCTGGTTCCACTCATGCATTTGTTTTAGAACAGCGAGAAGATTTACACGCGCCAGCAGATTTATATTTAGAAGGTTCTGATCAGCATCGTGGCTGGTTTCATTCATCTTTGTTAGAATCATGTGGCACTCGTTCTGCAGCACCTTATAAGGGTGTATTGACACATGGTTTTGTGTTGGACGAGCAGGGTCGCAAAATGTCTAAATCGCTTGGTAATGTTATTCAACCTCAAAAAATCATTCAGCAAAGTGGGGCAGATATATTGCGCCTTTGGGTGGTAAGCTCTGATTATTATGATGATTTGCGTATAGGACAAGAAATTCTGAAGCGACAGTCAGACCATTATCGCAGGATAAGAAATACACTGCGCTATTTATTAGGATCCTTAAATGGCTTTGATAAATTGCAGCCAGTCGCTTTTGAGGATATGCCAGAAATTGAAAAATGGGTGGCAGCACGTCTTTTTGAGCTAGATAAAATAATAAAAGAAAAAATTAATAATTATGATTTCCATGCAGTTTTCACAGAACTTCATGATTTTTGTAATAGCGATTTATCAGCATTCTATTTTGATATTCGCAAAGATATGCTGTATTGTGATGCGATTAATACCACATCTAGAAGAGCTGCATTGACTATAATGGATAGGTGTTTTAACAGCTTGGTTGCATGGATTGCGCCAATATGCTGTTTTACAGCAGATGAAGCCTGGCTTGCTTATACACAAAACCCACAGGATTCTATCCACCTTCACGAATTTAATAAAATGCCAGACGAATGGCAGAACTCAGCCTTAATTGAAAAATGGAGTAAGGTTCGGGATCTCAGATCGCAGGTAACAACAGCCCTTGAAACGGCAAGGTCTGATGCCAAAATTGGAGGTAGTCTGCAGGCTTCAGTAAAGTTACATTTGACTGAAGTAGAAACAAAATTGCTAGAAGATATTGATCTTGCCTCTCTGTTTATTACATCAGATGTCCAAATAATGGATAGAAATGCTGCCCAATTTCAGACAGAAATTGCACTGGCAAATGGGGATAAATGCGCAAGATGTTGGAAAATTCTACCTGAAGTGGTAACAAATAATGATATTTGTCATAGATGTTCAGAAGTGGTTAATGCATAGGATTAGGTAATTGCAGAATATTATCTGCAATTGGGGTATATAATTTAAGGGTATGTAGATAAATGAAGACTCAAAAACATATTATTTATGTACGATTTTTCATTATTTCATTCACTGTTATATTGCTTGATTATATTTCGAAGAAATGGATGCTTTCGCTTCTATTTGACGTGCCCCAACAAATCATAATTACAGGATTTTTTAACCTTACGCCTGTTTGGAATAATGGCGTGAGTTTTGGCTTTATGGCATCACAGCCAGAAATAATTAGGCTCATTATTCCTGTTCTAGCCTTATGTGTTGTTCTTTATTTGATTAGCCAGCTTCAAGTTCAAAACCGCATGCAACAGATTGGTTCAGCCATAATTGCCGGCGGCGCTATTGGCAATGTTATTGATAGATTAATATATGGACGTGTCGTGGATTTTCTGGATTTTCATGTAGCTGGATATCATTGGCCTGCATTTAATCTAGCAGATGTTGCGATATGTTCTGGCGTTATTATATGGATATATGTCATTATGTCGACATCGTCTAATTTGGGAGAAGAATGATGCAAAAAATTCGCTTTTTATCAGTGATAATGAGCCTAACACTTCTTTTTGCGGCAACTGCTTGTTCTGATTATCGTCGCTCAATTGGTAGTGAGAGATCAACGCCAGACGAATTTCAAGTTGTTGTTCGTCCACCATTATCTCTTCCGCCTGAATTCACACAAAGACCTGATTCACAAACCAGTGAACTTAGCGTAGATGAAAAATCTTCAAAAAATGTAATGAATAAATTATTTGAAAGACGCGCTACAGCCGCATCAGGATATGAGGAATTTTTTGAACTAGCTGCGATAGAACCAGACATTCGTACTAAAATAGACCAAGAAACAACAGGCATCATTTTTGAGCGCAGATTGCCTATGAATGTTATTTTCGGAGGTCTTCCAGATGTTGGTCCTATTCTAGATCAGATGGCTGAAGACCAACGCATACGTATTAATTTATCGCAGCAGAAAGCATTAAATGAAGGAGCAACTCCAGCGATAGATGGCGTTTATGGAGATGAAATTAAAGTTGAGTAAGGGTATTGTATAACAAAATAGCTGGATTGAAAGAATAGATGAACCAGATACGATTACTTCCCGATCACCTTATAGACCAAATTGCTGCTGGCGAAGTGATAGAGCGACCAGCAAGTGCGCTAAAAGAATTAGTTGAAAATGCCCTGGATGCAGGGGCAACCCAAGTTATTATAACCCTAACTGATGGTGGTCTTACTGGCATTAATGTAACTGATAATGGGTGCGGCATGAATGCAGACGAGTTAGGGCTAGCCGTAAAACGTCATGCTACCTCTAAATTATCAGATGCAGATTTATTTCAGATAAATAGTTTTGGGTTCAGAGGGGAGGCACTTCCTTCTATTGGCGCAGTATCTGACCTAGAAATTTCATCTTGTAATGAGACTATGGAACATGGCTGGAAAATTAGAATAGCACATGGTGATATATATCCACCAGAACCTGTTGCTCATGCCGTTGGAACAACTGTTTCAGTTAATCACCTATTTGATAAAATTCCTGCCAGACGTAAATTTTTAAAAACTCAGCGGACTGAGGCAGGTCAGTGCCTAGAAGTCGTAAAGCAACTTGCTATGGCAAGCCCGCATGTATCATTTAAATATAGTGAGTCTGGTAAAACTTTATTGAATTTACCAAGTAGAACCAATGATGCATCTGCTATTCGTGATAGGCTTTCAGATGTAATGGGTCATGTATTTGCCAAGGAAGCCATATTATTAGATGCACAAAAAGAGGCAAATGGGCTAACAGGGCTGATAGGTCTGCCAACTATGAACAGACCAACAACACAATATATGAATCTTTTTGTAAATCAGAGACCAGTTAAAGATAAACAAATAATTGGCGCAGTCCGGGCAGCTTATTCAGATACTCTTCCAAGAGGAAGATACCCAATTGTCGTTCTATTTATTTCGGTACCTCTGGAATCAGTAGATGTAAATGTGCATCCAGCAAAAAATGAAGTTCGTTTTTCTGATTCTGGGGCAATTAGAAGTCTGATAGTAGGCGCCATCCATTCAGCGTTAAGAGAGCACGGATTTCAATCAACAGCAGAAGGTGCGCAAAACGCATTGTACCGCTTATCCTCTAATTCTACACATCGAAATCTATCCAGAAGCGGTGGTTTTTCTAATTACCAAGCAAATGTAACTGAGCAAGAAAATGCCTTGCAATTGCAATCCCCTAATGCAGATTATCTGCCTTCAGATGATATATTCCAAGGCTCGCCGCCACTTGCTAAAACTCAAAATTATGATGTGGATACGCAAGCACAGCAAACATTAATACAAAATCCGCTAGGTGCAGCAAGGGCGCAATATCATAAAAACTATATAATATCCGAAACCAGCACAGGTATTGTGATAATTGACCAACATGCAGCACATGAGCGGCTTGTGATGGAGAAAATGAAATCAGATTTAGCGCTTAATGATATTAAAACCCAGCTATTATTACTGCCAGAAATCGTGTCTTTAATTCCAGAACAATTAGAAGCATTTAAACAGCAGTTTGATTCTCTGAATAAGCTTGGTCTTATTGTTGAATCATTTGGAGAAGATGCTGTTATTGTTAGAGAAACCCCAGCTCTTTTAGGGGAGGTGAATGCCCAGGAACTTGTAAAAGATATTGCTGAGGAGTTGGTGAATTTATCTGGCTCAACTAGTCTTGAGGATAAAATTTCTCATGTTCTTGCCACTATATCATGTCATGGTTCTGTGCGTTCAGGACGGGTTTTATCTGTTGCTGAGATGAATCATTTATTACGTGACATGGAAAAAACACCAAATTCAGGTCAATGCAACCATGGAAGACCAACTTATATCAGCTTGTCACTGGCAGACATTGAACATCTTTTTGGCAGACGTTAATCTGGTTGCCAATTGAACAGATGTATTGTCGTGATGCCGTATTTGCGTTTATCAACAAATTGAAACTCATCTATTAGATTTAGTTTTTCTGTATTTGGCATTTCAGCAACAATCAGCCCCCCTTTTTTAATTGCCCCTGTCCGTGCAATATTTTGTAATGTTTGGGAGGTGATGTTATCAATATAAGGTGCATCACAAAATACGATATCAGCAGGGGGATACGCCCATCTAGTAATATTCTCAACAGAGCCAGCTAGAACTGTTGCTGTATCAAGAAAATCTAATTTTCGAATATTTGCCCGCAAGGTATCGAGTGCCTTAGGGTTACGTTCAACAAAATAGGCTTCTGTTGCGCCACGTGAAAGGGCTTCCAGACCAAGTGCCCCTGTTCCTGCAAATAAATCAAGGATAGTTGCTCCAGTGACTAATGGTGTGAACCGCCCACCACCAAGTAGATTAAAAATAGCTTCTCTTACTCTTTGACCAGTTGGTCGAACGTTCTGGCTATCAAATTCAACGAGCTTAGCGCCTCGCTTTACCCCACCTATTATTTGCATTCCTATTTCCTGATTTTGCAGAAACAACAGATTGTTTCTTTGACGCTGATTTATATCTTTTTGCCGATGGGGTGGATTCTTCAGATTTTTGATTTTCTTTACTGCTAATTCCAAGCTGTTCTTTTAATACAGCCGCCTTTACTTCTTGCAATTCATCTTCATCCATATTGCCAAGCTGGAAAGGACCATAAGATGTTCGTATAAGGCGGCTCACAGAATAGCCAAGATATTCCATCACACGACGAATCTCACGGTTTTTGCCTTCTTTTATGGCAATTGTAAGCCATGCATTGCTTGTCATTTGTTTGTCCAAACGCGCCAAAAGACTACCATAATGAACCCCTTCAATGGTAATGCCGTCTTTTAGTTTTTCTAACCCATGTTCATCAACCCTACCATAAACACGCACTCTATATTTGCGAGTCCATCCAGTGCTTGGTAATTCAAGATGACGTGCAAGCCCACCATCATTGGTCAGTAAGATCATTCCTTCTGAATCAAGATCAAGCCTGCCGACGCTCATCACACGAGGCAATTTATCTTTTATTCTATCAAAAATAGTTTCACGGTCTTGCTCGTCTTTATGAGATACAACTAGACCACGTGGTTTATAATATCTCCATAAACGTGTTGCTTCTATTTTTGGGAGTGGCTTGTTATCAACAAGAATTTTATCATCAGGTCCAACAATAAATGCTGGGGTTTGAAGAAGCATGTCATTTACTATGACTCTGCCGGCAAGAATCCAATTTTCTGCATCTCTTCTCGAACATAATCCAGCCCGCGCCATACGCTTAGCTATCCGTTCTGAGGCAGCAACTTCATCTAAAATAAAAGAGGGTTTTGAAAAAGACATGATAAGAGAAGTAGAACATAAAAAAGAAGGAAAAAATAGTCTATATAAAACAAGATGTTGCTTTTTTAGTATAGTTTTGTCATTGCCTAGTAATGCAGGATAAAGATTATATGAAATTAGCATTACAGCAGGCACAGAAGGCAGCTGAATTAGGCGAGGTTCCCGTTGGTGCTGTTGTTGTTGATGCTAATGGAGATGTAATTGCAGCTGCGCATAATAGAGTTGAAACTGACCAAGATGCAACAGCCCACGCTGAATGTCTTGTGCTGCGGCAGGCGATGCAAGTTAAAGGACAAAAATTTCTAGAAAAATGTGACTTGTGGGTGACTCTTGAACCATGTGCTATGTGTGCTGGGGCAATTTCACATGCCAGACTTCGCAGGCTATATTACGCAGCAGAAGATAAAAAAGGAGGCGCAGTAGAGCATGGAAGCCGCGTGTTCTCGCAGAAAACCTGCCACCATAAACCAGAAATTTATGGCGGTATAAGCGCATCTAAGGCAGCAGATTTACTTACATTATTTTTCGTAGATAAACGCTAAAAATCAGCAATATCGGTTCGGTAGAAGCCGTCACTCCACTCAATTGATGAAACAGTTTCATAGGCGCGTACCCTTGCTTGTGCATAGCTATTGGCTATTGCTGTAACGCTTAATACTCGCCCACCTTTGGCGATAATATTGCCGTCCGCATTTTCTCCAGTACCAGAATGATAAATAAATTTACCAGATTCTTCTGTAAAGCTATCTATGCCTTTAATTATGGAACCAGACTGATAATTACCAGGATACCCCTTGCTCGCCATGATAACTGTGATGGCAATATCAGGGCTAAACAAAACCTCTGCTAAATGTTGCTGATGGTTGCAATGAGCAATAATGATCGTAAGTAAATCACTTTCAAGACGAGGTAGAATAACCTGCGCTTCTGGGTCCCCAAAGCGGCAATTAAATTCAATTACCTGCGGGCCTTCATTTGTTAACATTAAGCCAGCATATAAAATGCCTGTATAGGGTGCCCCATCACTCACCATTCCTTTTGCTGTTGGCTTTAGTATATTTTCAATAATATCATTTTGTAACTCACTAGTCTCATCAGGAGAAGGGCTGACCGCACCCATGCCGCCTGTATTTGGCCCTTCATCGCCATCATATGCACGTTTATGATCACGGGCACTAGCAAGCCAAATTACATCCTCGCCATCGATAAGGGCAAAGGCAGATATTTCTGGACCAGAGATACATGCCTCAACAATAATGGTCTGACTAGCATCCCCAAAAGCGCCATCTAACATCATATCAATCGCGTGATGTGCCTGTTTTTCTGTGCTGCATACCACCACACCTTTTCCGGCGGCAAGCCCATCTGCTTTAATCACACATTCAGGACCAATTTTGCTGGCATATGCCTTTGCTTGTTTACTATCTGTAAATCTTGCATAGGCAGGTTGTGGTATGTTGTAGCGCTGGCAAAAATCACGCGCAAAATACTTAGATCCCTCAAGTCTTGCTGCTGCTGCGCTTGGCCCAAACACTAAAATTTCATGTGCCCGCAATCTATCAGCAAGCCCTGCTACCAATGGCACCTCAGGACCTATAACAACAAGTTCAATAGCCAATTTTTGACATTCTGAAATAATGCTTAAATGGTCATCTATTGGTAAATTTAGGCAGGTTGCAAATTCAGCTATCCCAGGATTTCCAGGCGCAGCAAATAGATGCGTACATTTTTTTGAAGCTGAAATTGCACGTGCCATTGCATGTTCTCTGCCGCCGCCGCCAATAATTAATATTTTCATGATTAGCTATCCCAAACCTCATTTTAATTAGGTATAAATACATAGTAATTTTAACATTTATTCCAGAGAACGCACGGATTGTCTTGGATGATATATCTGTGCCATAAATAGAATATCAGAACAACGGATTAAAAATGTCGAACCTTATTTCATCTGAAACAGATATTTACTCAAATCATCCGATTTACTCTGTCGCTGACTTATCGAATGCTATCAAACGCACGATTGAGTCTAGTTTTGAACTTGTCAGAGTTAGAGGAGAGATTTCAAAACCGGCTACTCCTGGTTCGGGGCACATATATTTTACGTTGAAAGATACCAATGTTGCTCTTTCCGCTGTCGTCTGGAAAGGACAAAGAAGTCAGGTTAACGTGTTGCCAGAAGAGGGCATGGACGTAATATGTACAGGAAAATTAACAACATTTTCAGGTCAGTCAAGATATCAGCTAATAGTGTCTCAGATTGAATTTGCTGGAGAAGGTGCCTTATTAAAACAGCTGGAGGCATTACGTCAACGGCTGCAAGAAGAAGGGTTGTTTGCAGCAGAACGCAAAATACAACTGCCTTACTTGCCATCAGTGATCGGCGTTGTAACATCTCCAACTGGAGCGGTAATACGAGATATCCTGCATCGCTTGTCGGAGAGGTTTGGGGTTCGTGTTTTTGTTGCGCCAGTGCCGGTGCAAGGAAAAGGGGCAGAGCAACAAATTGCCCATGCCATTACGGCTTTTAATCAGCTGCCCGAAAATGATCTGATTCCCAGACCTGATTTAATCATCGTTGCTCGTGGTGGGGGGGCACTTGAAGATTTATGGTGTTTTAATGAAGAAGTGGTAGTGCGCGCTGTTTCAAATAGTAGAATTCCAGTTATCTCTGCTGTGGGGCATGAGACAGATACTACTTTAATTGATTATGTGTCAGACGTAAGAGCGCCAACCCCAACAGCTGCAGCAGAAATAGCAACCCCAGTTCTCAGTGACCTAAGCGCACGCATATCAGAGTTAGATGCAAGAGTAAGGCGTGCATTAGATAGAAAGCTTCATTTCAATGAGAATCAGTTAATAGCAGCCATCCGCGGATTGATTCATCCCTTTGACCAGATAAATAATCATAGTCAGAGAATAGACATCTTAAATGAAAGAATAGAAAAAAAAGTACAAAATATAGTGAGTTTAAAACAGCATAAATTGACATCTGTGTTTGAGAGAATGCCTACACCAACTCAAAAATTAGCAGATATTCAAACGCGTCTAACAGCTGCAAATGAGCGGATGAAAGCCCAAATTGATAAAACCATAACACGATCAGAACAAACTATCCTCAGATATGGTCAATTGCTAGATGCATTTTCCTTTCAAAGAGTACTTGAAAAAGGATTTGTGCTGGTGACAGACGAAAAGGGTAATGCGATAAAGCAATCCAAAGAAGCCGCTTCTGGAGCGTGTATTAATTTACAGTTTTTTGATGCAACACGGCAGGCGCAGCTTGATCCAGATATAAAACAATATCCACAGAAAATTGGTGAAAAGATAAGCGATAGTTCAGATAAAAAGAGCATAAAAAATGAGCAGCCAACCAAGCAAGCCTCTCAACCTAAATTATTTTAGAGTTTAATTTTCCCCCAGCGCCTATGTGGCCATAACCAATGTTCTGGTCGTGTTTTAATCCAGCTTTCTACTTGATTATTCAACTGTTCAGCAATTTCTAATATTTCATCATTAGAGGCGTTTTTCTTAACCGAAATAGGGTCATGCACAATTATCTTAAAATAGGCGCCTTTGATACGAATTGTCTCCGCTGGAAAAAGATTTATCTGCAATTTTGACGCAATCTTGATGTGGGCAGTTGCGGTTTTTGCAGGGATACCAAAAAAGGGAACCATTTTACCCTCGCGAAGCTGTTGGTCAATTAGCAAACCAATAATTCCATTTGCCTTAAGAGTTGATATCATTCCATGCGCTGCTTCGCGTCCTTTTAAAAACATTTTAGCATTCAAATAACTTTGTCTTCTCTTGGCAAAATAATTTGCAAGAGGGTTATTTAAAGGGCGGTAAATGATACCTTTCTTGCGGTCAATACGCATCATTATAGCTAGCGATGTCTCCCAATTTGCTTGATGTGCTGCAATGATAACACACCCTTTTTCGGTGTCTTTTATTTTCTCCAGCCCCTGTATTTCAACGCGTTTTGATGCGGATAGTAAATTAGGTAAATGCGGAAATTCTCCTATATTACGACCTAAATTCCACCACATAGCCGACAAAATTTCCTCTTGTTTTTTTTCGGAAAGTTCTGGCATGGCTAGTTCTAAATTAGCTTTGGCTCTTTTATGCCAATCTGATAAGGGACCTATCTTAGACCCAATCCATCCAGTCAATATACTGGCAAAATCCACAGGCATAATACGCAGAATTAATAATATTAAACCCAACAGGACAGTTTCAATTGGCCAAATTATATACCGAATCAAAAGCTGTTTGAGTTTTGGGCTTTTATGAAATGACATTGGTAAAGCTGGTTTCTAGTAATGAAACTATTTTAATAGTGTCAGCAGGGGAGAAATGAATTCTAACAGGTACGGTTAAAACACGTTCTCTCCATTCTGCGGGTAATCGCATCCAATCTTTTTGAGTTGTTACTAGCTCTGAGCCTGATTGGTTTGCTTCTTCATATAACTGGGCCAAATCATTGTCTGTATAGGGGTGGTGATCAGCAAAATGTGCCTCCCCTGTGATTTCAGCACCTATATGCTGTAGCGTTTTAAAAAACCGAGATGGGTTTCCAATACCAGCAAAACCATAAACACGGCGCCCTTTCATTTGATCAATTACCTCGTCGTCAGGACGTAATTCACCTGATATAATTGGAATATGGGATGGAATTTTGCTGCTAAGACCTGTTTCATCTTCGCCGTTAAATATAACCAAGTCTATATTTGTGATTCCCTCATTCAGCTTCTCACGCATAGGCCCAGCTGGAAGAAGCAAGCCATTTCCAATGCCTATTTTGCCATCAAACACAGCTATTTTTAGGTTTTTTTCTAATGTCGGATTTTGCAATCCATCATCCATTACAATGCAATCCAGATGTTTTTCAGTTGATATAAAAGCAGCCCCTTTGGGTCTGTTTCTGCTAACACATACTGAAATTGAATTTGCCATCATCAAAGGCTCATCCCCGACATCTGATGATGTGTGAAAGCCTGTATCTACAAAAACAGGTCCTTTTTCATTGCCGCCAAAGCCGCGTGTTAGAACACAAGGATTTTTGCCAATACCAGATAGGAATCTGCATAAGGTAATAGCCACGGGTGTTTTGCCGCTGCCGCCAACGGTCAGATTGCCAACACAAATTACAGCTAGTGTGCTTTTTTCTGGTTGTGCATTTCGTTGGCGCAGATAATTACCGAATTTCCACAAAAAAGTAAAAGGATACAGAAGAACTGCCTGCCAGTTTAGCCCAGTCCAGAATTTTGGTGTTTTCATTGGCATTTAAGATGATTGCTCTATTGTTGATATGATATAATGTGCCGCTTTTAGAGGGCGCATGCAAGTTTCTTGCGCAATTTTCTGACCTTTTATAACACAGTCTTTCTGGCTTGAATTTAGGTGCAGTAATTCAGCTAAAACTTGTCTCATCATATCAGGTGTTCTGACTTGGTAAATCATACCTGCCTCTATTAATTGAATGAAATCTGCTTTATTTTTGAAGATTGATTCTCCGCAAATAATGGGTTTTCCAGCAAGTGCAGGCTCAATCGGATTATGTCCCCCAGCATTATAAAAGCTGCCACCACAGATAACAACATCAGATACGTTATATAAGCTTGTCATTTCTCCTAGGCTGTCACTCATAAAATAGGGTAGTGCTGGTTCTGGTAATTCATCTTTGGAACGGCACGGCATCCACCCCAGCTGATTAAGAATTTCAGAGGTTCTATGCATATGCCGTGGGGCAAAAATAAGTAAATGTTTAACAGGGTCTAGAAGTCCTTTTAAAGAATGTGCAATCAGCTCTTCTTCTTGTTCATGAGTAGAGGCAGCAAGTATAATTTTTCTTTTAAATGTGCTTGCATGCTCCATTAGCTTGTTTTCATAATCTGTATTTATCACATTCTCTGATATTCGGTTTTTTAGAGAGCCAAGGGTAATGAAAATTTGATTATCTTGATGGGAATTACCTGGATAATTATCTGGAGAATTACCTAGAGAATTACCTAGAGAATTACCTAGAGAATTACCTAGAGAATTACCTGGAGAATTATCTGAATAATTATCTGAATAATTATCTGGAGAATTATTTGGGGACTTATTTGGGGCATGATCGTTCGAGGCAAGACCCATTAATTTCTTAAAGCCTTCTTCTTGTTGCGAGTCTATTGATAGAATTAGTGAAGGGCTGGAGAAAATTTTTTTCGCAAGAGAAGGATTTTTTGTCCATCTATTTTTGGCGGTTTGTGATATTTGGCTAGAGGCAAAAATAACTGGGATTTGGCTTTTTTTACTTAAAGTAATTAAATTAAACCAAAAGTCGGATTCTAAAAAAATAGCGCCATCAGGGTGCCAATAATGTAAAAATCTAGATACCCAAAACGGATGATCTAAGGGTTGATAGACATGAGTAACAGGCATGGATGCGCAGTTTTTCTCAATATGATTTGCTGCTGTAATTGTATTTGTAGTTGCAAGGAAATGCCAGTCGGGGCGAATCTCTGATAAGCTGGTGATTAAATTAATGGCTGCATTTGACTCTCCTAGAGACACTGAATGAAGCCAGATTAGTTTTCCATTTGGTCTAGCTGATTTATATCCACGCCCAAATCTTTCTTGTATCCTAGATTTATCTTCTTTTTGCTGTCTTATTCTTATCATAAGATATAGCCGTATAAATGGCATTAGCAAAAACCACAGTGATTGGTAAATAAAGGGCGTTATCTGCATTTTATTTTCTCCTATTTCCTGCTATTGCCAGGGGCAGGCACTAGAGAATTGGGAGCAACCAATTTGTCACATTCATCTGTTAGGGCGTTAAGAGCATCTTCAACCTGTTGACGTGATTTTTCTAAAGTTTTCTTTGTGGGCTGATTTTTTCGTTTATCAGGAGAGTGAGAGTCACTAGATTCACTCTGTTGTTGAATCTCCCCAAGCTTAATGGGTGTTCCCCATAAAATAGTTGCTTTGCTAAATGGCTTTGGGATAATTGTCTGGTCCCAACTTTTAAGACGCCATTGTCTATCTACAGCAAACACAACTGGTATTATTTCAACATTTGTTAAATGAGCAAGAGCAATCGGCCCCATTGCTAACTGTCTGGCAGGTCCTCTTGGTCCATCTGGTGTAATGCCAATATGGTGCCCTTGCTTTAATTGATTAGCTAATAAGCGAAGCCCGCTTAACGCTTGTTTATTAGAAGAGCCCCATATTACATTCAGCCCAAGCATTTGTACTGCAAGACCTAGAATCTTTCCATCTGGGTGAGGTGAATTCAATGTGGTAATAGGACGTGGTAGGTTCCATGTCATGCCAATGATATGCTGATGCCACGAAATTATGATGTATGGTTTTTTTCGTTCCTTAACCAATTGGTAAATAGCCTTATTTTCATGGCGCCAGCGTATTGTTATACTTAAAAGAAAAATGACTGCCGCAATAACGACAGAAAAGAGGGTTTTACCGAACATAGAATGGCTTAGTTTTTTAAGCATATTTTAGTTTTAACCCAAATATAGGAAATAGAGCTGTAATTGGTATCTGAATGGGAGAGGCTGTTGCTCTCTCCTTTATCGCTATTTGTTATCATGTCTTCACAATTATCGCAATTTATTGGCATAATAAGGTATTTGCATAAAAAAGAAAATATTTGTGCGTAATATGCTAAAAAGAAAGCGCTGGCAGCTAAAAAACGCTTTATCATAATAGTAAATTTAGATGACGTTTATGTATCAAAGGATGATGATGTCAAAACAAGAGAATACAACAATAGCCGTGATAAAAGAAATCTGGAAAAGATTTGCCACCCCTTTTGTAGGTCTGTTTTTCACTGCCATTATACTGATGATTATTGTTGCCATTTCTGGAGCAGTTTATCCTGCAATAATGCAACAGGTATTCAATCATCTGGCAGGGGAAGAAACTGTATTTAAAAATAATTTTTTGATATTTGTACCAGCAGGTATTATTTGCATCGCACTGATTAAAGCGGTGGCTATGTATTTGCAAATTATTACCGTAAATCGTTTTGCGCAATCTATAGCAACACAAATGCAAAACAAAATGATGAGCCACCTGATTGATGCAGATCTTGGAATGGTTACTCAATATCCTTCAGGTGTTTTCATCTCCCGAATTATGAATGATGTAAATCTGATAAAAGAAGCGGTGGTAAGACTTTCAAATAATCTAATCAGAGATTCTCTAACCATTTTTGTAATGATAGGAATGCTATTCTGGTTTGATTTTTGGCTTTCTGTGTTGGTGTTAGCAATCTATCCAATTGCTTTTCAGCCGATATTAAGAATTGGTCGTAAACAGCGTGGTCATGCCCAGCTATTGCAGATAGCGATGGAAGACGTAACCTCTAACATATCCGAAATTATTGGCGGTAGTCGCATGATTAAGGCTTTTAGGCTTGAAGAAAGCCAGAAATCAAATGCCTATCTTATGTTTGATACGTTAAAAAGGGCATTTCTTTTATTATTGTCAGGAAGGGCTCGAATTGATCCTGTTCTTGAAGTTCTTGGCGGTATTGCAATTGCTGGGGTTGTTGGCGTTGCAAGCTGGCGAGTAGCTAATAATGAAATATTGGTTGGGGATGTTGTTGGGTTTATTACAGCATTATTAATGCTGGTACAGCCAGTAAGGGCGCTTGGTACACTGAACGCTGTTACCCAAGAAGGGGTATCTGCTGCTAATAGGGTGCTTGAATTATTAACAACAGAACACTCCATTAAATCAGCATTAAATGCACCAGCATTAATAGCAAAAAAAGCAACAATTGAATTTCGTGACGTTTCTTTTTCCTATGATTCTATGCCTATTCTACATGGTATAAATTTTAAAATTAATGAAGGAGAAACAGTTGCCTTAGTTGGAGAGAGTGGTGCTGGGAAATCAACTATAATGAATTTGATCCCTAGATTTTTTGATGTGCATCGCGGGTCTATATTAATTAATAATCAGGATATCAAGCAGGTCAGTATAGCAAGTTTAAGAGAGCATATTGCGCTGATTAGCCAAGAATCCATTCTATTCAATGATTCTGTTTTAGCAAATATCCGTTTTGGCAATCCTGATGCTTCCGAGCACCAAATTATAGATGCAGCAAAAAAGGCTGCTGCAGATGAGTTTATATCATCTCTCTCAGATGGCTATCACACAAATGTAGGACCAGAAGGTAATCTGCTTTCAGGGGGGCAAAGGCAACGCATTGCAATAGCGAGAGCAATTTTAAAAGATGCCCCTATTTTATTGATGGATGAGGCAACCTCTGCTCTTGATGCACACTCAGAACAATTAGTGCAAAATGCTTTAGAAGAATCGAAGCAAGGGCGCACAAGCGTGATAATTGCACATCGTCTTTCCACTATTAAATCAGCTGATAGAATTCATGTGATGGCATCAGGAAAAATTATAGAAACAGGCACCCATGAGAGCCTGATTCGGCAAAAAGGTGCTTATGCTAAGATGATCCAGCTCCAGCAATTTACGAGCTAATCTTTTTTTCAAGAAGATGATTTTTAAAAGGGTTATTCTCTTTTTAAAATAGAATCAACAAAGCGGCTTGCTAAAGGCTGGGCATGAAATTCTTGTGTGAGTGTATCAGCATCATAGATGTTTTCTACCCACTCCATAAAATCCATTCCTTCTTTTTCGAACGGTATATAAGACGCAATAAATGCATCCAGAATGCCGGTTTTAGCCTGTTTTATATGAAGATATTTAAAGGAGAGTTGTTCTAATGCTTCTGTCGCCGGTCGTTTCATAGCCACTAAAACATATAATGCTGACATCAACCCTGCTCTATCTGCGCCAGATTTACAATGAAGTAGGGCTGGGTATTGAATAGAGGTAAATAGTTCAGGAAGTTTTAATAACATTTTTTTTTCAGGCGCGGCTCTTGACCTCACCCTGAAATTTACTAATTCAATGCCCAATTTATGGCAAGCTTCAGCTTCTAATTGCCACCCCCCTGCATCACGTGGTCCTCGGAGATTTAAAATCGTTTTAATGCCTTGTTTTTTATAGGCAGTTTCTATTCTCGATGGGGATGGCTGATTACTTCGCCACATATTTTGGTCAATTTGATATAAATTACTGAATGAAGCTCTAAGAAATCCGTGGTCATGCAGATATAGCTCAAGCCAATCATGTAACCCAGATCTTGTAAATTTCTCTGCTTTATGTGGATAGTCTAAAGAATTTTCTGGCAGGCTCATCAATGTTTACCCACCAGCAATTGTCATTCCATCCACTCTTATCGTAGGGGCAGAAGTGGAAAAACGAAGATCAATATCGTTGGCAGGAGTCATCTCAAAAAACATTTCTTTCAGATTTCCTGCGATAGTAGCTTCTGTAACAGCATATGCAATCTCGCCATTTTCTATCCAAAAGCCAGAAGCGCCGCGGCTATAATCTCCTGTTGTAAGGCTTACAGAACTGCCAATCAATTCTGTTACTAAAAATCCCTGTTTGATATCTGAAATTAACTCTTCTACTGATAATTCACCATTTTCAATCAAACAATTAGATGTGCCAGGAGAGGGAGGACCAGATAAAGATCTGCTGGCGTTGCCTGTTGGCGTTAAACCTAACTGACTAGCGCTAGCTAAATCCAGAAGCCAGCTTTGCAGAACACCATCCTTAATTAATTGCTGTTTTTTTACAGGTAGGGTCTCACCATCAAAACTACGCGATCCTAATCCACGGTTTCTTAAAGGGTCATCTGTTACTGTAATTAACTTATTAGCAATTACTTCCCCCATTTTATCTTTAAGAAAACTAGTACCTCTTGCGATGCTAGCACCATTTACAGCGCTTACAAGATGTCCTGTTAGGCTTTTTGACACACGGGTATCAAATAGGACTGGAAATTGACCTGTGGTGGCACTTCTTGCACCAAGTCTGTTAATCGTACGATTGCCAGCAGAAGCGCCAATTTTTTCAGCCGACATTAAATCTTCTGCAAAAACAGTAGAGCTAAAATCATAATCAGATTCCATTCTGCCATTTTGCTCGGCAATAACAGAGGCTGATATGCTGAAAGATGAACGCTGATATTCACCAAGAAAACCAGTGCTAGTAGCAATCGCAATTTCATCTGTGTACTGTCCAGCAGAAGCCCCATCTGAATTTGTAATACCTTCAATATCAAGCGCAGCTGTTTCGCATTTTAGAGCCATCTCAGTTAATGCATCTGCCGTAATTTCTGTAGGGTCATAAAGCTCAAGAGTTGGCAACTCACTTGCTTGCTCTTGTTTGGTAGCTAACCGAGCAAAGGGGTCTGCTGGTGCGAGTCGTGCCATTGCCACAGCGCGCTGACACAAAGATTTTATCGCGTCAGAATCAACTTTTCCAGTTGAAATACTGGCAGATTGCTGTCCTGTAAAAACCCGAAGGCCAATTTGAAAATTATCAGCATGTTCTACTGACTCAAATTTACCAAGCCGAACCTCAACGCCAACTCCCTTATCTCTAACAAGGGTTGCTTCTGCAGCATCAGCGCCTTCAGACTTAGCGGTTTCGAGTAATTTAAAAATAATATTTTTTGTTGAATCATCCATACCATATCAGATAGCGCGCAAAACCAGCTTGCGCAACTGCTTGCTGGCAAGAAAGTTTACGTTTATAGTTTTTTTTATGAAAAAAAAATTGATATTCATTGATGGAAGTGCAGGAACAACGGGATTGCAAGTAGCCTCTCGCTTGTCTGAGCGCGCAGATATTACGCTTATTTCCCTTGCAGAATCTGATAGGAAATTAGCTCATAAACGTGCAGATGCGATGCAGCAAGCAGATGTAACTATTTTATGTTTGCCTGATTCTGCTGCAATTGAGGCAGTGGCACTGGCAGAAGGCACGCCTATTCGTATTATTGATGCATCTTCGGCGCATCGTACGGCTAGCGAATGGGTTTATGGCTTTCCAGAACTTTGTGAAGGTCAATCTGATAAAATTGCGCAAGCTCGTCTAGTAAGCAACCCTGGCTGTTATGCAACAGGTTTTTTGGCGTTAGCACGGCCCTTGGTGAGTGCAGGTTTAATATCACCACATCAAACGCTAATCGTCCCTGCAGTTTCTGGTTATTCAGGCGGCGGTAAGTCAATGATTACGGCTATGCGCGAAGACCAATTGCCACCTTATTTTGACTATGCGCTCGGTTTGTCCCATAAGCATCTTCCTGAAATGACAAAACATTCAGGTCTTTTGGTGCCACCTTTATTAATCCCCTCTGTTGGGATGTTTGAGCAGGGGATGCTTGTACGTCTTGCTATCCCATCTAATCAGCTTGCTAAAAAAACAACGATTAAAGAGATGATTGAGATTTTTGATACTGCATATTCAGACCAGCCGCTGATTAAAGTTCATAGCGGCGACGACATATTAGATTTACAACATTCTGGACGAGTGGCAGCTGATGGTCTTGCAGGTCATGATGGGCTGGATATTTTCTGTTTTAACAATCCACAAACAGAGCAGTTTTTAATTGTGGCTCGATTAGATAATTTAGGAAAAGGCGCAGCAGGAGCAGCCGTGCAAAACTTAAATATAATGTTAGGGTGTGATCCTCAAATTGGTCTCAACCTAAATTGGCAATCTAATTTTTAAATTACAGGATAATTTGAAGGAGTAATCCAGCTGCTAAAATTAAACCACAATCTCGATTTGACTTAAATAAAATCAGTGCAGTCTGTTTGTTTATTTTTGTCAAATTGATGCATTGCCAACTTAAATGAATAGCAGATCCTGCTAGACCAACCAGCCAATAGTCAAATCCGAATTGAAGCCAAAATCCAAATGTCCAAAATATAATACAAAAACAATAAAGCGCCATTACCCCCTTGGTTAGATGAGTGCCCATAGATAAAGCAGCAGAACCAACCCCAAGCAGAATATCATCCTCTTTGTCCTGCACAGCGTAAATTGTGTCATAGCCTATAATCCAGCAAACCGTCCCAGCATATACCCATATAACAGCGTAACTAGGCCAGCTGTCTGTCATACTCACTGCACCAAGAAGAACACCCCATGAAAAAACAAAACCTAAAACAACTTGCGGGCAGCTACTTATCCGTTTTGCAAGAGGATAGCAAATTATCAAAGGAAATGAGAATATTCCCATTATCCATGCTCTGAGTGGAAGCTGTAATAAAATAACCAACCCTAGTGATAAAATAATACCAAGGAAAAAGAAGGCAGATTGGACAGAAAGAGTGCCAGCAGCCAAAGGCCTTAAAGCTGTTCTGGCTACTTTTTTATCTATATCACGGTCCCATAAATCATTAATTACACAGCCCGCACCTCGCATGATAATGGCACCTAATAAAAATAATCCCATAAGTTTCATTGTTTTTGTGGCATCTTGATGATGCATTAAAATTGCCCACCAGCCTGGTAATACCAGCAACCACCAGCCGATTGGTCTATCTAAGCGTGCTATTAAAGCATAGGGTTGAAGCCATTTTGGGATGCTTGACAACCAACCATCAATGGATATATCTGTGTGCGACTTAAATGACGGTTCCATTTTTCATTCTTAATATGCGATTTTAAATTATTATTTATAAATGTATCGGTAACAGATATGCTGAAAAATGGAAAAGCTATTTTATAAAACCATACCATCTAAATCGATAGAAGTTCTATGAATGTTAGAAAAAAAAGAAGTAACAATCATGTTTAAGGGTTCACTGCTCACTATGTTATTGAAGAAGATGAAAAACAAAAATCCATATGTTACCTTATTTGGTTAATTGAGCCAAAAATGGATCTGAATTCTAGATTAAATATGACACGAATCTTTGTAGATTGTGAGCTGATGGAGAACTCTGTGATAGAACTCACTGTGGCACAAAGTCATCATATCTCCTCTGTATTGCGCAAGAAAATAGGTGCGGAGTTGCTTGTATTTAATGGCAGAGACGGTGGCTTTTTAAGCATCATCGAGACAATCAACAAGCGCACTATATCAGTACGGTGCACGCAGCAGGTTCTTGCTCAAACAAATTCACCTGATTTATGGCTGTTATTTGTGCCAATAAAAAAAGCTAGAATGGATTTCATGGTGCAAAAAGCAACCGAGTTAGGTGTTTCAAAAATTTGGCCAGTACAGTCTGAGTATGGTCAGGTAAAACAGATAAAAGAAGATAAATTACGGTTAAATATGATTGAAGCAACAGAGCAAACAGAACGTCTGGATTTGCCTGAGATAGGAAGCTTTGCACGCCTTCATTTAGTGTTGGATAACTGGCCAGTGGATAGAATGCTGATTGTTTGTGATGAGTCAAAATCAGAAATGGGAATGGCAAGATCAATGACTGAATTAAACTACCCTAAATCTGGTAAGGCAGCGATACTTATTGGACCTGAGGGTGGATTTAGCAGCGCTGAGCGGAAGACGATAGAAGCGCGCCCTTTTACTGAGCTTATTTCACTTGGACCGCGCATTTTAAGAAGTGATACTGCAGCTATCGCCGCCTTAAGTGTTTTTCAGGCAAATTTTGGGGATTGGTATCCATTTATGCCAGCTGAACCCATTTCTAATGAATTAGGTGCTGCAAAAACGCAGCCAGTAAAATAGCGGAGAGATTTTCATATTATGACTGAATCTTTTGTCACCCCTTCTGTTTCTTCTCTTGTTGATTGGTTATCAAGGAAGGAAAAAACACCAGATAACTGGCGTATAGGCACAGAGCATGAAAAATTTATTTATACCCTAAGTAACTTAGCTCCAGTTAAGTATGAAGGTGATGCAGGTATAGAAACAATTTTGCATTACCTTGCCGAGAATTATCAGATGACGCCGATTAAGGAGCAAGGCAAATATATTGCTTTGCAGACAAATGACGGGGCTTCTATTTCCTTAGAACCAGGGGGTCAGTTTGAGTTATCAGGTAACATTGTAGAAACAATTCATCAAAGCTGTACTGAAACTAATAAACATCTAAAGCAAATGCTAGATGTTACTGAAAAGCTAGGTCTTGGCATGGCAGGACTTGGCTTTCATCCAACTGCATCAAGAGACCAAATAAATTGGATGCCTAAAGGGCGTTACAAAATTATGAAAGAATATATGCCTAAGGTCGGGTCATTGGGATTAGATATGATGCTTCGAACCTGCACCATTCAAACGAATCTTGATTATAAAGATGAAGAGGATATGCGGCGTAAGTTTAAAACGTCTTTGGCGTTACAGCCTGTGGCAACAGCACTATTCGCCAATTCACCGTTTAAAGATGGAAAAATAACAGATATTCAGTCTAATAGAGCAATGGTCTGGACAGATACAGATGCAGACAGATGCGGTGTTCCAATATGTGTTTTTGATGCAAAATTTGGCTATGAGCAATGGATAGATTATGTTCTTGATGTGCCGATGTATTTTATTTATCGTGACGGGCAATATTTAAATGTTGCAGGAAAATCATTTAGAAGCTTTCTTGCTGGGACACATAAAGAAGCCTTCTTTGGTCAGGCTGCTTCTATGGCTGATTTTCAAGATCATATTACAACGGTTTTCCCAGATGTTAGATTAAAAGGATATTTGGAAATGCGAGGTGCAGATGGGGGACCTTGGTCGATTATTTGTGCATTACCTGCTTTATGGGTGGGATTATTATATGATGAAGAAGCATTGCAGAGAGCAGAAGCGCTTGCAAATAGATTTGCTCATGAAGACGTGGTAAATGCCAGAATATCAGCAGCAAAAGAGGGGTTAAAAGGCAACATAGGTTCTCATAGCATGCATGAAATAGCTTCTGAGATGGTGGCAATTGCTGAAATAGGGTTGAAA
Organism: Alphaproteobacteria bacterium; assembly: GCA_018666135.1. GTDB lineage: Bacteria > Pseudomonadota > Alphaproteobacteria > Puniceispirillales > Puniceispirillaceae > UBA5951. The sequence goes on along the minus strand of JABJAN010000011.1, from coordinate 38,476 downwards.
AATCGCGCAAGGCTGAATCATAATGGGGATGATGAAACGATTTTTCTTAAACCATTACAAGCTATTATTGACAGCGGGGCAACCCAATCTGATAAAGCAAGGGAGTTATTTAACAATCAGTGGAACCATGATATTAAGCACGCATTCTCCCATTATAAATATTAAATAATGGGATGGCTTATGCTATCATAGCCTTTGTTATGCCGCTTGTGTTCCGCCAACTGTAATACCACCGATTTTCAATGTTGGCTGTCCTACCCCAACAGGCACAGACTGACCGTTTTTACCACAAGTGCCTACACCAGCATCCAACGCCATATCATTCCCAACCATTGAGATTTTTGACATAGCATCAGGACCATTACCTATTAAAGTAGCTCCTTTCACAGGAGCTGTTATTTTACCATCTTCTACAAGATACGCCTCTGATGCTGAAAACACGAATTTGCCAGAAGTTATATCAACCTGTCCACCGCCAAAATTGACAGCATAAAGACCATTTTTCACAGTAGATAAAATTTCTTTTGGGTCTAAATCACCTGATTCCATAAATGTATTCGTCATTCTTGGCATTGGAAGAGATGCATATGATTCGCGGCGACCATTTCCTGTTGGCGCTACATTCATTAATCTAGCATTCTGTCTATCCTGAAGATATCCTTTAAGAATACCATCTTCAATTAATACATTGCGCGCAGATTTAGTACCTTCATCATCTATGGTAATTGACCCACGTCTATCAGAAATAGTGCCGTCGTCAATTACAGTAACGCCTTTAGCGGCTACTTGTTCTCCAACTTTCCCAGAAAAAATAGAAGTTCCTTTGCGATTGAAGTCTCCTTCAAGACCATGCCCAACTGCTTCATGCAACATAACACCTGGCCAGCCAGGACCTAGTACAATTTCCATTTCGCCTGCAGGAGCAGGAATTGACTCAAGCCCAAGTAGGGCAAGACGGAGTGCTTCGTCAACTTCTTGTTGCCAATTAGCGGCTTGCAGATATTTGTCAAACATAAATCTGCCGCCAGAGCCACTTGACCCAGTTTCCATTCTGCCATTCTTCTCAACCATCACAGAAACATTTAATCTTACCAATGGGCGAATGTCTGCTGCACGATATCCATCTGGTCGCAAGATTTGAACTGCCTGCCATGACCCAGCGATTGACGCAGATACTTGCTTTACTCTGCTATCTTTGCTACGGGCATAGGCGTCTATTTCCTGTAATAACTTTACCTTTGCATCAAAAGGCGTACCATCAAGAGGGTTGGCATCTGAATATAAAGGCAGGTTAGCCATGTTCGCAGGAGATAATGCTAATTTACCCGAATAACCGCTGGTAACAGCTTTTACTGTTTTGCCTGCTCTTTCGAGCGCAGCCATAGACATATCACCTGAATGGGCAAAAGCATCTGCTTCGCCAAGAATGGCTCTTAATCCAAAGCCGCTTGACTGATTGTAACTTGCAGATTTTAGTCTGCCATCATCAAATCCAAGAAATTCAAGATAATCAATTTCCAAAAACAAATCGCCATCATCAGCGCCATGCAATGCATCTTTGAGAATCGCTTGTGCTTGATCTCTATCAAAATTACTATCTTTGAAGAAGAGGGCATCTGTCTGAGCTAATGGATCCATGGATTTACCTTTTTAGAACGGCTTAAAAATGACTAGAAGAATCATTTAGATGATTTTTCACTGTTATTAGTATGGGTGGATTTGCTGGTAACTTCAAGTCCTGAGGTTTCTGATTTGCTAAAGTTTTCAAGTAAAAATCAGATAAGTTATCATGATGCAAAAATTTGCGCGACAGGCAGTCGCACCGATCTTCCCTTATATAGTAAAAAAAGATAGTAATGATATAAATTTTTCGATATCAAAATTCTGATATGTCTGTATTCTACGTTTTTTTTTGACAGCCAATATCTTCGGGGGATCAAAATTATGAGTGCTATTTTTATGCGCTATTTATCGTTAATCGCTTTTTTGTTAGGTACGCTGGGCGTTTCTGCTGCTGGTGCTGCGCAACCAGAGCCATGGCAAATGGGGCTTCAAGACCCAGCTGGTTCAATAGCTCAAAAAGCAACAGACCTGCATAATTTATTACTTATTATCATATCGTTGATTTCTGTGTTTGTTTTAGCTCTTCTTGTCTATGTTGGCTGGCGTTTTAGAAGTGGCGCAAATCCAGTTCCTTCCAAAACCACGCATAATGCAACAATAGAAATCCTGTGGACAGTAATTCCGGTTCTGATTCTTATTGTAATAGCGGTGCCGTCATTTCGTCTGCTTTATTATATGGATGATACGAAAAACGCTGACATGGTGATCAAAGTTACTGGTAATCAATGGTACTGGAATTACGAGTATATTGATGAGCAAATCGCTTTTGATAGTTACATGCTGAGCGATGATGAACTGCAACCAGGGCAGCCAAGACTGCTTTCCGTTGATAATCCGCTGGTTATTCCAGCAGACACGAAAATTAAAGTCTTGGTAACAGGAAATGACGTTATGCATTCGTTTTTTGTCCCATCACTGGCGGTTCAAACTTATGCGATCATTGGACGCGTAAATGAGGTATGGATAGATGTGCCAGAAGGCGAGACAACATATTATGGACAGTGTAATCAAATTTGTGGTGTCAATCATGCATTTATGCCGATCGTTGTAAAAGCGATGGCGCGTGATGACTATCAGGCTTGGTTGTTAGAAGCAAAAGAAGAATTTGCAACACTGACAGCAACACAACCAATTCAACTTGCCGCCGTTAATTAATGGCAATTAAATTAGGGTAATTCAAGGAGACTTTTATAATGAGCGCTCAGGCAACTACAGCAGACCACGATCATGGTGCCCCAAAAGGTTTTGTAAGGCGCTGGCTTTATTCTACAAATCATAAAGATATCGGAACGATGTATATTATCTTCGCGATCATCGCTGCCTTTATTGGTGGGGGTTTTTCGGTATTTATGCGTATGGAGTTAATGCAACCCGGTATTCAATATATGGCAGACGGACATATGTGGAATGTATTTACAACGGCACATGGTCTGATAATGGTGTTTTTTGTTGTTATGCCAGGCTTGATTGGTGGTTTTGGAAATTGGTTTGTGCCAATTATGATAGGCGCACCAGATATGGCTTTTCCAAGAATGAATAATATTTCATTCTGGTTGTTGCCGCCTTCATTTATATTATTGCTTTTGTCAGCCGTAGTTGATGGCGGCGCAGGTGTTGGTTGGACTATTTATCCACCACTATCTTCAACTGCTGGAACGCCTGGTATGTCTATGGACTTAGCTATATTTGCTCTCCACTTAGCTGGCGTGTCTTCAATTCTTGGTGCTGCAAATTTCATAACAACCATTTTCAATATGAGAACTCCTGGTATGACTTTGCACAAAATGCCTTTGTTTGCGTGGTCAATGTTGATAACAGCATTTTTATTATTGCTTGCTGTGCCTGTGTTGGCTGGCGCAATTACGATGTTGCTTACTGACCGTAATTTTGGAACTACATTCTTCATCCCTGAAGGCGGAGGTGATCCAATTTTATTCTTGCATCTTTTCTGGTTCTTTGGACATCCAGAAGTTTATATTATGATCCTACCTGCTTTTGGTATTGTAAGTCATATTATCTCCACTTTTTCAAATAAGCCTATTTTTGGCTATCTTGGAATGGCATATGCCATGGTTTCTATTGGTTTTGTTGGCTTTATCGTATGGGCGCACCATATGTATACAGTTGGAATGGATGTTGATACACGGGCTTATTTCACTGCGGCAACTATGGTAATTGCGGTTCCAACAGGTGTGAAGATATTTAGTTGGATTGCAACTATGTGGGGCGGGTCTATTCGCTTTGGAGTGCCAATGCTGTGGGCAATTGGCTTTATCTTTTTATTCACTGTTGGCGGTGTAACAGGCGTAGTTTTATCTAATGCTGGATTAGATGTTGTCTTACATAATACCTATTATGTTATTGCTCATTTCCATTATGTGCTCTCACTAGGGGCCGTTTTTGGCTTATTTGCGGGCTTTTATTATTGGTTCCCCAAAATGACTGGATATACCTATCATGATGGTCTAGCAAAAACTCATTTTTGGGTAACTTTCTTTGGCGTTAATTTAACCTTCTTCCCGATGCACTTCCTTGGGCTTGCAGGTATGCCAAGACGGTATGTGGATTACCCTGATGCGTTTGCTGGTTGGAATATGGTGGCATCAATTGGATCATTTGTATCTGCAGCTGCTGCGGTGATTTTCTTAATCGTAATCATCGAAGCATTTGTCTCTCGCCGACGTGCGCAGAGCAATCCGTGGGGTGAGGGGGCAACTACTCTTGAATGGCAAGTAGCTTCACCACCGCCGTATCATACATTCGAAACATTGCCAAAAATAAAATAGATATTAGCTGATGATGGATAAGATACAAAATATAACACAGGAAGCAGCAGGGTTTAATGCCTCTGCTGTTTCTAGTTTTTTTGAATTAATGAAACCGCGTGTTATGAGTCTGGTAATTTTTACAGGCTTTGCTGGAATGTATCTTGCTCCAGGTGACTTTCATCCTGTTCTTGCTGTTATATCCTTGATTGCGATTGCATCAGGTGCAGGCGCATCAGGTGCTATTAACCAATGGTACGATAGAGATATAGATGAAATCATGCTGCGTACACGCAACAGACCTATTCCATCAGGCAGAGTTCAGCCTGCTGAGGCGTTAGGCTTTGGTGTTACGATATCTGTGCTATCAGTGTTAATCCTCAGCCTGTCTGCCAATTTATTGGCAGGCGGATTACTTGCTTTCACGATAGTGTTTTATGGACTGATTTATACAGTCTGGCTTAAGCGCTCAACTGCACAGAATATCGTTATTGGCGGTGCAGCAGGCGCTTTGCCTCCGCTTATCGGCTGGGTAACTGTTACAGGCGGTGTTGGGATAGAGCCTATTATATTGTTTGGGCTGATATTCTTTTGGACACCACCGCATTTTTGGGCATTAGCTTTGGTTAAAAACGAAGATTACAAAAACGCAAATATTCCTATGTTGCCAGTTGTTTATGGAGCGCAAGAGACAAGACGCCAAATCGTAATATATAGCGCAATAATGGTACTGGTAAGCTTTCTTCCGACGCTTATTGGCATGTCAAACTTTTTGTATTTTGGCATTGCATTTGTAGGCGGTCTAATATTTTTGGCGCTAGCTGTACAATTAGCAAGGAAGCCAAATGATGGGCGAGCAATAGGTCTGTTTAAATATTCAATTGCCTATTTATTTATTTTATTTGTCGCATTAATTTGTGACCACGCGATTTTGGGGTAATTTATATGGATGAGCTAATACCAAAAACAGCTAAAGAATTAAAGCAAACACGTAAACGTAAGAATTTTGCTGTACTTGGATTAATATTCGGTTTGGTGTTGGTGTTCTATATTATAACTGTGGTTAGGATTGGTTTAAATTAATGTCTCTAGCAACCAATCAGAATTCAGAAAACCAGCCTGACTTAAATAAGCGGAATGCAAAAAGTCTTGCTATGGTGGGCTTTGTTGTTGTTGCAATGGTTGGCCTGGCATACGCTTCTGTTCCTTTATATGACTTGTTTTGCAAGGTAACTGGTTTTGGTGGTACAACTCAGATTGCTCAATCAGGTGCTACCACGATTGTAGATGGTCACGAAGTTAAGGTTAGGTTTAATTCACATATAAACCCAGAGCTTAACTGGTCTTTTTATCCAGTTACAGAACCTGTTACTTTAATGCCAGGTGAGCAAGTAAAAGCAATATTCAGAGCAACAAATTTATCAGATGAGCATTTAACTGGTACATCCACATTTAATGTAACACCGCAAAAAGCAGGACCATATTTTATGAAAATGGAATGTTTTTGTTTTACAGAGCAGCCGTTAGCACCTGGTGAATCTGTAGATATGCCTGTGGTATTTTATCTTGATCCAGAAATAGCTTCAGACAAAAATACGATTAAAATTGATGAAGTTGTTTTATCCTATACCTTTTTTAAAGTGTTAGAGAGTTAATTGTTCAATCTCATTAGTTCGGGGGAATTGATGAATAATTTAAGGAGAGTCACATGAGTGGGACACAGCAGCATCCGTATCATTTGGTAGAACCAAGCCCTTGGCCTGCGTTAGGCGCTGCGTCTGGTTTTGTTGTTACCATTGGCGCAGCTATGTTTATGCATGACAAGCCATTTGGTCTAGAGACATTGGCCGTTGGACTTGGCTTAGTAATTCTAACCATGTTTTTATGGTGGCGAGATGTTGTGCTTGAGGCTGAATATCAAGGTCACCACACACCTGTTGTGCAAATAAGTATGCGTTATGGAATGCTGTTATTTATCATTTCTGAAATAATGTTCTTTGTGGCGTTTTTCTGGGCCTTTTTTGATAGTGCGTTATTTCCTGTTGGTGGCGTGTGGCCACCAGAAGGAATTCACACGTTTGACCCATTTGATTTGCCTTTGATTAACACATTAATATTGTTGCTATCAGGGTGTACGGTTACATGGTCACACCATGCATTGCAACATAACAACCGTAAGGATTTTATTTCTGGACTTACGATTACTGTGCTTCTTGGATTGTTATTCACAGCATTACAAGCTTATGAATATCAGCATGCGCATTTTGGTTTTACAGAAGGTATTTACCCATCAGTATTTTACATGGCAACAGGCTTTCACGGCTTTCATGTAATTATTGGAACACTATTTTTGTTTGTGTGTTTAATGCGCGGAAGACGCGGACATTTTACAGCTGATCAGCATTTTGGATTTGAAGCTGCTGCTTGGTACTGGCATTTTGTTGATGTGGTATGGCTATTCTTGTTCGTTGCAATTTACTGGTGGGGTGGATAAGCAAAGCCAATCGTTTAACTATATTTAACAAAGGGTCTTATTGTTGAATAAGCCCCTTTGTTTTTTTGTGGTATTCATTTTTAGGATGAAGTACTTCTTTGCAAAAAAACAACTCAACTTCTATGATTGAGGATATGATGACAATCAGACCATTATTCTGGCCTACCCTATTCACGATACCTGCTATAATTTTGCTTATTTTTCTGGGTAGTTGGCAATTATCCAGACTTGCTGAGAAAACAGAGCTCATTGAGCAATTTGAGAGCAGAAGTAGGTCTGATGCAATAAGCATTGTGCAAATTATAGCACCAGTGGATAAATTTGAGTTTCAAAGAATTAGTGTCACTGGGTCATATCTGCATTCTTTGGAAATATATTTAACAGGCAGAACCTATGAAGGTAATGCAGGGTTCCATGTAGTTACCCCATTTACTACTCCAGACGGTATTATTTTAATAAATCGAGGTTGGGTATCAGAAGCCTATAGGCTAAGAGAGACACGCCCTTTTTCATTGACTGAGGGAGAGGTAACCATTGAGGGTATTGTAAGGCTTCCAGGTGAAAAAGGGTATTTTGTGCCAGAGAACGAGCCTGAGGCGGGATTTTGGTTTACGTTAAAGCCAGATGAGATTGCTGATTATTTAAAGCAAGAAGATATCATACAAGAATTCTATATGGATGTTGTTAGAACAGGAGATATTATTACGCTTCCAATTGCAGCTGAGGTAAATATCGATGTTCGAAATGCACATTTTAATTACGCATTAACGTGGTTTGGACTGGCATTAGCCTTAATCGGGGTTTATCTTGCTTTTCATCATCAAAATGGCAGATTACATTTTTCAAAAAAATCTCCCCCAAATTCATAATAAGGAGTTTCTTTAGATGGAATATATAAGCACTAGGGGAGAAAATAATAACACCCAGTTTGAAGGTGCCCTTCTTAACGGCCTTGCCAGAGATGGCGGATTATATTTACCAAAAACATGGCCAAAATTCACCTATTCCGAAATAGAAGAAATGAGGGACCTTGCTTATTATCAGATTGCAGGGCGGGTAATTTCTAAATTTACGGAAGGCGATCTTGATATTAATCAAGTTACTCAGATTGCAAAAGAATCCTATGAAAATTTTACGCATCCAGATGTGGCTCCACTTACCCAGCTTGAAGATGGATTATACGCATTAGAGTTATTTCATGGTCCGACAATAGCGTTTAAAGATTATGCTATGCAATTTCTTGCACGGGCTTTTCAAAAGGCGCTTGCTACCACAGGACGGCACTCTGTTATTTTAGGTGCAACTAGCGGGGATACCGGTTCTGCAGCCCTGCAAGCCTTTCAAAATCTTGATTCTGTGGATATTTTTATTTTATTTCCAAATGGTAGAGTTTCACCTATTCAACAAAAGCAAATGACTTCTCTTGCAGGTGTTGGTGCATACGCAGTGTGTGTAACAGGTGATTTTGATACATGTCAGGATATTGTGAAAGCATGTTTTAACGATCATAGCTTTAGAGATGATGTTAATCTATCAGCAATTAACTCGATAAACTGGGCTCGCCTAGTACCTCAAATCGTATATTATTTCACATCAGCTTTGAAATTAGGTGCGCCTCAACAAGAAGTTGCTTTTAGTGTGCCAACTGGAAATTTTGGTAATATATTTGCAGGCTGGGCTGCCAAACAAATGGGATTGCCTATTCAAAAGCTAATAATTGCATCTAATAAAAATGATATTTTAACGCGTTTTTTCGGCGCAGGTAAAATGCAACGTGCGACCGTCGAGAAAAGTCTAAGTCCATCTATGGATATCCAAGTTTCATCAAATTTTGAGAGGTTATTATTTGAATTGCTTGGTAGGGATGCCGAGTTGTGTGCACAGAAGATGAGCGAATTTGAGACCACGGGATCATTTGATATTTCTGCACAAATACTCACTGCTGCAAAACAAACCTTTGTTGCATATCGTGCAGATGATGCACAGACACTGCAAACAATTAAATCACTATATGATAAAGGCGCAGGGGTCTTCGATCCACATAGTGCTGTTGGCTTGTTTGCTGCGTCTAAGGCAAGAGAAGATAAACTTATATCAGCAGATGTTCCTATTATCTCGCTTATTTGTGCGCATCCCGCTAAATTTCCTGATGCGGTGGAAAAAGCAATTTCCTCCAGACCTGAATTGCCAGAACATCTGAGGGATCTAATGGGCAGACCAGAAACTAAGATTGATATCGAAGGCACGGTAAACGCAGTGCAAAATCTAATTAATAAAAATATGCGCTAATAATCTGTTGAATAAACTTAGAGCTTTGTATCTGATTTGTATTTGGGTTGATTTTAACCTTATTTAAGCCCAACCAGATTGAGGGGAGAGATTGCTTGCATTGAAGCCGCAATATCCAAGCGCATTCTCCCACATTGAACTGATATCATCCGTAAAAATCATCTGCGGCAGTGAAGGCACATGTATCCACATATTTTGGCGTAATTCTTCTTCTAATTGCCCTGCTGCCCAACCAGTATATCCAAGCATAATTTTAAATTGTAAAGGACCAACGCCATTCGCAATTTCAGATAACATATCCACTTGCATAGAAAGTGCCAGCTCATCAGTAATTTTTACTGAATCTGGCATTAAATGATCTTCAGAATGTAATATATATCCTCGTCTATTCTCAACAGGACCGCCGGTATAAATTATTCTATTTTGTTCAAAACGAGGCTTAATAAAGCTTAGCTTTTTTGTTAGCTTTGAGAAGGTGAAATCCTGTTTAGGTTTGTTAATGATTAAACCCATAGCAGTTTGTTTGTCATGCTTGCACATGAATATAACTGATTGATGGAATTGCGGATCTTTCATTTGCGGCGTTGCAACTAGAAAGTGACCAACAAGTTCTGTAAAAATAAGAGACGCTTTTTCTTGTTTCATACAAGTAATATTAACTTGAATGTTTAATCCAGCAATCTTTTTTGGTAGAAAATGTTCTTTTGATTAAAAAACGCACAAATATTCATTTGGAACGCTGACAAAATATGTTTTAGGGATTATGTACACATATATGAAACGATTTCTTTTTACCTTAGTTTTTTTCTTTCTTAGTGGGATTAACTCATTAGGCGCGGCTCAAGGCAACTGGCTCTCATCTGATTATGCCAAAATTCGACTAATTAGTGGAACTGAAGCTGTTGGTAATTTAAAAGAAATACCAGCAGCCCTTGAGTTTCAGCTTGAACCAGGTTGGAAGGTTTATTGGCGTAGTCCAGGAGATGCAGGACTACCCCCTGAATTATCGCCAGATGTAGAAGCGCAAAAAATCACTCGTTTTTGGCCAGTTCCAGAACGCCTTTCAATATTTGGGATAGATAGTTTTGGGTATTCTGGCAGAGTAATTCTACCCCTTTTTATAGCCCATAATAATCAAGGAAAAGATTTTTCCTTCAGGGGTCAATTAGACGCGTTAATTTGTTCTGATATATGTGTGCCTATCGCGGGTTCAGTGAGTTTGTTTTTACCTGAAGGCAGGGCAACTGCATCTGTGTTCGCACAGGAAATTGCTTATGCTAAGGCACAAGTGCCAACCAATATGACAGGTCCTGACATTGTATTAGGTGCCATTAATTTATTGCTAGAAACCAGAACTGTTCAGATAGTTTTATCTGTTCCAGACGGGCGTTTGGATGACATCTTTATAGAAACTAAACTGCCAGGCTATAGTTTTTCTAAGCCTAAAGTTAAAGAAAAATCAGATGCAAGGGTAGTAGTTGACGTTACTGTAAATGGCAATCAGCCTGTAGCTGCCCTAAATAATCAAAATTTAATATTAACTATCCTTTCAGGAGAGCAGAAAAAAGAAATTGAAGCAGTAATCTCAACAGGCAATAGCCAGAATTTCGCGAATAACTCATCAAGCTTGAGTGGATATATTGTAATTTTACTGACCAGTTTTATTGGCGGCTTTATTCTTAATTTTATGCCATGTGTATTGCCAGTTCTCACGCTTAAGGTCAGCTCGTTTCTAAATGCTACAAATAAATCTCACAGTCACATGAGACGGCATTTTTTAGCAACGGCTTTGGGCATAATTTCTAGCTTTATTTTACTTTCTCTTGGGCTTTTGATTTTTAGATCTATTGGATATCAAATAGGCTGGGGGGTGCAATTTCAAAGCCCCATTTTTCTGGCATTTATAGCAATCATATTAATCATATTTATTGCTAGTTTACTTGATTGGGTGTATCTGCCAATTCCAAAATTTGCGGCTAAATTATCTGCTCCTGCAGCCCATAATACAGGCTATCGGTATGATTTTCTTTCTGGGATGCTGGCGACTATTCTTGCAACACCCTGTTCTGCTCCTTTTGTCGGGACGGCAGCTGCATTCGCGCTATCAGGGAGTAATTTAATCTTGATCAGTGTTCTTTTGGTGATGGGGTTAGGCCTTGCCTCACCTTTTATTATATTTGCAGCAGTACCCTCACTTACGTCGTTTTTGCCAAATCCAGGTAGGTGGATGCTAAGAATTAAGCAGATTTCAGCATTTTTACTATGTGCAACCTTGATTTGGATATTATGGATATTTTCAAATGTCATAGGGTGGCGTCAAGATACACTTGCAAACGCAAAAATGAATTATCAACCATGGTCAAACGCTGTGATGGAAGAAGCTATATCAACAAGAAGACCAGTATTCGTAGATGTTACAGCTGATTGGTGCATAACTTGCAATGTAAATAAACTCGCTGTATTAGAAACAAAACCAATTATACAGGCTTTTGAAGATGCAAATTTCATTTTACTTCAGGCAGATTGGACTAGCCCTAATGATGAGATAGCAGCGTTTTTAGCTAAGCATGGCAAATTTGGGATTCCGTTTGACATTATATTTTCACCTCAGCTAGATTCTCCTATTATATTGCCAGAAATTCTAACCACAGACAGGATGTTATCATCTATAATGGCAGCAAAAGTAGACAAAAACTGAGATCAATAAAATAAATAAACAGAGTAATTAACTAAAGGAAAGTCATTTTATGGCATTATATGTTGGCAGCAAAATACCGAAGCTTGAAATTACGACAAAAACATCAGAAGGACTTGATGTCATTGATACTGAAACCTATTTCGCTGGGCGCAAAATTATTGTGTTTTCAGTCCCAGGGGCTTTTACAGCCACCTGTTCTGAGAAGCATCTTCCAAGCTATGTTTCGAACCATCAAGCATTCATGGATGCAGGTATTGATGCAATTGCCTGCTTGGCGGTAAATGATGCACATGTAATGCTGGCTTGGGCAGAACAAAAAGGAGCCGCAGGACTTATAGATTTGCTAGCAGATCCAGTTGCCAGCTTTTCAGATGAGCTTGGTCTTAAAACAGATATGGGGCCTGTATTAGGGGTGAGAGCCGCAAGGAGTGCTTTTATTGTTGAAGATGGTATAATTACTCATTTCTTCAAAGAGGAGCCAAAAGCATATAAAGTCTCAGATGCAGAATCATTATTATCTGTTGTTACCAGCTAATTAGACTGTTTTTGCCTGAATTTTTTTAGCTTCTGTTTGGGAAATTTGGTCACACTCTTCATTTTCGGCGTGACCAGAATGCCCTTTAATCCATTCCCAATTAACTGCGTGTTTGGTGCATAAATTATCTAGCTGGAGCCAAAGATCCTGATTTTTAACAGGCTTTTTGGCAGCAGTTTTCCAGTCATTTTTTTTCCAATTCGCCATCCATTTCTGAGTGCCGTCCATTACATATCGGCTATCAGTAACCACCTTTATTTCCACTGAGCGAGTTAGCGCAGATAACCCCATAATTACAGCAGTTAACTCCATACGGTTATTAGTCGTATTCGGCTCACCGCCTGATATTATTTTTTTATGATTGTTATAGCAAAGAATACCTGCCCAACCGCCAGCACCAGGGTTTCCTAAACAGGCACCATCAGTAAACAAAATTATTTGCTTATTCATTCTCAAAATCCATAAAGGGCGTGATCTGCATAATCTCTCAGAAAGGTTATTTTAGTCCAATATTCAAGAGGATCATGGCGCTGAACTAGCGCACCAGCAGGGGTGTGATGCCAGTCAAAATATCGTGTAGCAAAAAAGCGCATTGCGGCACCTTGTGATAATATTGGCAGTGCATTTATTTCGTCTATGTTTAAGGGTCGCACAGATTGATAGCTATTAATCAATTTTTTTGCTTTTTGTGAATTAAATCTGCCATCAGCTTCAAAGCACCAGCTATTCAAGCAAATGGCTAGGTCATAGGCATAAAAATCAGTGCAGGCAAAATAAAAATCAATAATTCCAGTAAGCTTATCGTCTATAAACATTGCATTATTTGGAAATAAATCAGCATGAATTACACTTTGTGGCAGGGATGATGGCCAGTGTGAAATAAGTTTGGTTATTTGCTCAGTAGCTTCGGCACGTAATGTTGTTGGTAAATCGGTATAGCTATCATCTGTATCAAGAATAATATTAAGCCAGCTATTAGGACCAAGAGGGTTGGGTCTATGGGCTGTCAGTTTTGATGTTGCAAGATGTAGTTTGGCAAGTACCACGCCAATTTCAGAGCAACGGCTATCATTTGTAAATTGTGCTGTCTTACCGTCAAGAAAAGATACTATGGTTGCGTTTTTCCCAGCACAGATATTAATTATGTCACCATTTTTATTAGTGATAGGTCTTGGGCAGTTAATATTTTGATTATGCAATTCACTAAGCAAGTTCATGAAAAAGGGTAAATCATCGCCACTTACGCGCTTCTCATACAGGGTTAGGATGAAATTATCTAAGCTTGTTTTTAATATAAAGTTAGAATTTTCAACGCCTTCAGTAATCTCTGTGAGGCTAATAATGTCCCCTAACGCATAATCCTTGAGAAAGTCTGAAAGCTGGATATCAGAAACAGGTGTATAGACTGCCATTATACTTATCTTTTTTTCAATATTGGAGGCAAATTAAATACCATATCTTCTCTTGCTGACCCTTCTGTTTTAATCGAAACATCATATCTAGTCTGCAATTTCTTAATCACTTCATCAACCAATATATCTGGCACGGATGCGCCAGATGAAAGACCTATCACAGATAGATCTGAAAGGCTGTCCAAGTCTAATGAATTCGCATCTGGGATAAGAATTGCATTATGTGCCCCGAATTTCAGGGCCACCTCTACAAGTCGCTTTGAATTAGATGAATTATCAGCGCCTACAATAATAAAACAATCTGCCTGAGGGGCAAGTTTTTTGACAGCATTTTGCCTATTGGTTGTCGCATAGCATATATCCTCACCACTCGGACCAGTTATATCTTCAAATCGGTGCTGCAGGATTGAAATTATTTCAGACGTATCATCTACAGATAATGTTGTCTGAGTGGCAAAAGCAATACCATCTGATAAGGGAGGCTGAACAGTTTTTGCCTGCTCTACAGTCTCCACCAGTGTTATAGCGCCGTTTGGTACCTGACCCATGGTTCCTTCTACTTCAGGGTGTCCTGCATGCCCTATTAACAGCGTATGCTTGCCTTTGCGAAAGTGCCTTGATGTTTCATTATGTACTTTGGTTACAAGAGGGCACGTAGCATCAATAGCTATCATATTTTCAGCTTCTGCTTGATGCTTTACTGATTTTGCAACGCCATGGGCAGAAAAAATAACAGGGGCACCTTGTGGCACCTCATCAAGCTCTTCAACAAAAACAGCCCCTTTTCTCGCAAGTTCATTCACTACATATTTATTATGCACAATTTCATGACGAACATAGACAGGAGCACCAAATTTCTGCAAAGCTGTTTCAACGATTTCTATTGCACGTTCTACTCCGGCACAGAAACCACGTGGGGCTGCAAGTAAGATTGTTTTTTTTTGACTTCTCATAACGCCTTATTTGCGCGATAACGTCACAAAGGTCAATTAAAGACAGTCTAAAATATGAAAATAAAGGTGATATGATGCAAACCAAGTCGATCATGGTGATGATACTATCGTTAGTGTTAACGAGTTGTGAGACGGTGAGACCTACGCTTACAGATTGTAGTAACCAGATAACAGCAATCGAAGAGGGTAGCAGAGTTACCTTGCGTACAGTTGAGAATGGTACTTCAGCAGAAGCTAGACTAAATGGTGTTTCTGCCGCTTGTAATGTGAAAACTGATTTTGTGGTTATGCATATTAATGTTGGCTTGAAATTAGTCAGAAGTGAGAATCAAGCTGATGAGGTGGCAGGCTTGGAGGTGCCATTATTAATTGCGATTCTAGATTCTAATGATGAAGTAACAGGCTATGAGAGTCTAAGTTATAAGATGAATTTTAGGTCTGGAAAAGAAACCATGTATCCAGTTATTAAACCTAAAACAGAGATTCCTATAAATGGCCGTGTAATACTTTCATTATCTCCAGTGGTTGTTAAGCCATAAAAAAAGCAAACCAGATGAAAGTGGTTTGCTTAATAAAAAAATATATTAACTATAAACTATTATACAGCTGATTAAGATTTAGCAGCTGTTATCTGCGATAGTGAATTATCAATCATTGATGCGCTTAAGTCGGCATCTAACTCAGCTGCTAACACATCTTTACTTGCAGAAATAGCAAGGCTAGTTGCCCTATCTCGAAGCTCAGAAATTACGGCAGCTTCAGCTGCAGCAATTTTTGCTTTAGCCTGCGTTTCACGCCGTTTAATAGACTCTTCTGCTTTTTCAGCAGCTGCTTCGCGGATTCTGTCTGCAGCAGCTTGTGCATCTGCCACGATACGCTTTGCATCAGCAACTGCTTCTTTCTGAAGTTTCTGATATTTTTTTAAATCGGCTTGCGCTTCAGCGCGCAAATTCTCTGCTTCATTGAGTTCTGTTTTGATTTTTTCTGCTCTATTATCCAATAATGAAGATAAAGCAGCCGATACTTTACGCCATACGATAGCAATAAAGATAATAAATCCTAATGCAACCCAAGCAGACTCATCAAAAACCATTTTATTGCTCCGTTAGCTTTGCAGTTTAGCATGAATTTTCACATGCTTTTTAATAACTGCTTTTGTTGCTTTAATAGGGGTCAGTTGAGAAATGATTTGCTGCGAGGTTTCAACAGCCAAATCTTCAAGAGAAGACAGTGCCTCGTTTTTCATTTCAGCTAATTTTGCTTCTGCTTTTTTTGTACTTGCAACAATTTTCTTATTGATAGCAGCCTCACGAGAAACAGTATCTGCTTTAGCTTCTGCTATTGCTGTTGCTGCTGCATTTGCTGCTTGTGAACGCGCATCGCTTAATGATGCTTCATAAGCATTAAAAACATCTTTTGCTTTTTGTTGCGCTTCTTTAGCAGTTTCAATATCGCTAGAGATTTTATTAGATCTATTCTCAAGTACAGAGGAAATCGATGGTGTAACAAGACGTGATATGATCACATAGCCAATTAGAAAAGTTACCATTAACCAAAAAAGCTGTGACGGCCATGTGGAAATATCTAATTGCGGAAGCCCTCCTGATTTTGCCGAACTATCGCCAGCTGCGATAGCACTAGTGGAGACAAGGCTTAAAGCCATGCCACTTACGAGCCACTTTGAAATCATCGAAATTCGTTCAACCATAATCTTACTCTGTTCGTTTTGTAATATTTGTTTTATCTAGGCAGGCTATCCAGAATAAACTGATTAAGCCTGCCACAAATTTAAATCAAAAATTACAGATTAAAATACGAATAGAAGTAATAGCGCAATAACAAGTGCGAAAAGCGCAATAGCTTCAGTTAAAGCAAATCCAAGAATTCCAATGCCAAATACTTCGTCTCTTGCAGAAGGGTTGCGAGCAATTGAACTAATCAATGAAGCAAAAATGTTACCCATACCAATACCAACACCAGCAAGAGCGATCATAGCAATGCCTGCGCCTAATAATTTTGCAGCTTCAGCTTCCATTTTTTTATCCTTTTATAAATTAAAGTTTTTGTTTGACCCTTTTTTGAGTCGGTTAATTAGCGTTAAATCTAGTGAAGGTGTAACGCGTCATTTAAATACATACAAGTCAAAATTGTAAACACATAAGCTTGTAATAATGCGACCAATAGTTCCAACCCAGTTAGACCAATAATCGCAATTAACGGAAGAGCAGAACCAGCAACCATAACACCGCCAGCGCCGCTCATCATTACCGCTAATCCGGCAAATACTTTTAACATTGTGTGTCCAGCAAGCATGTTTGCAAAAAGTCGTACTGACAAACTAACAGGTCGGATTAAATATGAGATGACCTCAATTAAAACCAATAAAGGAATTAATGGTTTGGATGCGCCTGGTGGAACGAAAAATGAGAAGAAATGTAAACCATGCTTGAAAATGCCAATTAATGTTACGCCGATGAAAATAGTAAATGCCATCGCAAATGTAACAATAATCTGGCTAGTAACCGTATAGCTATATGGAATAAGTCCAAGCAGATTTGAAAATAATATAAATAAGAACAGAGTGAAAATGAATGGGAAATATGGCTTTCCTTCTTTACCCACATTAGAGTCTAGAATATTGGCAACAAACTCATACATCATCTCAGCAAAGCATTGCAGTCTGCCCGGAATTATTGAAGCTGGACGCATTGCAATCAAAAGCAAGCCAGAGCTTACTAAAACGGCTAGCACCATAAATAAACTGGAATTAGTAAACGAAATATCATAACCAAACAAACTAAGCGCATATAACGCTTTGATGGTAAATTGTTCGACAGGTGAATGCACACTTAACTCCTATTTAACACAGCTTCCAGGATGTATTATCCAATATTTATTTTTTATCCTCAGAACCATCACTTGATGTCTCTTAGTCTTTGTTTTCTCTATGGTCGCCAAAATATCCAGCGCCCATTCCTCGTCCAGTTAGTAACCGCCAGATGTTCATAACACCGCCAGCAGCCCCTAAGAAGAACAAAACCAACATAAATGCAGGAGTTGTTCCAAGCCATTTATCTATCAGCCAGCCCAAGAATGCCCCAACAGCAATCCCTGCAACAAGTTCGGTTGCAACCCTGCCAGCCAATGCAACGCCAGCAGCAGGAAGCTGACTGGATTTTCGTTTTTGGCTGTTAGGAGTTGTCTTAGCTTCAAATTGAGCAATGCGTTCAGAAAGAGATTTTGTCTTGTCTGTTTTATCTCTATCCTTTTGTTCGCTATCGCTCACATTTTTTCCTGACTGACCTGCCTAATCTTAATTTATGCTTTTACGCTTATCTTAAACAAATAAGCCATGAAGCAATAAACGGTTGGAAACTATGCATGACTGTCAAAAATGTCAAGCTAAACTCGTTAATTACAGTTAATGTTTTAAGGTTTTTTGGATGTTAGAATAAATGCCTATTTTGTTATCTTATATGCACGTAATTTAAGTATCTTCTCGGAGTGTTTCAGCGGTTTGTAAATCAACAGAAACCAGCTTACTAATGCCGCGTTCTGCCATGGTTACTCCATAAAGCCTGTCCATCTGAGACATGGTCATTCGATGGTGGGTTACGACAAGAA
Source organism: Alphaproteobacteria bacterium (assembly GCA_018666135.1). GTDB lineage: Bacteria > Pseudomonadota > Alphaproteobacteria > Puniceispirillales > Puniceispirillaceae > UBA5951. The sequence continues at coordinate 20,083 of JABJAN010000011.1, read as the reverse complement.
ACTTTGTCTGAGTTTGAGATACAATATGGCGCAGAAGATCACAGAATCGTGAGACATTGGAATCATCTAGTGGCGCATCCACCTCATCTAAAATACAAATGGGAGATGGGTTTGTAAGAAAAACAGCGAATATAATAGCTAGTCCTGTTAGAGCTTGCTCGCCTCCAGATAATAAAGATAAGGATTGCAGTTTTTTGCCAGGAGGACTAGCAAGAATTTCAAGACCAGCTGTTAACGGGTCATCTGAATTTATGAGTTTTAACTCAGCACTTCCGCCTCCAAATAACGTCTGAAACAGAATTGAAAATTCTTTATTCACTTGTGTTAGGCTATCTAAAAGTCGCTGCCTTGCTTCTTTATTCAGTTCAGAAATTGCGCGGCGGAGTTTAGCAATAGCTTCTTCTAAATCAGTTTTATCTGTTTCAAATTGAGCGAGTTTTTCACTTATTTCCTGCATCTCTATCTCCGCCCGTAGATTTACAGGGCCAATGCTATCACGCTCACGCAGAAGCCGATTCAGCCTATCTTCTAACTGCTGTTGAGGCGGCAGGTCTTGGTGGTGTGAAAAATTTGTAATTTCCGAGAGTTCTGCTGGTGAAACGGAAAGTTTTTCAGAAATTCGGTTTGTAAGAGTTCTGATTGTTTGTTTCGCTTGGGATTCTATCGCCTCACATCTTATTTGTTGCTCTCGTGCTTCTGCCAGTTGTTTTTCATCTGCACGTTGCTGGCTGTCAGCTTGTTGTAATTTTACCTCAGCCTCTTTAACTTTGGTAATGGATTGCTCATGTTTTTCTTTTGCATTTGCAAGTAACGAAGCTAATTCAAGTCTTTCTTTTTTTAACTGCTCTGGTTTTGCTTGAAGGGCAGTTAATTCTTGCATAGCCTTCTCGGCTCTGGCTTGCATTTCCAGCATTCTTGACTGAGTTCCATCTAGTCTAGCCTGCCATTCATCTGCTTGTGAGATTAAAAGCGTGCGTCGCTGAGAGATAGTTTGAAATGTTTGTCGTAAATCAGCTTCTTTTTGAACGCACTCATTATAATAATTTCTAGATGCAGCCGCTGCCTCATTTGCGGTATTCGCTGCATTTTCAAGAGAGCTAAAATCCTCAATCTTTGCCATATTTAAATTTAATTCATCTAATTCCGACGTTGCTTCTTGAATGGTTTGCAGGAGTGTTTGATGACGCTCTGTAGCTGATTTCAAAGCAAGCTCTGAGGCATCACCTTCTCTTTGTATCTGAGTGATTTGCTTACTTAAATCCTGTTGTTTTTGTTGCAATTCTTTTGAATTATTACTGGAAGATAGAAATGCTTCTTCGCTCTTTTGCTGCTCTTGAGTTTTGTTTGTTAGATCTGATTGGGCTTTTTTAATCAGCAGGCCAAGTTCTTTTAGACGTTGTGATTGGCGTATTCTCTGTGCGCCTGTATCTTGCTTAAGGCGCACTAAGCCATCCCAGCGGGCTAATTTTCCAGATTGTGTTACCAGAGCCTGCCCAACCTTTAATTTGGATATTTTATCTGCATTTATATTCTCTTCAGATACGACGCTCACGCCTTGAAGTGCTCTGATTATAGTATTTGGTCCTGATAAATAGTGAGTTAAGGGCGTGCCCTCGTCAGGCGGTGTAAGAGAAGAAAGAGATGGCATCTGCGATTGCCAATATCCATCATCGCCAGCATCAAGAGGTAAACGCAAAGCGTCAGCAAGGCATGCAGCAAGAGCAGCTTCCATATTTTCAGATACAGATAGCTTGTCTAAAACAGGCAAATCTGCAGCATTACTTTCAGATTGTATTAGATTTTCAAGAGCATCTTTTTCTGCTGTTAATCTTGCTAAATAAGTAGTTGCTGTTTGAAAGGTTTCGTACGCATCCTGTTTTTTTGATTGTAAACTAGTAAGCAGTTCTGACTGTGTATTCAGCTGTGCTTGTAGGGCATTTTGTGTTGTTTCTAGCCTATGTAATTCTGTGCGTTGACTGGTGGTTAATTGGCTGAGTTGTTCTAAGTCTAATTGATTTAATTTATCTGAGGATTGGGTAATGAGAGACTGTTTTTGGCTCATCTGTGTTTTAAGCTGGGACTGATATTGAGCTAAATTTTGTAATAGTGCATTAGCTTCTGCCGCCTTTGCATCTGCTTGTTGATTTTCTTGTTTTGCTTTTTCAAGGGAAGACTGCGCCAGCGCCAGCATAGGCGCATTTTGTTTTTCTGATTCTTCTAATTGCTTTGCTTCTTCATTTAGTTTTTGCTTTGCTGCATCTGCATCTTTTTGTAACGCAGATTCACGTTGCGAATCAGTATCAATTTGAGATCGTTGAGCCTGCAATCTAAGGATTTCATCACCTAGTCTTGCTTCATCTCTTTCTATTTGAGATAGGGTTGTATGGATATGTTGAGTTTCAGCTGCAAGAGAAGCCTCAGCTTGACGGTAATTAGGCAGCGTGGCTGCAATTTCAACACGATTTTGTGTGCTAGCATTTACCATTAGCTGAACGTCTGAGACCGTCTGTTGCGCTTGACTATAGGCAGCTTGTGCATTCTGCTGGTCATGGCTCGCGGTAATCCATAATGCATGCAGAAGACTTGCTTCGGCATTGCGTATTCTATCTGCAACGGATCGATATCTTGCGGCTTGCCTGGCTTGTTTTTGTAAATAGGTTTTTTGTTCCTCTAGCTGAGTCATCAAATCAACTAGTCTAGAGATATTTAATTCGGCATTATTTAGTCTAAGCTCGGCTTCATGTTTGCGCTGGTGAAGGCCTTTAATATTAGCAGCTTCTTCAAGCAGGCTGCGTCTATCTTCAGGTTTTGCGCCAACAATAGCACCAATTCGCCCTTGGCTTACAATACCAGCAGATCGAGCGCCTGTTGCGGTATCTGCAAAAAGAAGTTGGACATCACGAGCTCTTACAGGTCGATTATTTATTCGATAGTTGGTACCTTTGCCTCTGATAATTTTACGAGTGATTTCAATTTCGTCTTTATCATTATATTCTGCAGGAGCCTGCTTACTCTGATTATCCAGCATAAGCGTTATTTCAGCTAGGTTTCGAGCAGATTTAGAAGAGGTGCCAGCAAAAATCACATCATCCATTTCTGTGCTTCGCATTTGACGTGCAGAACTCTCCCCCATTACCCAACGCAATGCTTCAACAATATTTGACTTACCACATCCATTAGGACCAATGATTCCTGTTAAACCAGTTTCGATATCCAGTTCAGCAGTGTCTGCAAACGACTTAAATCCTGCGATTTTTAAGTGACGAAACATCATTGGTTTAATACTAAATTTTCTAATCTATGAGAATAAGTTATTGGTCACTCTGTTATTATGCATTTGGATAAGAATAATCACACAGAAACGCTAAATGCCAAACTCTGCAAGCTCAGCGCTAAATTCATCAAAAGTTTTATTTCCACTAATTACTTTTTTGTTATTAACGACAAAAGAAGGAGTTGCATTAATTTGCCATTTAGTGGAGCCAAGCTCTCTCATCTCAACAATTTTTTCAAGTAATGATCTGTTTTGCATCAATCCATTAAAGTCGTCTGCTGATACACCAGCAAGCTGTCCGAAACGATATAACGTCTTAAGAGGATCATCAGCTCTCATCCACTCATTTTGCTTGTTCATAAGTAACGTTATCATTCCAAAATACTTATTTTCTGGAAGTGCCCGTGCAAGAGCATGCGCGCGCAGGGCAAGACCATCCAATGGAAAAGGAGATAACTCAAATTTTACTTTCCCTGTATCAATCATTTTTGATTTTACATTTGGAAATGTATTATTGTGAAAATCGCCACAATGACCGCATGTCATAGAAAAATATTCTACAATGTGAATTGGCGCATCTGGCTCGCCAAGAAAACGCGGTTTGGATATGTGATCAAGTGATTGGTTTGTTGTCGCAAAACTGGAGGCAGGAAACATCAGTGCAAAGCTAGCAAAAGTCATGCTGGCGCCCATATATTTTAGCCAATCCCGCCTATTGCTACTCTGTAACATTTCAGAGCGGGTTATCTGGTCTTGTGGAAAAATGTTTTTAGAGCTCATGCCATGTCTTTCAGAAAATTGTTGTTTTGACTCAGTAATATAGAAATTTAAATAATTGCTTGCAAGTAAAGAAAGCTCATAATGATGGCAAGATTATGAAAACGGAATAATTAATTTAAATTATAGCCACAATTTTTAAGGCTATTTTTTTGCAGCAATGGTTCTGCCAAGTTTAATAAGAGTTGCTCGTAATTCTGGACTAGAGATATCATTTGTTTGTTGTTCTAAGAGGTTAAGAACCATCGGGTCTGGTTCAGTCTGCATCGAATGAGATGTAGCAGCAGTTTTTTTATTTTTGAGGCTACCCATTTTATCAGATAGCTCAAAGGTTTGCTGGCAGGTAAGCCTGCTAACAGCTTTAAATCCGCATACCCTGTTAATTGCATTTACTAATTCTTGGCTTCTTGCTTGTGCTTCTGGTCCGCGTCCAGCAATAACCCAGATTGCAAGATTACCATTATGGCGTGTAGATTTTGCGAAGGTTAAATTTTTTGGGTAGCTCCAAACTGCCATTTCGCCCGCAATATCTGGCCAAAGGCTGCAGATTTGTGTATATAGAGCGCCCTGATTATTAGTTGCGGTGGCTATGACAGGTTCAGTTAGAGAGGATAATCGCTTCATTCCGCCCCGTTTTTTTTCATGCGATAAAGATTTTTTCATGCGCAGACCTTTCATTACGGATTAGTTTTTTATACGCTTATTTTAACTGGTATTCATAGTAAAATTAACGCATCTTCACTGAGATGCTTTATTTGATTTTTAATCTTAGTGAGTAATAATTTGCAGATACATACGGACATAATTCAAAGTGATATATCTGAATTATTGGCATGGTATCATCTTGCAGGGCGTAAATTGCCTTGGCGTTCTTATTGGCCAGAATTAACATCTGCCTATCATGTGTTTTTATCCGAATTCATGCTTCAACAAACGGGTGTAAGCACGGTCATACCCTATTTTAAAAATTTTATAGAACGCTGGCCAACAATACATAATCTTGCAACAGCATCTGTTGATGATGTAACGGCGGCTTGGGCTGGTCTTGGCTATTATGCCAGAGCAAGAAATATGCATAAAACGGCAAAAATAATTAGTCAGCAGGGGGGCGTGTTCCCGCAAACAATTTCAGAGCTACTCGTTTTACCAGGTGTTGGTCCTTATACTGCAGGCGCTATTGCCGCATTTGCATTCGATAAACCTGCCATTGTAATTGATGGAAATATTGAGAGGATAGTAGCGCGATATTTTAACCTAAAGACTAGATTACCTGCTTTAAAATCAGAGTTACCAGAATATTATAAAAAGCTAATGCCGTTGCAAAAAAATTCTGATTTTCCGCAGGCTCTGATGGATCTTGGGAATCAGTTTTGCACCTCATCAGCACCAATTTGCAAGGATTGCCCTCTTAACACAGGATGCATATCTGCAAAATCAGACAATCCAGAAAAATTACCAAATAGACCAATAAAAAAGCTAAAGCCAACACGTCAAGGGCAGATATTTATACTAAGACGCAAACAGGGTGATATCAGCGAGTTTCTTGTATACCGACGAGATGATAAAGGATTGCTTGGTGGGTTATTAGCCTTTCCTAGCCAAGGCTGGGATGATAAATTACAGAAATTTGATATAAATTGGCGACCAGTCAAGGCTGGATGGATTACATTAAAGCCCGCTATAAAACATATATTCACTCATTTTAGGGCTGAATTACAGGTGTTTTTAGCAGAATATGAAACAGTTGATTTTTCAAGCTGGGATGCGCTTGGTAATGCAGAAGAAGATATAATTAAACAACAGAAGTTTGAATGGATAGCTGAGAATGATTTGCATTTGCCAAAATTAATGCAAAAATCGTTACATCTCGCACGCCAGCATCTCTGATTCATAATAGAGTTAGGATACTATTGTGGCTCTGAGTGTGGCTCTGCGTGTGATTAAATTGCCTAATTACGCCCCTAATCCATATGTGGGATCAAATATGGTTAATGATTAAAATGTCTGATGCCAGTAAATGCCATCGTGATACCAGCTTCATCAGCAGCTTTAATAACGGCATCATCTCGCATAGAGCCACCAGGTTGAATAACGGCTGTTGCGCCAGCTTCAACTGCGGATAGAAGCCCATCAGGAAATGGAAAAAACGCGTCAGATGCTACTGCAGAACCAACCGTTCTTGGCTGCTGCCAGCCATGTTCTTGTGCCATATCTCGTGCCTTTTGAGCTGCGATTCTGCTAGAATCAAGACGGCTCATCTGACCAGCACCTATCGCCGCAGTAATTTGGTCTTTAACATAGATAATTGCGTTAGATTTAACGTGTTTTGCAATTTTCCAGGCAAACAGCATATCTGCCACTTCTTTTGGGGATGGTTGCCTTTTCGTAGTGATAGTTAAATCAGCTTCTGTTATAATTGCGGTATCTCGTGATTGCACAAGATATCCCCCGAGAATTGTCCGGACTTGTGAAAATGAAACTGTTGGATCTGGCAGGCTACCTGTTAACAGCAGACGAATATTTGGTTTTTGTGATAATATCTCACATGCCTTGCTTGTCGCATCTGGGGCGATTACCACCTCACTAAAGATGGATGTAATGGAGCGAGCTGTGTCTTCATCGATAGTGGTATTTGAGGCAACAATGCCGCCAAAAGCGCTTACCGTATCGCACAAATATGCCTCTTGCCATGCATCTTGAAGCCTGGCTGCTGTTGCTACCCCACAAGGGTTTGCATGTTTGATAATGGCAATCGTTGGTCCAGAGAATTCACATACAAGTCTCAGAGCAGCATCCGTGTCGTTTACATTATTATAAGATAACGGTTTTCCTTGTATTTGTTTGGCAGTCAGAACAGAAGGAGTTGATAAATCCGTGGCATATATTGCAGCTGTTTGATGCGGGTTCTCGCCATATCTTAGTGTTTGAATAGCAGGAGCTTGAATATATAAATCTGGCTTAGATTTTGAATATTTGCCTGTATCAAGATGAGATGACATCCACAGTGCTATTGCATGGTCATAGGCAGATGTGCGCGCAAATGCTTGTTGCGCAAGAGAGCGACGAAAACCAATACTAGTCCCAGAATGCTCAGACAACACATCAATCAAAGATGAATATTGCTCTGGAGAGGTGATTACTGTCACAAAATCATGGTTTTTAGCAGATGCACGTATCATCGCAGGACCACCAATATCAATATTTTCAATTGCCGTCTGATTATCTGCACCCTTAGCAACAACCTGCTCAAAGGGATATAAATTCACAACAAGCAAATCAATAGGCTCTATTTGGTGCTCGGCAATAGCACTCATATGTTCCTGTTTATCTCGTTTTGCTAACAAACCACCATGAATAGCTGGGTGAAGTGTTTTCACACGTCCATCCATTATTTCTGGAAATCCAGTAACATCTGATACATCAGTAACATCAAACCCAGCCTCTCGTAGGCTCTTCGCTGTGCCTCCCGTTGATAGGAGTGTAACGCCTGCAGTACGAAGAGCGTTAGCAAGAATTATAAGTCCTGTTTTATCAGAAACAGATATCAAGGCACGGCGAATTGGCAGAATAGATTCAGACATGATTTTTCTAACTTTGAATATTTTTAGATTTTTTTATGTTATGGCAAAGCAGCTAGTCAGGTGCAATTGATTTGTCATCTAAAAAGCAGAATGATCATAAAAAAATACCTAATCATCATGATATTTGCATAATACAAAAGAAAACCTATTGTCTTTTGAACGACCAATTTATAGATTTCTCAGAAAGCTGGCGAATATCTTCTGCATAAATTCGTAAAGTAATTTGCTGACAGCTTAATCTCTGACTGCCTTCAAAATAGACCGAAGGCTCAAGAACTGGATTAGCGCCTCTACATTTAAACACCCACCCTGCTTTTTGCGAACTGATTTTGATTACAATGGAACCATTATTAACCATGGCAGAGCTGACTCTTGGATGTAAATGAAAGCGGATGATACAGGTCTTGGGAATTTTTCCTGGGCTACCTTTATATCTAAGGGTGTCTGAGCCGCGAATATTACCGCCGCCAGTGGTAAGATAAATTTGTCGTTCATGAGAGATTCCATGTGAACTCAGATAGCCATCATGAACCAAACGAGTAAGCATACCACCTGTTGCTGGTCCAATATCTAAGGCGCTAACGATATCATGGTTGTCATGCGCATCAATGCAGTTGTTTAAATTATCTAATGTTAATGCGGTATGTGCCGCGGTTTTGCAAAAAGCTGCATTTACGCCCTTTTCGTTTGATAATTGACCTGCATTAACAATGAAGGGCGTGCTTCCTAGATGCACTTCAAAACTGGCAATGCTAGCTGCATTAAATGGAATTGGTCTTACGGGCGCCGCACAATCCATAATAAGTGTAGTTCTGCCTGATGATAAACGAACAAAACCTGTTTGTTTAGCATGGCGAGTTACTTTTCCTGCAGGACCGCATCTCTTTACAACATCTTCTATTCGAGATGCATTGGTTATGCCAGCACCATGAAAATGAGCAAAATTACCTGCCCCAGAGCGCCACATTTTTGCGATTGCACCCATCTTAGTAAGTGTATTATCAAGAGATAAAACATCCGTGATACCAGCTTGTGCAATGGCAACACGACACTCAAATATCTGTGTCATAACTTGAAAATGGGTTTCTGGCTGGCGAGAAATATGACCCCCATCCTGATTTAAAACTTCATTTACTTTGCGTTCAAAAATTTGAATTAAAGGGCGCATTTCTGATGGTTTTGCATTAAAGGCAGATTGCGTGATTAGCAATCCTCGCAGTGAGGATATCTGGTCATCAATTGTAGATTGATTCTGCCAATCAAGCGCTAAACACTGAGATTCTACTGCCAACTGTGATAATAATTTTAGTTGAAAATTTTCAGAGGCAGAGCTTGCATACCATTTATACACAAAAATAAGATTGCTTAGCCTATCTCCTAAAAATTTTGGGTGCCAGCGATTTGCATCCCAGCTAGTATTTTCTGAAAGCCAATATGTGATTTCGTCCCGTGCAAATTTTCTTGCCCTATCTCCTCCAAAGTCTCTTATATCTCGAAGCCAATCAAAGGTAAAATACGCAGGCACATTTCTGTCGCTAGGAAGCCCAGAATGCAGAATATCTTGACCGTTTTTGGCTATACCGCGCCAAGGGTCAGATGGCGGAATAAATCGATTAATATCAACAGGAAAAGAAGGCTTTAATTGCCATCTGAATAGCCCAGAGCGTCTATATAATTGTTTAAAATAGCTTGCAGATTGTTCTGTTTTCTCTAAATGCAGGCTCACAATAGATCTTCCAGTTTTGTTATATTTATTTTATTGCATTTACACTGTTTATTCTCAATATCACAGATATAAATACCAATATTGGTATGATAATAGAGCTAAAATATAATTTTTTGCTAGCCGTTATTTTACTTTAAATCTAGCAATAAAAAAACCATCATTACCGTCTATATCCACTTTATTAGAAATTAACTGGTTTGGTAATATTCGAAGATAGTCTGTAGTGTTGGTTATGTGATTAGCCGTTTTTTGTGGCGTGGGCGTAAAAAAAGCGCCAGCTTCCTTTTCAGAAATAGGGTCAATTAAAAGTCTTGAGTTGGAATCTGATAATAGGGCTTCGATGACATCTTCTCCTTCTTGCTTTTGCAAAGAGCAGGTAGCATAAATTAAGATTCCACCTGCTTTGATCCATTTTGCCGCTGTCAATGCGAGCTCTATTTGCAGAGACTGCAGCTCTGATATCTGTTTAGAGGTTTTGCCAAACAAAACATCTGGTCTTCGGCGCAGAGTACCTGTCGCAGAGCATGGCGCATCCAACAGCACACCATCTACTAGCCGCAAAGGCTCAAACAATCGCCCGTCTGCACAAATGATTTCTGCATCAAGACACAGCCTGCTCAAATTTTCATCCAAACGGGTTATTCGTGATGCGCTTTGGTCTATGGCTGTTACATTTGCCCCAGCTGAAATAAGTTGCGCTGTTTTACCGCCAGGAGCTGCACATAAATCTATAATATCTTTTCCAGAGACATCTCCCATCAAGCGCGCAGGCATCGCTGCTGCGCAATCTTGCACCCACCATTCCCCAGTTTCATAGCCAGGTAATTCTGCAACATCAGAGACAGGAGTACATCTAAGACTATTTGCGGAGAGTGGTTTTGCAGATAATTTTTTGCACCAGTGAGATATCATTTGAGAAGATGTATGCTTTAAGGTGATATCAAGAGGGGCTTGTTTTTGGGCAAGGGACATAATTTGCTCAACGGCTACTTTCCCCCAATTTAACACCCAATCATCTCTGAAGTCATAAGGTAAATTATCAATCGGGTTAGTTGTATCAAATATTGTTTTTCCAGTTTGCGAGATTTTTCTCAGCACCGCATTTACTAAGCCTGTATAGGCATCACCCGTTACCTGCCTTGCCAGTGAAACACTGGTATGGATAGCTGCATGTGGTTCGGTTTTCAGAACCAGTAACTGAGTTGCACCAAGTAATAAAATGGTTCGTAATTTTGGTTTAGGGGGTTTTTTTAAAAAAGAATTGATACAGATATTTAGCTGACCATAATGGCGAATTGAACTCATTACCAAAAGACGTGCAAACCCCCTATCCCTCGTTGACAGTTCACCCCATGGGCTGTCATTGGTAAATAACTCATGCGCAAGTGCTTCATTATTTAAAATCGCATGAAGAATATCAAGGCTGATTTTACGTGATGTTGTGTCTGTTTTTTGTATCATATTGAATAGTTTGGAAGAAGTTTTTCAAAAAAGAGGGTCATTTACCTAGCGAATAAAAATAATTGAGTTGGCGTAAAAATGTAAAAAGATAATGACTAAATGATTTACTAGCCTTGTAAATCAGTAGCATGCTATCCAGTTTTTAGGGAGTAAAAACTACAACTAACTTTTAAAGGGTAATAAATTGACCTCTAAGCGCGCCAAAAACCAAACTAATGTTGAACCAAATTCTAAATTAGATATAGACGCCTCGATTTTGCTATCCAAGCCTGTAAGCAGCTTATCAGAGGAATCATTTGATAATTCAGGGGAGAAAGAAAATCTAGCAAATGATATGTCAGATGTGGCAGTGGAAATAAGCTCAGACCCGAATCTGGTTACTGAAACGGGCGGGCCAAAGGGACCAGAGCCTACAAGATATGGTGACTGGGAGCAAAAAGGCAGATGCACCGATTTTTAAAAAGGGCGTTACAGAACCATAAATATATGGGTTTTGTGTGCCAATCAGTTGGAAACAGAATGTTTAGTTATGAGGCTTAAAACTAACTTTATTGTGTCTGCTGCACTGCGCAATGCAGATAATCATGCTATTTCTGCCTGTGTTCATAAAAAAGGAGACCCAGATGCAGGTGCCATTTTTCTGGAGCTAGAGACAAGCAGAGAGAATGTGCATCTTTTTCATAGAAGATTTGATTTTGATGACAATGAAATTTGGGAATGTTTGAATAATGGCGCCCCACAACCTGCGCATATAATCACAGAGCAAATTACAAGGGAAATTAATAGAGATCCAGATTGTTGGGTGATTTCTGTTCAAGATAAACAAGCTAGAAATATTTTTACGCTGAATTTAGAATAGAGAATAAAGCTAAATTTAACTAGTATAGCGCTATTTGAAAAATACGCTTTCTGCGTTATCTTTTTATAGCGGTTTAGTCTTTTTATTAAGCGAATTGCCCGACAGCTCATTTTGGAAAAAAGTAATAAACAATGTCAAACCAAACTTCATTTAGCGTGTATCGTCTATCTACTCTGTCATCAGATGATTATTCAGATTTGCTTAAAAGAACAGAAGATGATCTGAGCTTTTTTCTTGATCGCGTTCCTGAAATAATAGAGGCAGTACGATTAGAAGGAGATACTGCAATTGCAAGATTTGGAGCCCAATTTGATAAAGCAAACGCGCTAACAGCAAAAACGATTATGGCGACAAAACAAGATTTTAACGCTGCCTTTGATAAGCTTGATACAAAATTTATTGATACACTTGAATATGCTGCTGATAATATTCGCCGTTTTCACGAATATCAAAAACCTGACCCTAACTGGCGAGTTGAAATTAGACCTGGCGTTCATGTAGGAGAAAAAACAGTACCAATTAGCCCTGTTGCTCTTTATTCTCCGCGTGGAAAAGGATCTTTTCCTTCTGTAACCTTGATGACATCAATACCAGCAATCGTAGCCGGTGTTGCAGAACCCGTTATATTAACACCGCCAGGACCAGACGGCATGGTTGACCCCGCAACGCTGGTAGCTGCAAGGCTTGCGGGTGTTGAATTAGTGGCTAAAGCAGGGGGAGCACAAGCAGTGGCTGCCGCCGCATTTGGCACTGAATCTATCCCCAAATGTTTAAAAATTGAAGGTCCTGGAAGCCCATGGTTTATTGCTGCAAAACAGCTCCTTGCATCTAAAATTAGTTCTCGTTTGCCAGCAGGTCCAAGCGAGGCAATGATTTTGGTTGATGATACAATTGACCCAGCTCTGGCAGCACTTGATATTTTGATAGAATGTGAACATGGCGAAGATTCATCTGGCTTTATCGTAACTTGGTCGGAAAAATTGGCAGAACAAATACGTGAAAAAATACCCTTTTATCTCTCCCAGATTTCAGAGGAGAGGGCTAGATATGCTACCGCCGTATTATCTAGTCGACAAGGAGGGATTGTAATAGCCGAAAACAAAACACAAGCCATTCAATTTGTGAATGACTATGCGCCTGAACATCTCCAGATCTTATCAGAGGAGGCTGAGAGCTATGTTCCATCAATTATAAATGCATCCGAGATCATGCTTGGTGTTTATAGTGCAGGTTCTCTTGCCAATTACTTGCTTGGACCAAATTGTGTATTACCAACTTCAGGAGCGGCGGCAATTCATTCCCCTTTAGGGGTAATGGATTTTATGAAAACAATATCGATTGGCAAGGTGACTGAAAGCGGGTTTAAAGAAGTTGCGCCAAAAACGGAGATTTTTGCACGATATGAAGGATTTGACGCGCATGCGAATGCTGTTTCTAAAACACGTCTTAAAATATTGAAAAAATAATAATGCTTCTTACTCTCACCTTAAGCTTCTGAGCCTAGTTTTGCTTAACTCTTTTTATCCATATGAATACGCCAGATAAACGGCTTGTGTGATATTTATATAAGCGTATTCTTATGTAATTATACGTTTATTTAAAGAGTGTTCAATGCGGTATCTGGTTATTATTTTTTTACTATACGTCCTGGTAAAGCCCTTATTTGCGCAAGCCATTTTGGAAGGGCCTGTTACAAAAATAAGAGATGGGGACACAATAGAAGTAGGGCAAATTCCTATCCGGATTCAAGGCCTGACTTGTGATGAATTAAATACCGCAAAAGGACAGGAAGCGCGCATAATATTGCATCATTTATTATCAGGGAAGCAAGCTATATGCAGGTTAAATGGACAGGTCTCATATGATAGGTTAATTGGTCGATGTGCGATAGCAGAATTAGGAGATATAGGAAAATATCTAATTAAGGATGGTTATTGTGGCAGGTGCAAGAGATATGCTGAAGATGGATTTTATGCAGAAACGCAAAAAAAATCAGGGGATTATAATGGTATTATGCCATCATATTGCGGCTAAGAGTAATCATGATAAGTGCGTATATAAGGATTAGAGTGCGACAATAAAATCAATTTCTACAGATGCACCAACAGCTAAACCAGTAACCCCAATACAGGTTCTAGCAGGCAGTTTGCCAGGGGTAAAATAACGCTCATATATTGCATTCATCTTATCAAAATCTTGAAAATTTACTAAATATACTCTGGCAAAAATCACCTTATCAAAATTTGTATTTGCGTGTTTTAATACATCGTCTAAATTTTCCATTACTTGAGTAGTTTGCGCTTCTATACCGCCTGATACCAAAACAGACTTGTCATCTTTTAAGGTTGGCATTTGACCAGTTACAAATAAAAACTCACCAGCTCTAACCGCATGGCTGAAGGGTCCTACTCTTTGTGGAGCGTCTGAAAAAATAAAATGTTCTATATTCATGATAGGTATCCTTTAAAAAAAGGGGGAAAATAGTTAAAATGAATTATGTTCTTTAAATGTATAAAAACTGTAGCTTTTGTAGCATATCAGTTAGCATAAGATTTTTTAAGTTAAATAGAGCTAATCAGACATAAGGTTAGGTTGCTAGAAAAATAATGTTTGAATATTTACTTATGAACAACCACTATTTGAATAGTAGTGTAACAAGAATAAACCAAAAATTATCTAGGAAAATGTCATGTCGCAAATGGACTTTATGCATTTGATGCAATTTCAAAGACAAGTTGATGCAGATGAAATTATTTATCAGCCAGACCCAGAGGATAATAATGGTTATTTTCTAGAGCATGGGACTGTGTATTTAATTGATGATGAGGCATTGATTTCAAAAGCATCTAAAAATGCTGCTTGTACATTAACAGGTCCAGTAATTTTAAACGCACCTAACCTAATTCTTAATGTTCAACTAGGATGTTGGGCGATAGCTGCCGAAAAGTGTAAAATATATATATTCGAGAAAGATCTGTTTATTAGTCGATTTAAAACAGAAGATAGGTTTTTAACAGCTGTTAGTGATTATACAATTCAGCGAATTGAAAAGGCGAAAATAAATTTAGGATTTGGAGGTTCTTGATGAGTGATAAACCCTCAACACTAATTTTAGAACGCGCAGAGTGGGTCTTCAAAGAAGGAGACCCAGGAGATAGTCTGTTCTTAATTAAATCTGGTATGATTCAAATTGTGAAAGAGATAAATGGTAATAATGTGACACTTGCAACATTGTCAGATAATGAGGTTTTTGGGGAAATGGCACTTTTCTCGGATCTGCCACGCTCTGCAGGCGCGCAAGCCCTTGTCACAGTGACATTAACACATATTCCAAAAAGTTTCATACGTGGAAAATTCGATAGTTCAGATGCATTGTTTCAACTTGGAGTTACATCCCTGTTTCAATTCTTACGCTAGCTGAATTTTATCAAATTGTTTGGCTAATCTTACATTGTCACATTCAGATAAAATATGAGCTGAATCATTTATGATTGCATCATCTGATTTAAAAATGTCGTGATGATATAAAAATATCTGAGTTTCTGGAATTTGCTTTGCGATAATTTTGATATCCCCAAGGCTTAAATGTCCCCATCCTTTTTTAGTAATTATTTCCTCATCATTATAAGAGCTGTCGATAATAAGATGGTCACTATCCTTGGCGAAATTCACGACATCTTGAAGGGTATTTTGGTCACTATTTTCAATATCTGAAATATAGCATAATTTATTAATGCCAGACTGGCAGATGCGATACCCACAATTCTGACCGGGATGAGGGAAAAGGGAGCTCTTAATAGAAATTTCTGAGCTTAGATTTAGTGTTTCTCCTGGAACAAAGCTATGAAAGCTAACGGTATTAGAAAACATGTCGCGTGTTATTGGAAATAAGGGCGGCGAAATTAGCTTATCAATTGTTTCAATTCCAAGATTATTATCAAGATTGGGAAGAAAAATTCTAATTTGCTTCTTATTTGAAAATAAGGGTGCAAAAAAGGGTAATCCGATTAAATGATCAAAATGATAATGTCCAATTAGGATATCAATTGGTCTTGTGTCATCATCATTAATTTCTTGTCCAAATAACGAAATCCCAGAGCCAGCGTCTAATATTATATGTCTGTCTGATAATCTCAATTCAACACAAGATGTGGCAAGACCAAGGCTAGCTGATGTCAGTGAGCCTGCGGGTAATCCCCCTCTAGTTCCCCAAAAAATTAGACTGTCATGTGTCGGTTTCACGTTCACACCTTTATCGAATGGTAAATCTGTTATGGCTAGAATAAATGTGGCATATAATCGGGGTGAATTAAATAGAATGATAAGAACTATTAATAATTTAAACTTTCTTTCAAAAAGTATGAATAAGGATTAATGATGTGTTGTGTTATTTTTATTTCTAAAACAGATTTTTTTTATCAGCGCATGGCGCGATATTTATCGCTACACTTTCTTATTACCAACATTTCATGTATATCCTTCTATCATTTGTTTATCTAAGCTTACTAGAAACATAATTTTTAATATCTGTGGTGAGTTGGTCAGAGAAATAAATCTACATAAGGGTGAATTCGCAATTAATTGAATTCTATGTTCTGCATGAAAAATATCAATAAATTTGATGATGGGATAAATCGTCAATTATGTGTAGCGCCGATGATGGACTGGACCAACCGCCACTGTCGGTACTTTCACAGATTATTGGCACCATCAGCGCTATTATTCACAGAAATGGTTACAGCGGATGCAATATGTTATGCTGATCCGAATCGATTTCTGAATCATGATATTTCAGAGCATCCGCTTGCCCTTCAGCTTGGAGGGAGTGACCCAGAAAAACTTTATAAAGCAATAAAACGTGCAGAAGAATATGGTTTCGATGAATATAATCTAAATGTGGGCTGTCCATCAGATAGGGTTCAATCTGGCAGGTTTGGGGCGTGTCTTATGGCAGAGCCAGAGATTGTTCAGGCTTGCGTGTCAGCAATGCAGGAGGCAACAGAAAAGCCTGTATCTGTTAAATGTAGAATTGGTGTTGATGATATGGATATTGATACTGGCTTGGATGAATTTATTAAAAAAATACATATGTCAGGCATTTCACTATTCTATATTCACGCTCGTAAAGCTTGGCTTAACGGTCTAAGTCCGAAGGAAAACAGAAATATTCCGCCTTTAAATTATCAACGTGTTTCTAGATTAGCTGTTGAAAATCCGGCCCTTACTATCATTCTAAATGGGGGACTGACTGAAAAGTTTGACATTATTCAAAAACAGAGTGAATTTGATGGCGTGATGCTTGGCAGGGCTGCGTATAAAACGCCCTATATTTTAGCAGAACTTACTGCGCATACCCACGACGCGCTTTCGACAGACAGGTTTACGATTGCTGATAAGATGGCAGATTATGCAGATATTGTTATTCAAAATGGCGGAATGTTGCATCAAGTCACCCGCCATATGTTAGGATTATTTGCAGGTGAGAGGGGCGCTAAATACTGGCGCCGACAATTAGGTGAGGCAGCAAGGCTGCAGCCGAAGAACCCAGATCTTCTGCGTGAAACTGCAGAATTTTGTTGTTTACAAATTAATAGAGAGGTTGCCTGATGGCAGAAAATTCACACTCAAACACGGCTGATACACAGACTAAATCAAGCAGGCCATTATTGGAATTTGCGCCCTTATTTCTATTTTTTGCGACTAATTATTTTGCAGGGATATTTTGGGGAACAGCTGTGCTTATTATTGCTACTGTGATTTCTCTTGGAATCATCTGGCAGCTAGATAGAAGAATACCTATGTTAGCTGCATTTGGGTGTGTGGCAGTTGCCTTTTTCGGCGGATTAACACTCTTTTTTGAAGATGATTTTTTTATCAAAATTAAACCAACCGTGATTAGCGGGTTACTGGCGGTTATTCTATCTGTTGCTCAGATTTTTGGAAAACAGCCAATGCGTTCTTTGCTTGGTAAACAAATATCGCTGACAGCAACTGGCTGGAATTATCTTGGAATTGTCTGGATTACCATGTTTACTGTTACCGCAATTGCTAATGAAATTGCGTGGCGAACATTATCTACAGATTCATGGGTTACATTTAAAGCCTTTGGTTTAACAGGTATATCCTTGTTGTTTGCAATAATGTCAGTGCCGATTATGACAAAATATTCAGATGATAATCAGGCAGACTCATAGCTTCATCAGCTGTTAGAATATATCTGAATTTAATAATGTCGTGAAAATCATACAAATAGACGCGTTTAGCAGAATTTTATGCTAATTTCCGCGCATCCTCATCCCATAATATTTTTTCTAAATAGCATATTTACGTTTTGTAAAAATGACTAAATAGAATCAATTATAAAAAACAAACAATAGATAATGTAACGATATAGTTTTTTATTCATTTGGAGGCATATATGACAGAAGAAGTAGAGATTATTTTATCTGAATTAGATGATGAAGAACTTGTCCAACAGATGCATGATGATTTGTATGATGGTCTTCAAGAAGAGATAGTAGAGAGCGTAGAAATATTATTAAGTCGGCAATGGACACCGTATGATGTTTTAACCAAGGCTTTAGTTGAGGGTATGACGATAGTAGGCATAGATTTTCGGGATGGCATTTTATTTGTTCCGGAGGTTTTAATGGCGGCGAATGCGATGAAGTCTGGCATGGTTGTATTGCGACCATTATTGGCAGAGACAGGCGCACCAAAGGTTGGTAAGGCTGTTATAGGGACGGTAAAAGGTGATATTCATGATATTGGCAAGAATCTTGTATCGATGATGTGGGAGGGTGCTGGCTTTGAGGTAATTGATATTGGAATTAACAATCCAGTTGAGAATTATCTTGCGGCGATTGAAGAACATAAGCCTGATATTCTTGGTATGTCTGCACTTCTTACAACAACGATGCCTTATATGAAAATTGTGGTAGATACGTTGGTGGAGAAGGGTATAAGAGATGATTATATTGTGTTGGTTGGCGGTGCGCCTTTAAATGAGGCATTTTCACAATCTGTTGGCGCTGATGCCTATTGCCGAGATGCAGCAGTTGCGGTAGAAACAGCCAAATTACTGATAGCTCAAAAACAGCAAAAAGCGCAAATAGCCTAATATAAGATATGCAGGTTAAACGTTTTTCTGCAGTTTTTTTATGTAAAGATTGAAGAAATAAATGTCACAAATTTTGGTAATTTATTGGCGCGATATCCCTGCGCAAATTGTAGCAGAAACGGGTAGAGGAAGAAACCGAACCCAAGCGAAGCGAGAGTTACATAGACGTTTTGCCCTTGCTATTGATGAAGCTGCTATGCGCGCTGGGGCAGATAAAAGCGATGATTATCTTGAAGATTGGAGAAGGGGAACACCCATTTCTTGTTCAGATGAGCTTGAAAATGAAGCAGAAAAATTGGCAAACCAAATAGAAAATGAATTTGGGTCTGAAAAACTTCGAGATTTAATTGCTAATGGCGGATTTGAAATATTGAAATAATCGCTAGAGGACATCGTTAAAAAAATCAGCAGCTCAAATGATACCTGCTGTTATTATCTAAAAAATGACCTTTCTATTTTATAAATGTCGAAAATAAGCTGAACATCGGCGTTAGCTGGCCACATTATGCGTTAAAATATCCTACACAACAGAGATATAAATTTATTAGGATACAATGTTATGTCGCTAACCATTGATATGTTAAGGTCTGCTGCATCAGACTGGTCTATAGAAGTAACGCCAGCTGGCGCAGGCAAGGTTGCTAGCTTTATAGATGTTTTGCAACCAGGAACTTGTGTAAATGTGACGTTTTTGCCTGGCTCAGATCCAGCTGATACATTGGCAGTTGCTTGTCGATTGCATGATGAGGGAATGGTTCCTATCCCTCACATTGCTGCGCGGTCTATTGAAAATGCCAAGCAATTGGAAAATATCGCACAAGACCTTGCCACAAAAGCACATATATCTGAGGTGCTTGTTATTGGTGGCGGCGTTGATAAGCCTGTTGGTGATTTTGATAGCAGCATACAAATTCTGAATACAGGTATCTTACAGGCTAATGGGATTAGAAAAATTGGCGTAGCAGGTCATCCAGAGGGCTCGCCAGATATATTGCAGGATGCAGCAAGGCTGGCACTAGATGAGAAAAATGAATTGGCTATAAAAGATAATTTGGATATGTATATAGAAACCCAATTTTGTTTTGACGCAGAAATCGTACTTGCCTGGGAGAGGCGTATACGTAAAGACGGCAACCAACTTCCCATTCGCATCGGCATTCCAGGTCCAGCAACTATTAAAACATTATTTCGATTTGCTCAAATATCAGGTATAGGTCCATCCATGCAGTTTATTGCCAAACAGGCACGCAATGTTACAAAATTATTGACTGTTCAATCTCCACAT